>NZ_JBIWKD010000002.1:0-341728 GCF_044765485.1 Streptomyces sp. NPDC102451 | reverse complement strand
GTTCTATTTTTAATCGTTGTTGGTGGTTTTTATGTCCTCCCCCCCCCCCCCCCCCCCCCCCCCCCCCCCCCCCCCCCCCCCTCAAGGACGTGACATGTCGGAAAGCGAACCCGAGACGGCACTGGGGCCGTTCTCCTCCCCGGACGCGCGGGCGACCCCGTGGGCGTCCGCACGTGAGGTCATCGGCGAGGCAGAGGTGTTCTGGATCTCCACGGTGCGGCCTGACGGGAGACCCCACGTGACGCCGTTGCTGGCGGCCTGGAGCCTGGGCGGAATGTGCTTCACCACGGGCGATCAGGAGCGCAAGGCGCTGAATCTCGACCGGAATCCCCGCTGCGCCCTGACGACCGGCACGCATTCCCTGACCGGTATGGACGTCGTCATCGAGGGCGTCGCGTCCTCGGTGGACGGGCGCGCCGAGCGTGCAGAGGCCGTCGCGGATTTCGAGCGGAAGTACGGCGCGCATCTGACCAGCCCGGAAGGGACGTGGTTCGGGCTGGGCGAGGCAGTCGTCGCCGGTGACGTCCGCCTGTATCGCGTCGCGCCGACCGTCGGCTTCGCTTTCGGCAAGTTGCCGAGATCCAGCCAGACCCGCTACACGTGGCCGAGCCGGTGACCGGGATGCCCACGCTCCAGCTGAGGGTCCAAGGCGTCCTCGACGAACTGGTCGGCACCGGAGCCGAGACGGGCTTGCAGGTCGCCGTCCACCACCAGGGTGTTCGGGTCGTCGACGCCGTCGCCGGTGTCGCCGACGGTGCGACGGGGCGGAAGGTGGGCCCGGACACCCTCTTCTTCAGTTTCTCCGCCGGCAAGGTCATGACCTCTCTGATCGCTCACCTGCTCGTCAGGAACGGGGTTGTCGGGTACGACAGGCCGGTGACCGACATCTGGCCGGAGTTCGGTGCCCACGGCAAGGCGACGGCAACGCTCCGGCACGTACTGACCCACTCGGTGGGCGTGCCGGCGATGCCGCGCCGCATCGGTCCTGCCGATCTGCCCGACTGGTCACGGGTCTGCACCGCGATCGCCGACGCGGAGCCGCTGTGGCCGCCCGGGACCAGGACGGGGTACCACGCGTACACCTTCGGTTTCCTCGTCGGCGAGATCGCGCGCCGGGCCACAGGCAGACCGATGCGGCAGCTCCTGCACGAGTGGATCGCCGTACCCCTGGGCATCCAGGGTGACCTCTTCTACGGTGTGCCCCGGGCCGACCTGCCCCGGCCGGCACGGCTGGAGGACGCCGCACCGCCCCCGGCATCGGGACCACCCGATGCCGATGCCGTACTCGCGCCCTGGGAGCGGCAACCATCCGCGGCGATGGGCAACAGCCCTGAGATCCTCCAGGCGGACATCCCGTCGGTCGGCACCTTCACCGCACGCGGCATCACCGCCATGAACGCCGCGGTCCTCGACGGCCGGCTCCTCGGCCCAGACGGGCTCGACGAGGTGACGGCGGTGGCCTTCGAGGGCACCGACCAGGTCTTCGGCAACCAGGCACGGCTGGCCCTGGGCTACCCGCTGGGCCGCCTCGGTGCGCCGCCGGACGAGGCACCCACCACGTTCGGCTGGGTCGGCGGTGGCGGCAGCTACGTCTACGCCGACACGGCCACCGGCACGGCCTTCGCCTTGACCAAGACCCGCCTCACCCCCCACTTCGACACGGCACAACGACTCGCCGCCCTGACCGCGGCCGAGTACGGCCCCCGCCCTTGAGTGCGAAGACGTCCTAGAGATGGAGGTCCAGCCGGCCGAGCAGGGTGTACGCCCGTTGTTCGGCCGCGGCGAGTTCGGAGGGGTCGATCTCGGCCGGCCATACCTCACCGGCCGCGTTGTCGTCCGCCTCGCGCAGTTCGACGACCGCCTCCGCCAGCCGCAGCCGGACGACCGCGCGCGGTGTCGCCTCCGGACGGACCAGGGACCGTTCGGCGTCCTCGGCGGCCGCGAGGCAGGCCTCCAGGGCTCGCTCCACCCGCATCGCGGCCTGGTCGTGGAGCACCAGGAGCGCGCAGAGCAGCCCGACCGCGATCCCCATGACGCTGCCCAGCGCGCGGTCGAGGATCAGCTCCCCGGCCGGCGCGGGGGCCGCCAGGTCGCTGAGCAGCAGCGCCATCGGCGTCAGGAACACCACGCCCAAGGCGTAGTTGCGGACGACGATGTACTCCAGCAGGAATTCCAGGGCCACGATCACCACGGCGAGCGCCACCGGGCCCGGCTCCGCGGCCAGCACCCCGAGTGCCAGCAGGAGGCCGACGACCGTGCCCAGGGTGCGCTGGACCGCCCGCTGGGCCGTGGTGCGGACGTTGACCGAGTGCAGCACGGCGGCGGCCGAGATCGCGGCCCAGTAGCTGTGCTCCAGGCCCAGGAGCACGGCCAGGCCGCCCGCGACCCCGGTGCCCAGGGCCATCCGCAGGGCGGGGACGGCGAGGACGGCCCTGTGGTGGGGGCCGTGCGGGCGCCCCAGCAGCAGCTCGGTGGCGCGCAGCACGGCGGACGGGGCGCGCGTCCGGCCCGGACCGGCCGGGAGCCGGGAACCGTCGAGGCCTGCCTCCCCGGAGGGCGGCGTACCGGGTGCCGGGGGGACGCCGTGCCGCCGTCCGGTGAGCAGCCGGGCCTGCCCGCGCAGGTACAGTGCCGCGCTCCTCTGTTCCCCGGGAGCCCACCGCTCCGCGCCGACCAGCAGGGCCCAGGAGAGGTCGGCCGGCGGCAGCAGCACCGTGTCGTGCCGGCGACCGGCCCGCCGGGCGGGCGGTGGCTGCCCGAGGCTCCGGTAGGCGTCCAGCACGGCGACCGTGGCCCGGTGCCGCGTCCGCCCGGGCACCTCGGCGCCGGCGGCGCGGGCCTCGAGGAGCGCGGCGACCTCGCGCAGGGCGGTGGCGACGGCGAGGCGTTGCGGCCGGTCCGGATGGATCAGCAGACCGAGCATCCCGAGGAGCCAGGCGGGCGCCGCCCCGGCTGCCGCCATCGCGGTGTACGGGAGGATGTCGGCGGGCGCAGGAGAGGCATGGGCCGCCACCGCGAACGAGAACAGCACCATGATCGCGCCCAGGCCGCTCAGCCGGGTGGCATCGCAGACGAACTTGGCCGCCCCCGCGACCAGCGCCGTCGCCGCGACCACGACGGCGGCGCCGGCCGCGCTCTCCTCCGGGCGCGCCCACGCCGCGAGCGCCGAGCCGCAGGCCACGCACGCCGTCATGGCCAGGGCCACCAGCGCGAGGACCCGGGCGCGGCGGGCGTAGGGCAGGTTCCTGCCGAACGTGGTCGTGAAGGAGCCCAGCATGGCGTACACCGCGAGGTCCGGCCGCCCCGCCAGCACGACGGGCACGGCGACCAGTCCCATCGCCAGGGCGGCCCGCAGCGCGAACACTAGGGCTCCGTCCACGTCATGCAGGACCAGCGCACCGCGGGGATGGAGCACTCGCCGCACGTCCGCGGCCGAACGCCGCCGGCCGCGACGGACGGCGGCGGGGGCGAGGCGACGCAGGAAGGGCATAACAAGGTATATACCTTGCCATTCCGCCGGACCGACGGCCGGCCCCGCCCGCCCCGTTCCCGAGAGCAGGGCGGGGGGGCCGTACGACGATCCGTGCGCGTCGGAGCCACCAGGACGCGGCCCGTCCCCCGGGCTAGGGTCGTGACGCATGAGCACCTGGTTGCCTCTGGACGCCGTTCCCCGGCTGTGCGCTGCCGTGGTCCTCGGAGCCGTGATCGGCCTGGCCGTGGGGCTGGGCACCGTCCCGGCGCTGGGCGGCCTGACCGGGATCACCGCGACCGAGCTGCTCTTCGTCCTGGGCGGATGGGCCGTGCTGTGGCCGATGGACGCCACCGCCACCCGCCGGAACGCGGGGCGTGAGGACTTCCGGCCCGTCACGGAGGAACTCGTCGTCGTGGCGGTCGCGTCGTGCGGCCTGCTGGCCATCGTGCTGCTGCTCCTGCTCGGCCCGGCCGACACCGGGCACGCCGGCGCGGCCATCGCGCTCTGCGGGGTGTTCACGGCGTGGGCCGCGCTGCACCTGATGTACGCCACCCGCTACGCCTACGTCTACTACGCGGCATCGGGCGGGATCGACTTCAACTCGGACCGGCCGCCCGCGTACCGCGACTTCTTCTACTTCAGTTACAACCTCGGCATGACCTACCAGGTGTCCGACACCGACGTCTCCAGTTCGACGATCCGCGCGATCGTGCTGAGGCACTCCCTGCTGTCGTACGTCTTCGGCACCGGCATCCTCGCCACGGCCATCAACCTCGTCATGGGGATCGTCACCGGCTGACGCCGGAGCGCGGGCCGGTACCTCCAGGTCCGCGAGTTGCGCGCTGCTCCGCACCGCGTTTCGGTTGAGGGGAGCCCTCACCGGTGACCCGTCCGAGGGACCGCCGCCGCCCCAGGAGCTGCCATGTCGATGTCGTCGTTCGATTTCGGCTCGTCCGACCCCTTCAGCGAGTTGTTGAACCGGTTCTTCGGCATGTCGCCGGCATCGTCGCCTCCGGCGGTGCAGCGCGTGCCGATCGGGCGGCTGCTGACCGAGTCCTCGCAGGAACTGCTCAACCTGGCGGGACGGCGGGCGATGGAGGACGGGACGTCCGACCTCGACACGGACCACCTCCTGTGGGCGGCGACGAAGGTCGAGCCGGCACGGGGGCTGCTGGAGCGGGCGAGGATGGATCCGGACGCCCTGGCCTCCCGGATCGCCGAGGTCCTCCCCCGCGAGTCGGGCGAGCCGTCCTCGGAACCGGGGCTCACGCCGGCCGCCAAGCGCACCCTCGCCACCGCCTACGAGCGCTCCAGGACGGCCGGCGCGTCGTACATCGGGCCCGAGCACATCCTCGGCGCGCTCCTGGAAGGCGTCGACACGGGTGCCGCCCGGTTGCTGCGTGCCGAGGGTGAGGACGGGAAGAAGCTGGCCGGCCTCACGGAGCAGGCGGGCCGCGCGGACGGGCCCGCTCCCGGGGAGAAGAAGCCCGAGACGACGCTGGACGAGTTCGGACGGGACCTCACCGAGGAGGCGAAGGCCGGGAAGCTCGATCCGGTGGTCGGGCGTGCGGAGGAGATCGAGGAGACGGTCGAGATCCTCTCCCGGCGGTCCAAGAACAACCCCGTGCTCATCGGCGAACCGGGAGTCGGCAAGACCGCGATCGTCGAGGGGCTGGCGCAGCGGATCGTGGCCGGTGAGGTCCCGGGCACCCTGAAGGACAAGCGGGTGGTGGCCCTCGACCTGTCCGGCATGGTGGCGGGGGCGCAGTACCGGGGTCAGTTCGAGGAGCGGCTGAAGAAGGTCATCGAAGACGTCCAGGAGGCCCGCGGGGACATCATCCTGTTCATCGACGAGCTGCACACGGTCGTCGGCGCGGGTGCCACGGGTGAGGGCTCGATGGACGCGGGCAACATGCTCAAGCCGGCCCTGGCCCGTGGGGAACTGCACGTCGTGGGCGCGACCACGATCGACGAGTACCGCAAGTACGTCGAGAAGGACGCCGCGCTCGAACGCCGCTTCCAGCCGGTGATGGTCCCTGAGCCCTCGGTGGAGGAGACGGTGCTGATCCTGGAGGGGCTGCGCGACGCGTACGAGGCCCACCACCAGGTCCGCTTCGCCGACGGCGCGCTGGCGGCCGCCGCGGAACTGTCCGACCGCTATGTCAGTGACCGCTTCCTGCCCGACAAGGCCATCGACGTGATGGACCAGGCCGGGGCGCGGGTGCGGCTGCGCAGTACGGCGCGTTCGACCCTGGCGGTCGCGGCGGAGGACCGTATCGCCAAGCTGGGGCGCGAACGGGACCAGGCGGTGGACGCGGAGGACTTCGAGAAGGCCGCGGAGCTGAAGCGGGAGATCGCGGCGGCGGAGGGTGAACTCGCGGGCATCGAGGAACGGCGCGAGGGCGTCGTCTCGGTCACCGCCACCGACATCGCGGACGTGATCTCCCGCCGTACGGGCATCCCGGTGTCCCAGCTGACGGCCAGCGAGAAGGAGAAGCTGCTCAGGCTCGAGGAGGAGATGCACTCCCGGATCGTGGGCCAGGACGAGGCGGTCACCGCCGTCTCCCAGGCGGTGCGGCGCAACCGGGCCGGGATGGGGGACCCGAACCGCCCCGTGGGTTCCTTCCTCTTCCTCGGTCCCACCGGCGTGGGCAAGACGGAGCTGGCCAAGACCCTCGCCGAGCTGCTGTTCGGCGAGGAGGACCGCATGATCCGCTTCGACATGAGCGAGTTCCAGGAGAAGCACACGGTCGCCCGCCTGGTCGGGGCGCCTCCGGGATACGTCGGATACGACGAGGCCGGCCAGCTCACCGAGAAGGTCCGGCGGCAGCCCTACAGCGTGGTCCTGTTCGACGAGGTGGAGAAGGCCCACCCGGACGTCTTCAACACGCTGCTCCAGATCCTCGACGACGGGCGCCTCACCGACGGCCAGGGCCGCACCGTCGACTTCAGGCACTGCGTCGTCATCATGACGTCCAACATCGGGGCCCGTCGCATCCTCGACCACCACGGCGACGCGTCCGATCTCAAGGACGAGTTGATGGACGAGCTGCGGAGCCGGTTCCTGCCGGAGTTCCTCAACCGCATCGACGAGATCATCATCTTCCACAGCCTCACCGAGGACGACCTGTCGGAGATCGTGGGGCACCTGCTGGCCCGCAGCGAGCGGCGTGTCCACGCCCAGGGCATGAGGCTGGAGGTCACCGAGGCCGCCAAGAAGCTGCTGATCGCCCACGGGCACCAGCCGGAGTTCGGCGCCCGCCCCCTGCGGCGGACCATCCAGACGGAACTCGACAACCGCATCGCCGACCTCCTGCTCGGCGGTGAGGCCGAATCCGGCGACACCATCGTCGCCGAGGTGCAGGGCGATTCCCTCCACTGCACCGTCCGAAAGGGTGAAGCGGACCAGGGAGCGCCCGCCGGGGAGCAGGAAGCGGACCGGGCCCCGGCCACGGACGACGGCGGACAGCCTTGACCCGAGGCGGACGCCGCAAGCGCAGGTGAGCCGATCCGAGGAGGAGACGGGCATGACGCACCACAAGTCCAACGAAGCGGTCGGGGGCGAAACGGAAGCCGGACGGGGCCGGGGGATGCCCCGGCGGCCCGACCAGGATGCACTGGACCGACGGACCACACACGACCGGGAGGAAGCGGGGCTGCCCACGGCGACGCCCGAGGATCCGGACGCCGTCTACCGGGCGGTGCGCGACCAGGTCGACCACGAGGTGAACACCGGCTCCATGCCCACGGGCACCACCCCCCGCAGGGACCGCGGATTCCCGCCCACCCGCTACTGAGCCGGAAGCGCCGCCGGCAGGCCGTCGTGTGGCGGCCTGCCGGACCCGCGGTGAGACTGAGGGCACCGGCCCCCTGAAGGCGAGTGGTGCATGAACACCGTTGAGGAAACGATCGAGGTCGCGGTGCCGGTGCGTACCGCGTACAACCAGTGGACCCAGTTCGAGGGTTTCCCCCGGTTCAGCCGTGTGGTGAAACGCATCGTGCAGGTCACGCCCACCGTGATGGCGTGGGTCGTGGGTACCGGGCCGGTACGCAAGGAGTTCGAGACCGAGATCGTGGAACAGGTCCCCGATTCCCATGTGGCCTGGCGCAGCCTTGACCGCAGCCCGTTGCACGAGGGCGAGGTCGAGTTCCGGGCCCTCGCCCAGGACCGTACGGCGATCACCGTGCGCATGCGGATCCGACGTCGCGGTGCGGCCGGCGCGCTCACGGCGGTCCCCGGGGTGGCCGGCCGTGTCGTACGGCTGGAACTGGCGTGCTTCAAGGAGTTCATCGAGGGGCTCGGGGAAGCCGGCGGGGGCTGGCGGGGGACCATCCGCAAGGGACACGTACGGCCCGGGGAGCCGGAACTGTCGAAGAGCCAGGTGCCCACGTGGCCCGTGGGCTGAGCCTCGGGCGGGATCCAGGAGACGAGAGGCAACTCGATGAAGCCGCCCAGTGACGATCCGCAGGACGACCTGACGGTCACCCCGCCCAAGAAGTGGGCCGCCGGCGTTCCCGCGGTGGTGCACGCGCTGGAGTACTCCTTGCAGCAGACGTCCCCGCGGAAGACCGCGGTGGACCTGCTGACCATGAACCAGGTCGACGGGACGGACTGCCCGGGCTGCGCCTGGGCCGACCCCGCTCCCGGCCACCGGAACCGCAACGAGTACTGCGAGAACGGCGCCAAGCACATCAACGACGAGGCCACGGGACGGCGGATCACCGCCGACTTCTTCCGTGAACACCCGGTCTCCGACCTGGCCGGGCGCTCCGACATGTGGCTGAACCAGCAGGGCCGGCTCACCCGGCCGATGGTCAAGCGCCCGGACTCCGACCACTACGAGCCGATCAGCTGGCACGACGCCCTGAACCTGCTCGCCGAGGAGCTGAGAGCCCTCGGCACACCGGACGAGGCGGTCTTCTACACCTCGGGCAGGGTCAGCAATGAGGCCGCGTTCGTGCTGCAGCTCTTCGCGAGGGCTTTCGGGACCAACAATCTGCCCGACTGCAGCAACATGTGCCACGAGTCGAGCGGATACGCCCTGCACGAGACGCTCGGCACGGGCAAGGGAACGGTCAGTCTCAACGACCTCCACCACGCCGACCTGATCTTCGTCGTCGGACAGAACCCCGGGACCAACCACCCACGGCAGTTGTCCGCGCTGGAGGAGGCGAAGTCGAACGGCGCCCGCATCATCGCGGTGAACACCCTGCCGGAAGCGGGGCTGCTGAGGTTCAAGAACCCCCAGAAGGCGCGCGGGCTGATCGGCCGGGGCGTGGAGATCGCCGACCGGTTCCTGCACATCCGCGCCGGCGGTGACCTGGCCCTCTTCCAGGGCCTGAACCGGCTGCTGCTGGAGGCCGAGGACGACCGTCCGGGGCAGGTGCTGGACCACGACTTCATCGGCACCAACACGAGCGGCTTCGAGGAGTTCGCCGAACACGCGCGGGAGATCTCCTGGGCCGACGTGATCACCGCCACCGGTCTGACCCGCGAGGAGATCGAGGCGGTCGGTGCCGACGTACTGCGCAGTGAACGCGTCATCGTCTGCTGGGCCATGGGCGTGACACAGCACAAGCACGGCGTCCCCACCATCCGGGAGATCGTCAACTTCCTCATGCTGCGCGGCAACCTGGGGCGCGCCGGAGCCGGTGCCTGCCCGGTGCGCGGTCACAGCAACGTCCAGGGCGACCGCACGATGGGTGTCTGGGAACAGATGCCGGACGCCTTCCTGGACGCCCTGCAGCAGGAGTTCGGCTTCGACCCGCCACGTGCCCACGGGCTGGACTCGGTGAACGCGATCCGGGCGATGGGAGAGGGCCGGATCAAGGTCTTCCTGGGGGTCGCGGGCAACTTCGTACGGGCCGCCCCGGACAGCACGGTCACCGAGGAGGCCATGCGCACCTGCCGGCTGACCGCCCACATCTCCACCAAGCTCAACCGGTCCCACACCGTCTGCGGGAGGACCGCGCTGATCCTGCCGACCCTGGGCAGGACCGAACGGGACGTCCAGGCCGGTGGGGAGCAGTTCGTCACGGTGGAGAACTCGATGAGCGAGGTGCACACCTCCCGGGGGCGGCTGAAGCCCGCGTCCAGGCTTCTGCTCAGCGAAGTGGCCATCCTGTGCCGGCTCGCCCGACGCACCCTCGACGGCCGGGTCGACCTCCCGTGGCAGGAGTTCGAGACGGACTACGGGGCGATCCGCGACCGGATCTCCCGGATCGTGCCCGGACTGCACGACCTGAACCGGCGGGTGGCACGGCCCGGAGGGATCCGGCTGCCGAACCCGGTCAACGAGGGCGTCTTCCCCAACGCCGTCGGCAAGGCCCTGTTCACCCGTAACACCTGGCAGATGCCGCATGTGCCGGAAGGTCACCTGCTGCTGCAGACCCTGCGCTCCCACGACCAGTGGAACACCGTCCCCTACACGGCCAACGACCGCTACCGGGGGATCCACGGAAGCCGGCGTGTGGTCCTCGTCAACCCGGCGGACCTCGCCGAACTCGGCCTGAGCGCGGGTCAGCACGTCGACCTGGTCGGTGTCTGGCACGACGAGGCGGAGCGCCGCGCCGAGGGCTTCGAGGTGGTGGAGTACCCGACCGCGCGCGGTTCCGCCGCCGCGTACTACCCGGAGACCCAGGTCCTTGTTCCGCTGGACAGCGTGGCCGACATCAGCAACCAGCCCACCTCGAAGGCGGTCCTCGTCCGGCTCGAGCGGACGACGTAGGTCTCGCGGGTCCCGGTCCGGCGGAGAGAGAACAGCCACACAGCGGAGGGCAGGGCATTCATGCCGGGACCGACACGACAGCCGCGCCTTCCCCGGCGCCAGGGCGACCGGGGGGCGACGGACCGGATGGTGCGGACGCTGCTCCGGCGTCGCAAGAAGGCCCTGGCCGCCGAGGACGTGACGGTCACCGATCCGCCGAAGGTGCGCCGCGCCGTGACGGCGGCGGCGCTCGGAAACACCATGGAGTGGTTCGACTTCGGCGTCTACGCCTATCTCGCGGGCACCCTCGGCAAGGTCTTCTTCCCGTCGAGTTCACCGGGCGCACAGGTGGTGTCGACCTTCGCGACCTTCGCCGCCGCCTTCCTCGTACGGCCGCTGGGCGGGCTGGTGTTCGGCCCGCTCGGCGACCGTGTGGGGCGCCAGAAGGTGCTGGCGGTCACCATGATCATGATGGCGGCGAGCACCTTCGCGGTCGGTTTCCTGCCCTCGTACGCCACGCTCGGTTTCGCCGCTCCGTTGCTGCTGCTGGTGTGCCGTCTGGTCCAGGGCTTCTCCACCGGCGGCGAGTACGCGGGCGCCACGACGTACATCGCGGAGTACGCGCCGGACAAGCGGCGCGGCTTCCTGGGCAGTTGGCTGGACTTCGGCACCTTCGTGGGCTACTCGCTCGGCTCCGGCCTGGTGACCGTGCTGACCATGGTGCTCGGTACGGACGGCCTGACGGACTGGGGATGGCGCATCCCGTTCTTCGTCGCGGGACCGCTCGGCCTGATCGGTCTGTACATGCGCCTGAAGCTGGAGGAGACACCCGCCTTCCAGCGCGAGGAGGAGGCACAGGCCGAAGCCGCGTCCGAGGGGGACCCGGTCGAACAGGCCCGGCAGTCCGGCAAGGGCCGTCTCAAGGAGATCTTCACCAGGCACTGGGAGGCGGTGCTGATCTGCATGGGCCTGGTGCTGCTCTACAACGTCACCAACTACATGGTGACTTCCTACCTGCCGACCTACATGTCCAGCACACTCGGCGAGCCGGAGGCGACGTCCCAGCTCCTGGTCCTCGGCACGATGCTGCTCGTGGTGCTGACCATCACGACCGTCGGGAGATCCTCCGACCGCTGGGGCCGCCGCCCGGTGTTCATGGCCGGGAGCGTGGCACTCGTCGTGTTCGCGATCCCCGCCTTCCTGCTCATCCGGGAGGGCGGCATCCTGCTGCCGGCGATCGGCTGCGGAGTGCTCGGGCTGCTGCTGGTCTGCTTCGCGGGCACCTCCGCCTCGACACTGCCGGCACTGTTCCCCACACGTCTGCGCTACGGCGCCCTGTCGATCGCCTTCAACATCTCCGTGTCGCTGTTCGGCGGGACCACCCCCCTGTTCACCTCGGCGCTCGTGGAGGCGACCGGCAACGACATGGTCCCGGCGTACTACCTGATGGTCGCGGGCGTCATCGGACTCGTCGCGACCTTCTTCCTGCACGAGACCGCGGGCAAACCACTGCGCGGCTCCGGGCCCATGGTGGAGACCCCGGAACAGGCGCGCGTCCTCGTCGCGCGCAGCAGGACGCGGGCGGGCCGGCAGGCGCGTGACGTGTGGATCCGGATGCGGCACCCATGGGGCCGGAACGGCGACAACGGCGACAAGCACTGAGGACCACCGGGTCCCGCGCCTCCCCGGCCGTCCGCGGAGGGGGTGCCACCCCGTGCGGCGCGACCGCGTCTTGGCAGGTCAGACCGACAAAAGCAGCGCAAAACGGATAACCCCAAGATTGGGGCTCCCCAACCAGCACATCGTGGGCTTAACTTATGTGTCATGACCTCCCCCCGCTCCACCTACGGCAGCGGCTACTACGCCGCGCCGTCGTTCCCCGACACCCCGATCTACGACTCCCTGGTCGCCGAGCGGGGGACCCCTCAGATCGCGCCGATCCGGGTCCCCGCCGCCTACGACACCGGGAACAGCTATCTGCCGGCGCTGCCGTCGGCGCTCCCGGCGCTGCCCGCGGCCCCGTCGCAGCACACCGGGTCCTACGGCTACCCGCAGCAGACCCCGCAGCCGCAGTACCAGAACGCCGGGATGCAGCAGGCGCCGATGATGCAGCCCGCACAGCTGCAGCACGCGCCGGCTCCGTACATCCCGCAGCAGCCGTCCGCGCCGCGTGGTTACCAGCAGCCGCAACAGCAGCAGCGGCCCGGCACGGGTTACGAGGCGATGCGTCCGGCGTCGCCCCGGCCCGCGCCGGCTCCCGCCCAGTCGCCGTACGAGGATCCGTACAACCGTCCGTACCAGGGCCGGGGGTACTGAACCAGCGCCGGGGGGTTCTGACGAATCCTGCCGCCCACTGTCAGTGACGGCTGGCAGGATGACGGCATGGTTTCTCCTGTGCTAGGTGCCGCGTACATCCACCCGGTCAAGTCGCTGGCCGCCAGTGCGGCCGACACGGTGGCCGTCGAGCCATGGGGACTCGACGGCGACCGCCGATGGATGCTGATCGACAGCGAGAGCAGAGTCGTCACCCAACGTCAGCAGCCTCGCATGGCCCTGCTGTCCGCCGAGCTGCTGCCCGGTGGCGGATTGGCCCTGTCGGCACCCGGGAGCCCGACGCTGGTGGTGGAGGTGCCCGATCCCGCCGACACGGTCGTCGCCGAGCTCCACAGGAGCAAGGTGACGGTGGTGGTGGCCGCGGAGGCGGCACACGACTGGTTCGGCGCGCGCCTCGGTGCGGAGGTCCGGCTCGTCCATCTCGACGAGCCGTCGCACCGCAGGCCCGTCGATCCGGCGTACGGCCGGCCGGGCGAGACCGTGTCGCTCGCCGACGCCCTCCCGCTGCTCCTCACCACGCGTGCCTCTCTGGACGCGCTCAACTCGCTGGTGGCCCAGGGGGACCATCCGGAAGAGGGGCCGCTGCCGATGAACCGGTTCCGGCCGAATGTGGTCGTGGAGGGTACGGAGCCCTGGGCCGAGGACGACTGGAAGCGGATCGCGATCGGGGAGGTCGCGTTCCGTGTCGTCAAGCCGTGCGGACGGTGTGTCATCACGACCACCGACCAGCTGACCGGGGAGCGGGGCAAGGAGCCGTTGCGCACGCTCGCGCTCCACCGCCGCGACGGGAAACTCCTGCTCTTCGGGCAGCACATGATCCCGGAGGGCACCGGTGTGATCCGGGCCGGGGACCCGGTGCGCATCCTCGGCTGACGGGCGGACCTCGCGGCGGCCCCGTCGCCGAGGAGCGGAACTCGGGCAGCCCCGGGGGGCGTTGGCGGCGTGAAATTGCTCTCTCTTCGCCGCCGGAGGACGTATTCGGCGCCCTTCCGGGTTATCACGGAAAGGGAAGGGGGTGCATGACTGTGCGAGCGGTTCTGGGAATCCGGCGGTGGCGGCACAATCCCGTGTGCCGGGCCACCGACCGTCATGAGGCATGGCTGGCGCTGGTCGCCCTGCTGCTGGTGCTGGTGGCGGCACCGGTGATCGGCTGGAGAGCCGGCTCGCTCACGGACGACGCGCTCCGGCGGACGGTGCGGGCCCAGCACGAGCAACGCCACGCCACCGAGGCCGTCGTGGTCCGCGCGTCGGGCACCACCCGCTTCGCCCAGGACCCCGAGGCGGCCGTCACCGAGGGCTCCATGCGGACGTCGGTGGTGGCCGACTGGCTCGCCCCGGACGGTACGGCACGCACGGGCACCGTGTCGACGGTGTCCTCCACGACCACTCCCGGCGCCCGGATCCAGATCTGGACGGACGGCCGGGGCCACCCCACGATGCGCCCCATGGACATGTCCACGGCTCGTACCCACGCGGCGCTCGCAGGTGTCGGTGCGGCGCTGGTCGCGGGCGGTCTGACGGAAATCGCCCGCAGGATCGTCGTATGGCGCATGATGCAACGGCGGTACGCCCGGCTCGACCGTGCCTGGGCCGAAGTCGGTCCCGACTGGGGCAGAACGGGTACGGGCAGCTGATCCCGCGGACGCAGGTTCGCCCCGTATCCGGCTGACCAGTGGCCTTCGGCGGCCGACCCGTCAACTCGCGCCCGCCACGCGCGCTACGGTGGACCGGCCCGCCCGACTCCTCGGCAGGCGGGCCGTAGGGCTGCCGGCGGACCGGCGGCGCCCGCGGACAGGCACGAGGCAGCGCACACGGCACGAGGTGGGGGCACAGCAGCACCATGGCACAGGGCACGGTCCAGGTGACGCACACCGGCACATCGCGATGGCGGCGCCGTACGGGCGAATACGCATCCCTCACCGCCGCCCTGGAGGCCGCAGCGGACGGTGACGTCCTGACCGTCGCCCCCGGCACCTACCGGGAGAATCTCGTCGTCGACCGCGCGGTGACGCTGCGCGGCCCCGAGGGGTCCGCCGGTTCCGTGCGGATCGCTCCGGCCGACGGGGTCCCCCTGACCGTCCGCGCCTCCGCCGTCGTCCAGGACCTCCATGTGGAGGGCCAGGACTCGGCCGCCCCGGCGCTGCTCGTCGAGGAGGGCTCCCCCGAGCTGTCGGACCTGCGCATCGTGACCAGGTCGGCCGCCGGCATGGAGGTGCGGGGCGCGGCCAGGCCCACGGTGCGCCGCTGCACGGTCGACAACCCGGCCGGCGTGGGCATCGCCGTACTCGACGGCGCCGGCGGCGTGTTCGAGGAGTGCGAGGTCGTCTCGGCGGGCCAGTCCGGTGTCTCGGTGCGTGACGGCGCGCACCCGCGGCTCGAGCGCTGCCGTGTGCACCACTCCTCGGGAGCGGGCCTGAGCGTGACCGGCGAGGGCAGCGGCCTGGAGGCCGTGGGCTGCGAGGTGTACGAGATCAAGGGCAGCGGGGTGCAGATCACCTCCCGCGGCAGCGCGCACCTCACGGACTGCACCGTGCACCGCACGTCCGCCGACGGGGTCACCCTGGACACCGACGCGGTCCTCACGCTGGCGGACTGCGACATCCACGACATCCCGGAGAACGCGGTCGACCTGCGGTCCCGTTCGGTGCTGACGCTGACCCGTTCCACCGTCCGCAGGTTCGGCCGCAACGGCCTCTCGGTGTGGGACCCGGGCACGCGGGTCGACGCCAACCAGTGCGAGATCCACGACAGTACGGGCGACTACCCGGCGGTCTGGGTCAGCGACGGGGCCACGGTGATACTCGACTCGTGCCGCCTCCACGACGTGCCCGACGCCCTGTTCGTCCTCGACCGGGGCTCACGCGCCGACGTCGTGGACAGCGATCTGACCCAGATCCGCAACACGGCGGTCTCGGTGAGCGACGGGGCCACCGCGCAGCTCGACGACTGCCGGATCCGCGAGGCGTCCACGGGCGCGTGGTTCCGTGACCACGGCAGCGGCGGCACGCTGAACAACTGCACCATCGACGCGGCGCAGACCGGTGTCATCGTGACCAAGGGCGCCGATCCGACCATCGAGCGGTGCACGGTCACCTCGCCCGCGGAGGCCGGTTTCTACGTCTCCGCGGAGGGCCGGGGCACCTTCGACAGCTGCCGGGTCACCGGGAGCGACGGGTACGGCTTCCATGTGATGGACGGCTGCCGCTCCACGCTGACCCGGTGCCGGACCGAGCGGTGCGCGCGCGGCGGCTACGAGTTCGCCGACGGCTCCGGCGGCGACGGGCAGGCGGGCGGCCCGGTGGCGCGGGACTGCACCAGCGACGAGAGCGGTCTGCGCGGCGGGGCCACTCCCCCGGCCCCCGCGGTCCTGACGGCGACACAGGCCACGCCCGGGCTGCTCGGCGCGATGCCCGGGCAGCGGACCGCCGAGCCCACTCCCGTCCCCACGGCTCCCGCCGAGCCCGCGCGGGACTCCGGCGCCGTGCTGGGCGAGCTCGACGCGCTGGTGGGCCTCGACAGCGTCAAGCGCGAGGTGCGGGCGCTGACCGACATGATCGAGGTGGGCAGGCGCCGCCGGCTGGCCGGTCTGAAGGCGGCGTCGGTACGCCGGCACCTGGTCTTCACGGGCTCCCCCGGCACGGGCAAGACGACGGTGGCCCGGCTGTACGGGGAGATCCTGGCCTCGCTCGGGGTCCTGGAGCACGGCCATCTCGTGGAGGTGTCCCGTGTCGATCTGGTCGGCGAGCACATCGGGTCCACGGCCATCCGTACCCAGGAGGCGTTCGACCGGGCGCGCGGCGGTGTCCTGTTCGTGGACGAGGCGTACGCCCTCTCGCCCGAGGACTCCGGCCGTGACTTCGGCCGGGAGGCCATCGACACGCTGGTGAAACTGATGGAGGACCACCGCGACGCCGTGGTGGTGATCGTGGCCGGGTACACGCACGAGATGGAGCGATTCCTCACCGTCAACCCCGGTGTGGCGTCCCGTTTCTCCCGGACCATCACCTTCAGCGACTACGAACCCGAGGAGCTGCTGCGGATCGTCGGGCAGCAGACCGAGGAGCACGAGTACAGCCTGGCGGAGGGGACGGGTGAAGCGCTGCTCAAGTACTTCACCGCGCTTCCCAAGGGTCCCGCCTTCGGCAACGGCCGGACGGCCCGCCAGACCTTCGAGTCGATGGTGGAGCGGCACGCGGGCCGGGTCGCCCAGCTCCCCGAGCCGAGCACGGACGACCTGACCATGCTCTATCCCGAGGACCTTCCGGCGCTGCCCTGAGCGGCGCTGCCCCGGTCCTGCGCACCCGAGCCCGTCTGCTGGGGGACGACGGGTCCGAGCCGTTCCAGGAGCGCGGCGCGCTCGACGGCGAAGACCGGGTCGGCCTGGTAGTCGGAGTGCCCCAGGATCGGTTCCGGCAGCGGGTGTGCGGTGGTGCGTCCGTAGACCAGCGGGTCCTTCAGCGGGCCCCGGTCCACTTCCGGGCCCTGCCCCTCGTCGATCCGGACCGGGCCGCCGATGGGGTCCGTCGCACGCCAGAGGTTGCGCCAGCAGTGCACCGAGCGCTGCAGCCCTTCGAGGGGGACCCGGCCGAAGTAGGCCGGGAACCAGCGCCCGTACAGCCGCTCGATCGGGGAACCGTACGTGAGCAGCGCGACCCTGCGGCGGGCCGTGTCGGGGAGCTGCCACACCGCCGCCGCGGCGAGCACACTGCCCTGGGAGTGGCCGGAGATGACGAGCCTGCCGCGGGTGCTCCCGGTCCAGGCGCACATCCGGGACGAGAGGTCCGGGACGGCCCGCTCCGCGTAGCAGGGCGGTGCGAAGGGGTGGGCGGCGCGCGGCCAGAACGTGCCCACGTCCCAGAGGATGCCGATGGTGCGCCGGGCGGAGACGTCGCGGTAGGCCCGGCGGCCCAGGGTGACGAGGAGTATCACGCCGAAACCGGTCATCCAGGAGCCGGTCGACTGGGCGGTCTCGGCGGCCGATTCGACGAACGGGCCCGTGCCGTCCATCGCGAGGCCCGGCACCTCGCCGGTGAGCCAGGAACCGGTCACCGCTGCGGCGCCGAGGAGCAGGGTGGCGGCGGAGAGCAGTCCGAGGATGCCGGGCGCGGAGTCGGTGAGCGCGGCGGTGGCCCGGGTGCGTGCGATGCGCCGGGTGCGTCCAGGCTCGGGGTGCTTCTCCTCGTACTCCGCCTCGGTCGCGGGGCCGAGCCGGCGGGCATGACGCGCGGTGCGCACCGCCAGCCAGACGAGCGGCGGGAGCAGGAGGAGCAGCAGGACCGGGATGACGGAGGCCTGCCAGCTGAGGAGGACGGGCGGTCCCTCTATGTCGGCGCCCGCACCCATGCCGGGGGTGCCGGGGCCGTCGAGCCAGTCGGCCACGCGCTGGGCGACCCCGCCGGTCATCACCCCGCCGAGGGCGCAGGCGAGCATGGCCACCGCCGGGCCGCCGAGGCCGTGGAGGGTGGTGCGCGGCTCGGGGGCGCGCCGGTAGAGGCTCAGGGCCACCACGGCGAGTACGACGACGAGCAGGCCCTGGCCCAGGGCGAGGGCGCGGAAGACGGCCTCGCCGGGGAGGGCACCCGAGGACACCCAGTCGGGGCGCGACCAGCCGGCGTACACCACCGCGCCGAGCAGGAGGACGAGTGCGGCGCCGGGCAGGAAGGTGATGAGGGCCCGGTCGAGCCGGCTGTCGAGGCGACGCTCGCTGCGTCCGCGGTGGCAGACCACCCGGACGACGACGAGGCCGCAGAGAACGAGGAGGGTCTCGAACAGGACGCCGGTCACCGCGGGTACGGGGCTGTCGGCGGCCCGGTCGTGCCGGGCCGCAGCCCCGCCGACCGCAGCGGCGACGGTGAGGAATCCGGCCGCGGTGTGCGCCGCGCGCAGCCGTGCCACCAGCCTGCGTCCGTACCAGAAGCCGGGCCTGCCGAGAGCGGGGCGGACCAGGGGCGCTCCGGAATTCGCGTCGGAACCGGGGTCCGCGCCCGCGTCCTCGTCATCCTCCTCGTCCGTCTCTGTGCTGTCCGGCTGGTCCCAGGTCAGCGGGCGCTGTGACTCGTAGGCGCTCCAAGTGCGGTTGGAGAGGTACCAGAGCAGGCCCACCAGGGCGGCGGGCACGAGCGCCGCGACGGCGAGGCGGCGTCCGGGCTGGGCGAACCACCCGTCCTGCTGGGTGGAGAGGAAGCCGAGCCAGGAGCGCTGCCCGGAGCACTCGGGCGTCCCCGCGCACTGCCAGGCCACCAGGTCGAGGGCGACCTCGCAGGCCGCGGCGGTCAGGAGCACGGTCAGGCTGAGCGCGGCGAGCCGCACCAGCACCCCGTAGAGCCGGACCGTCCGGGGACGCCCCTGCGCGGAGGGCCGCATCCAGTGGGCGAGGTTGACCACCATGAAGGGGAGCAGCAGCAGCCACAGGGCACGGGAGCCGTTGCCCGAGGTGAGGTTGGACCAGCAGTAGGCCTCGGCGATGGGTCCGTCCCGGTGGCGCTCGGGGTGCTGTTCGGCTCCCACGTCCTCGGTGCGCCGGTGGACGGCGGCCGTGACGTCACCGGTGATCCTGGTCGTACGGGGGTCGCCGAGCATCTCCTGCGGGGTGGTTCCGCCGACACCGTGGACGAGCAGTTCCAGTGCGGCACCACTGTTGTGCGCGGCGGCCTCGGCCTGGGGTGCAGGGGGCAATGTCGGTGACTCGCTCTCTGGTCCGTCCGGCTCGCGGCCGGTGGGGAGGGGCGGCGGGATCTGAGCTGATGCGCAGTCACCACCATCGCCGACGGGAGGTGTCCGGCGCACCGGCTCTCACCGAATCTCCCCAGTGGGACGGCCTGTGGGGGTGCGTGGGAGGATGAGGGCGTCCCGCAGGACCGCTGCCGGACCGTGCGGACAGAGGGAAGGGCCGGGGCCCGGCGTTGAGCGAGAACCAGAACCTGCTCGCGGAGCAGCGGCGTGCGCTCATTCTCGACGATGTGCGCAAGCGCGGCGGGGTCAGGGTCAACGAGCTGACCCGCAAGCTGAGCGTCTCCGACATGACCATCCGCCGGGACCTGGACGCCCTGGCGCGCCAGGGCGTGATCGAGAAGGTCCACGGCGGAGCCGTCCCGGTCGTCGAGGCGAGCACGCACGAGCCCGGCTTCGAGGCCAAGTCGACGCTGGAGCTCAGCGCCAAGGAGGACATCGCCCGCACGGCGGCCACGATGGCGGTGCCCGGCAGCGCGATCGCGCTCTCCGGCGGCACCACCACGTTCGCACTGGCGCGGCACCTCCTGGACGTACCGGGGCTGACGGTGGTGACGAACTCGGTGCGGGTCGCCGATGTGTTCCACGGGGCGCAGCGCCCGACCGCGACGGGCGGTGCTCGGGCCGGTGCGGCCACGGTGGTGCTGACCGGTGGGGTCCGTACGCCGTCGGACTCGCTCGTCGGGCCGGTCGCGGACCGTGCGATCGGGTCGCTCCACTTCGACGTGCTGTTCCTCGGGGTGCACGGGATCTCGGTCGAGGCCGGTCTCTCCACGCCCAATCTCGCGGAGGCCGAGACGAACCGCCGCTTCGTACGGGCGGCCAGGCGCGTCGTGGTCGTCGCGGACCACACCAAGTGGGGCACGGTGGGTCTGAGTTCGTTCGCGGCGCTCGACGAGGTCGATGCCTTCGTCACGGACGCCGGTCTGCCGGACGCGGCGAGGCAGCAGATCGAGGAGCACCTGCCGGGCCTGGTGGTGGCGGGCGGGTCGTCGGACGAGTAGTCCGCCTCCAGTGGGGCGCGCGCCTTCCGGCTCCGGGGCTTCCGGGCGACGGACGTCCTAGGATCGGACCGTGGCCGTATTCCGCATCGAGCGTTTCACTCCCCTCCCAGCCGCCGAGGCGTGGCGGCGGGTGACCGACTGGGAGCGGCACGGCGGGACCGTTCCGTTCACCTCGGTCACCGTCCCCGCGGGCCTGCCCACCCGGACCGGCACGGTCTTCGTGGCCCGTACCGGTGTGGGGCCGCTGGGCTTCGACGATCCGATGGAAGTGGTGCGGTGGATCCCGCCCGCCGCCGGCCGGGCCGGGCTGTGCCGGCTGGAGAAGCGGGGTGCCGTGGTGCGCGGCCGGGCCTCGATCGACGTCTGCCCGACCGGCTCCGGTTCGCATGTGGTCTGGGTCGAGGAACTGCGTGTGAGGCTGCTGCCACGCTGGGCCGATCCGCTGCTGGCGACCGCCGGGCGTAAGGTCTTCGCCCGCGAGCTGGGCACCCTGCTCGACGACTGAGTGCCGCGCGGAACGCGCCCCGCGGTCGCCCAGGAGGGGCGGCGAGGGGGCTGGTGAGGTATCCCGGAATCATGGACTTCCGGCAGTGGGCAGATGGAATCCAGGACGGCTCCCGGTGGAGCCGGGCACTCCTCGTGGCGCCTTTGGTCCTGATCGCCGTCGTGACGGTCGTCGACATCAATGTTCCGCCCGGCGTCCACCTCGGTCCGTTCCTCGTGGCGGCACCGGCGCTCACCGCGTCGTTCGCAGGTCCGCGGCCTACCGCGTTCGTCGGCGCCGTCGCGGTGCTGGCCCAGGCGGTCGTGGCGGTGACACGCTCCAGCATCACCGACCTCAATCACATGTTCCAGATCGCCGCGCTCTTCCTGATCTCGGCCATCGTCACGTTCTTCGCCCATCTGCGGGTGCGCAGAGCGGCTGAGATGGTGCGGCTGCGGACCGTGGCCGAAGCGGCCCAGCGCAGCGTTCTCCGGCCCCTGCCCGGGCGCAGCGGACCACTGCGCCTCGCCTCGGTCTACATGGCGGCCGAGGCGGGGGCCCAGCTCGGCGGTGACCTGTACGCGACCGCCCGCACGGCCTGGGGAACCCGCGTGATCATCGGTGATGTCCGGGGCAAGGGTCTCGATGCCATCAGCGGTGCGGCGGGTGTGCTGGGTGCCTTCCGCGCGCTGGCCCGCCAGGAGGAGCATCTGCCCGATCTGGTGACCCGCCTCGAGAGCAGTGTGGCCGCCCACCGGATCGACTCCCTGAACGAGACGGCGGACCGGGCCGAGGGCCAGTACATCGCGGAGGTCTTCGTCACCGCTTCCGTACTCGACATCCCGGATACGGAACCGGAGCTCCGGCTGGTCAGCTGCGGGCATCCACCGCCCCTGCTGCTGCGGGCGGGACGTGTGCACGCCCTCGACGCGACGGAACCGGCTCCGCCCCTCGGGGTCGGCCCGCTGACGGACGCCGGACCCGCCGAGGACGTGTTCAGCTTCCGTGCCGGTGACGTGCTGCTGCTGTACACCGACGGCGTCACCGAGGCGCGGGACGGCTCCGGCCGCTTCTACCCGCTGGCCGAGCGGGTGGGCTCGTGGACCGGAGCGGGGCCAGGACCGCTCCTCGACCGCCTGGGCGCCGATCTGCTGCGCCACGCGGGCGGCCACCTGGGCGACGACGCGGCCATGGTCGCGGTCGAACGCCTTCCCGATCCCGGATGAGAGAGGGCGGACGACCGCCCGGCTCAGGAGGACCAGGTGCCGGTGGCCAGGAAGTGGTCGATCGTCTCCGTGTACGGGCGGATGTCCAGGCCCTGCCCGCTCAGCCAGTCGTCGGAGTAGTACTTGTCGAGGTAGCGGTCGCCGGGGTCGCAGAACAGCGTGACGACGCTTCCGGTGCTTCCCCTCTCCACCATCTCGGCCACGAGCTTGAGGGCGCTCCACAGCCCGGTACCGGTCGATCCGCCCGCCTTGCGGCCGATGGCGCGCTCCAGCACCCGGACCGCCGCGACGCTGGCCGCGTCGGGCACCTTCATCATCCGGTCGATGGCGCCGGGCACGAAGCTCGGCTCCATCCGGGGTCTGCCGATGCCTTCGATGCGTGAGCCGCAGTCGCTGGTCGCCAGTTGGTCGTGCCTGGTCCATCCGTCGAAGAAACAGGAGTTCTCCGGGTCCGGTACGCAGATCCGTGTGTCGTGCTGCATGTACCGGACGTAGCGCCCGATGGTCGCGGAGGTGCCGCCGGTGCCGGCCGTGGCGACGATCCAGGCGGGTTCGGGATACCGCTCCAGCCTCAGCTGCTGGTAGATGGACTCGGCGATGTTGTTGTTGCCCCGCCAGTCGGTGGCCCGTTCCGCGTAGGTGAACTGGTCCATGTAGTGACCGCCGGTCTCGGCCGCGAGGGCCGCCGACTCCTCGTAGATGCGGCGGGCGTCGTCGACGAAGTGGCACTGTCCGCCGTGGAATTCGATCAGGCGGCACTTCTCGGGGCTGGTGGTCCGGGGCATCACCGCGACGAACGGCACACCGATCAGCTTCGCGAAGTACGCCTCCGAGACGGCCGTCGAGCCGCTGGAGGCCTCGATGACCGGCTTGCCGCGGCGGATCCAGCCGTTGCAGAGTCCGTACAGGAAGAGCGAACGGGCCAGCCGGTGCTTGAGGCTGCCGGTGGGGTGCGTCGACTCGTCCTTGAGGTAGAGGTCGATGCCCCAGTGTTCCGGCAGCGGGAAGCGCAGGAGATGGGTGTCGGCCGAACGGTTCGCGTCCGCCTGGACCTTGCGCACCGCTTCCTTGAGCCAGGCGCGGTAGTCCGGGTCGCTCCGGTCGACGTCGACGGTCTCCACCACGCCACCGCCCGGTGTGTGCTCACTGGTGTCCATCAGCGGTCTCCTTCGGGTGACGGCGGTTCTCCGTGGGACCTACGATATTCCCCCCACCTGCACAAACGTTTACTTTGGCAACCCATAGGCCTCCCTTGGCCCAGCAGGTCCCACCGCCGCCTCGGGCCACGCCCCCGGTCCGGGCGAGCGGCCGGAATCGGTGGTGATGAGGCCTGGTGTCAGGGCCCCCTTCACGGGCAGACTTGCAGAAGCCGGTACAAGGGGGGCGAAGTCGCCATGGCCGAGACAGAGTTCAGTGCTGCGGATTTCGGCGCGCCGGGGTTCGGCGCGGCCGAGTTCAGGGCCAGCGACGTCAGGATCCGGCGGTGGGCACGGTCGCTGACGAGGGCCGGCCAGGTCATCGTCCAGGACGGCCGCATCGCGCTGCTGACGAGCACCGGGCGGGAGATCGCCAGCGCCCCGGTGACGGCGGTGAGCGCCGGGAAGCCGTGGTTCCTGGCCGCCGACTCGGCCGTCGCCCGTATCAACGGGGTGCGGTACCGGCTGACCATGGGCCAGCGCAACCGCAGACCCGGCGGGGCCGCGCCCGTCCGCAGGTTCCTGGAGGCGCTACGGAGTGCCGCGGGGCGGCGGGTCTGACGCTACGGCCCGGTACGGACACCGCGAGTTGCGGAGCCCAACCCCCTGAGTCACGCTGGTCACACGTCACTGATGGTGTACCGGCGGTGACAGCGAAAGCCGCCCCCGCCGGGAGCCACGCAGGGGCGGACCATGCATGACCAGAAACAGCAGTCAGCCATCTGCTGGATCCGTTCCTTCGTCTTCTTCCGGACCTATTTCGGGGAGTCGCAGCCGTGATCAGCGAGCCAAGCAGGCACTGCGCGGTGGAGCTCCAGGCCCTGCCGTCGCGGATCGGTCAGGTCCGCAGAATAATTTCGGCGCAACTGCGCTACTGGCATCTCGATCCTCTGATCGACCAGGCAGCGCTCGGTGTCACCGAACTGCTGACCAACGTCCACCGGCACGCACAGCCGGACAAATCATGCACCGTCGAGATCGAGCTGCTGCTCGACCGGCTGACGGTCTCCGTCCACGACCACGACCCCCGGCTGCCGACCGTGTGCGACGCCGACCAGTCCGCCACCTCCGGGCGCGGACTGGCGATGATCGCCGCGGTCAGCGAGAGCTGGGGCGTACGACCGAGCGACGACGCGGGGAAGGTCATCTGGTTCACCCTGCCCGCACCGTCGTTCACCACGGCTCTGCCCCCTCTTCCGGTGTACGGGTCGACGACCGACGGCCCGTTCGGCTCGGACGTCGTGGGGTTCGTGGAGCCGACGGCAGCACGGACGCACGCCCGGTCGACCGTCGTCGGCTGACCGTCGTCGGCTGACCGGAGAGCGACCGCGCACCGTACACAGCGCACCGCACACACAGGAGCGCGTCGATCCACTCGTGATCGACGCGCTCCGCTCCGTTCACGCCCGGCCCCGGCCGCCTTCCGCGGTCATTCCGGGCCGTCCTTGTCGTAGCGGCCGTAGGGCTCGTCCAGGACGGAGAGCCTGCGCCAGTACTCGTCCTCGTCGATCTCACCCGCCGCGAACCGCCGGCCCAGGAGGCCGATCGGCGACTGCCCGTCCACGGGGCCGCCCCGCCGGACGCCGTGCGGCTGCCACGGGCCGCGGCGGCCGCGCCCGACGGTGCGGCGCAGCAGCGTGATGACGCCGACGGCGACAGCCGCCCAGATGATCGGGAAGAAGAGGATCCAGGGCCCGGGTCCTCCGGAGTTCGCCAGCGTGTTCATCTCGGTCAGCTCCTCGGTGAAGGGGGATCGTCCGTGCGTTCCTGTCACCTACGAGCCTGTCTCCGGGAGCAGCCGGAAGCGTCGTACGGCCGGCGGCAGTTCGTGTACGGCGGCGGGAGTACGCCGAGCCCGCGGGCCTGCTCCCGCGCGGGGCCGCAGGCACCATGGATTCTGTACCTACTGGTATGTACAGTGGCCTCATGAGCACTCCGGAACGGCTGATCGAAGCCACCCAGGAGCTCCTGTGGGAGCGCGGCTACGTGGGCACCAGCCCCAAGGCGATCCAGCAGCGGGCGGGGGCGGGCCAGGGCAGCATGTATCACCACTTCGCGGGCAAGCCCGGTCTGGCACTCGCCGCGGTCTCCCGCACCTCCGCGGAGATGCGGGAGACGGCCGGACGCCTGCTGGACGGTCCCGGATCGGCGTACGAGCGGATCTCGGCCTATCTGCTGCGCGAGCGCGAGGTGCTGCGGGGCTGCCCGGTGGGGCGGCTGACGATGGATCCCGAGGTGGTGGCCAGCGACGCGCTGCGCGCCCCGGTGGACGAGACGATCGGCTGGCTGCGGGAGCGGCTCGCCGGGATTCTCCAGGAGGGCCTGGACGCGGGCGAGTTCTCCCCCGGCGTCGCACCCCGGGAGGTCGCGGCGGCGGTCGTGGCGACGGTCCAGGGCGGCTACGTCCTGGCCCGCGCGTCCGGTTCGACGGACGCCTTCGACTCGGCCGTCCAGGGACTGCTCTCCCTGCTCGCCGCGCACGTCACATCGAACCGAACGGCCTGAGGAGCACACGCGTGCACGCCATGCAGTACGAGATCACGCTTCCCGCCGACTACGGCATGGGGATCATCCGCGAGCGGGTCGCGACCAGGGGCCATCTCCTCGACGACTTCCCGGGCCTGGGCCTCAAGGCGTACCTGATCCGCGAACGCGGGGACACCTCGCCGGTCAATCAGTACGCCCCGCTGTACCTGTGGTCGGCCCCGGAGGGCATGAACAGCTTCCTGTGGGGCTCCGGATTCCAGGGCATCGTCGACGACTTCGGACGCCCGGAGGTGCAGCACTGGAGCGGACTCCACTACGAGGAGGGCGCGGCCTCGGCGGCACTCCCCCGCACCGCGGTCCGCCGCCGTGAGCGGATCGCGGACACCGTCCGGCCGGCCGCGGCGGTGGAGGCCGCACTGGAGGAGAGCCGCCGGCTGGCCTGCACTCCGGGGAATGTCACCGCCGCGCTGGCCGTCGACCCGCGCCACTGGGAACTGCTCCACTTCACCCTCTGGGAGGACGAGCCGTCCGGTGCGCCGGGCGACCGTTACGAGGTACTGCACCTGTCGTCGCCGGAGCGGGACCGGCTGGGGCGGGGGAAGCAGTGGTGACCCGGGTACGTACGGTCCTCGGGGACGTCCCCGCCGGGGAGCTCGGGGTCTGCGACGCGCACGACCACCTCTTCATCCGTACGCCGGTGCTGCCCGGGCTGGAGCTGGACGACCCGGAAGAAGCCGGTGAGCGGCTGCGGGACTTCCACGCGCTGGGCGGGCGGACGGTCGTCCAGTGGACCCCGTACGGAATGGGCAGGCGGCCCGCCGACCTGGCGGCCCTGTCGCGGGCGGTCGGGGCCCGGATCGTCGCGGCGACGGGGCTGCACCGAGCGGCCCATTACGCGCCCGAGTCGCTCGGCCGGATCATGCCGGAGCTGGAGGAGCTGTTCGTCTCGGAGATCACGGACGGGATCGGGGCCACGGGCGTACGGGCGGGGCTGATCAAGGTGGCCGGGGCGTTCCACGGCCTCGACGCACACGCACGGCACACGATGAGGGCGGCCGCCGGCGCCCATCACCGTACGGGGGCGCCGGTCGCCGTCCATCTGGAACTGGGTACGGGTGCGCGGGACGTGCTGGATCTGCTGTGCGGGGAACTCGGCGTGGAGCCGCGGCGGGTGATCCTCGGCCACCTGGGCCGGTTCCCGGACGGCGTCGCGCAGCTCGATGCCGCCCGGGCAGGTGCGTTCCTGGCGTTCGACGGCCCTTCGCGGGCGCATCACGCCACGGACTGGCGGCTGCCCGAGCAGCTCGTCGCTCTCGCGGAGGCCGGGTTCGGCGGGCAGTTGCTGCTCGGCGGCGACACGACGGTGCCCGGGACGCCGGGTATGCCGTACCTGTTGCGGGGGCTGCGTCCGCGGCTGGTGCGGTCGCTCGGCGAGGAGCTCCTGGAGGCGGTGCTCGTGGACCATCCGGCGCGGGCGTTCGCCCTGGCCAGGGCCTGAGGTTCCGGGCTCCGGCCGGTCAGGCCAGTGCGGCCAGCGGGTCGTCGAGCACGGGCTGCCAGGCCAGTTCGGCCGCGCCGACCAGGCTGTTGTGGTCCAGCGTGCAGGACAGGATCGGCACGCTTCCGCTGCGCCCCCACAGGCTGCGGTCGGCGACCACGGCGCGCAGACGTTCGGGGTCGGCCTCCAGGAGATCGCGGTGCAGACCGCCCAGGATGATCCGGTCCGGGTTGAGGATGTTGACCAGCCCGGCGAGGCCGAGGCCCAGCCGGTCGATCAGCTCCTCGGCGGCGGCCCGCACATCGGGGTCGCCGTACTCCGTGCGCAGCAGGTCGCCGGACTGCTTGAGCAGGGACTCCTCGGGGCCGGGCTCCCGGCGGGCCGCCGTGAGGAAGGCCAGGGGGTCCGTCTCGACGTCCAGGCAGCCCCGTCCGCCGCAGTGGCAGGGTCTGCCCTCGGGGTTCACGGTGAGATGCCCCACTTCCAGGGCGAGTCCCGAACTCCCGCTGTGCAGACGGCCGTCCAGGACGAGGGCGCCGCCCACCCCGCGGTGGCCGGTGGCGACGCAGAGCAGGTGCTGGGCCCCGCGCCCGGCGCCGTGCCGGTGTTCGGCGAGGGCGGCGAGGTTGACGTCGTTGGCGGTGAACGCGGGGCCGGTGATGCCGGCCGCGCGCACGCAGGCGGAGAAGATCTCCCGGACCGGCGCTCCCGCCGGCCAGGCGATGTGCAGCGGGTTGAGTGCCGTTCCCTCGGGTTCGGCCACGGCGGAGGGCACGGCGAGCCCGGAGCCGACACAGCGCAGTCCGCTCTCGCGCAGGAGCCGGGCACCGGCCTCGACGACCTCGCCGAGGACCTGGGCGGGGTCGGCCATGACGGCGACGCAGCCGGGCGCGGTGGCCACGATCCGGCCTCCGAGCCCCACGAGCGCGGCGCGGAAGCCGTCGGAGTGCACCTGGGCGGCGAGAGCCACGGGACCGCTGTCCAGGACGGACAGCCGGTGCGAGGGGCGCCCCTGCGAACCCGCGGCCGAGCCCGGGCTGGAGTCGACCTTGATGAGCCCGAGCGCCTCGAGCTCAGCGGCCACCGCGCCCGCGGTGGCACGGGTGACGCCGAGCTCGGAGGTGAGCACGGCGCGGGTGGGAGCGCGCCCCGTGTGGACGAGCTCCAGGGCGGGCCCGAGCGCGCTGCGGCCCCTCTCCAACTTCGTCCGCGTGGTGGTCGACTTGCCGTTCATGGGGGCGAGTCTCCCATGATCCGGAGCCATTGCCGACGTCCCGGCACCCCGCACCGTTCACCGGCCGGTCACCGGCACAGCGGCCTTGCGCACACCCTCGGGGCAACTCTATGCTCACTTTGTGCCGCAAGTAAACAAACTGCGGACGGCCCTGTCGGGGGAACTTGGCGGAGACACCGCCCCACCTTCGTCGGCCCGCCTGCGTACCGCTCTGACCGTGTTCTTCGCCCTCGACGGGTTCCTCTTCGCCGGCTGGGTGGTCCGCATCCCGGCCATCAAGCACCAGACGGGGGCCAGCGCCTCCACCCTCGGACTCGCCCTGCTCGGCGTCTCCGCCGGTGCGGTGGTCACCATGATGCTCACCGGCAGGCTGTGCCGTCGCTACGGAAGCCATGCGGTCACCGTGGTCTGCGGTGTGCTGCTGTCCCTGAGCATCGCCCTTCCGGCGCAGATGGGTTCGGCCCTCACCCTCGGCCTCGTACTCCTGATCTTCGGCGCCGCGTACGGCGGGCTGAACGTGGCGATGAACAGCGCGGCGGTCGATCTGGTCTCCGCACTGCGCCGCCCCGTGATGCCGAGCTTCCACGCGGCGTTCAGCTTCGGCGGCATGGCCGGCGCGGGGCTCGGCGGGCTGGTCGCGGGCAGCCTGTCGCCCGCGACGCATCTCTTCGCGCTGACGGGTGTCGGGCTGCTGGTCACGGCGGTGACCGGCCCGGTACTTCTGCGCGGCCCCTCTGCCGCTCCCCCCGGCGGACCGCCCACCGCGGACACCGCGGAGCGGCCGAAGGGGATGAGTGTCCAGGCGCGCCGGATCGTCGTCCTGTTCGGCGTCATCGCCCTCTGCACGGCGTACGGCGAAGGCGCGCTCGCCGAGTGGGGCGCACTGCACCTCAGCCAGGATCTGGGGGCCGCCCCCGGTCTCGCCGCCGCGGGGTACTCCCTGTTCGCGCTGACCATGGCCATCGGCAGGCTCACCGGCACCGCCCTCCTCGAACGCTTCGGGCAGACCCGCACGCTGGTGGCGGGCGGGGTCACGGCTGCGGCGGGGATGCTGCTCGGCGCGCTTGCTCCGGCCGTCTGGCTCGTGCTGCTCGGCTTCGCCGTGGCCGGTCTGGGCCTGGCCAACATATTTCCCGTCGCCGTCGGCCGTGCGGGCGCACTGTCCGGACCCAGCGGGGTGGCCGCCGCCTCCACCCTCGGCTACGGCGGGATGCTCCTGGGGCCGCCGGTGATCGGCTTCCTCACCGACTGGTTCTCCCTCCCGGTGGCCCTCACCACGGTGACGCTGCTCGCCGCGACGGCCGCGGTACTGGGCTACGCGGCCCGCAACGCGGGCGAACACCTGAACGGTTGAGTAGTCGTACTCAGGCACCGCCGGCTCCCCCGGCGCAGGATGGAGGTATCGGCCATCCAGGGGAGCGGACATGAGTCATCAGGTGACGGGCAACCGGCGACTGCGCACGGCGGCACGGCTGACCTTCGGCAACACGGCATCACGGATCTACCTCGGCCTCGTGCTCGCGGTCGCGGTGTTCGTCGCGGTGGACACGCTGTTCGTGTCCCACGAGGACGCCTCGTTCGCGGGTGTCTGGCTGTTCTTCCTGGCCGCGCCGACCGTCTTCGTCTTCCTTCTCGGCAGCTCGATGGCCGGGCCGGACTCCGGGGGTCCCGCCTGGTTCACGTATCTCGCGCTGGTCGTGTCGGTGCTCGTGCAGGCCTGTGCGCTGGGCTGGTTCTCCCGGCTGATGCGCGGCCCCGGCCGGGGACGTTCCGCGCACCCCCGTAGCGCCTGACATGTCTCTGGCACAATCGCCGGCGTGGAGACCTCCGAGCACCTGACAGCCCTCGCCGCGGAAGGCCGGGCACTCGCCCGGGCTGCCCGTGAGGCGGGGACGGAAGCCCCGGTCCCGACCTGCCCCGGATGGCGGGTGCGCGATCTTCTCGAACACACCTGCATGGTGCACCGCTGGGCGACCGCGTTCGTCGTCGAGGGGCGCCGGACGCACCACCCGGCGGGCGAGGAGCCCGGTCTGGACGGCGAGGCGCTGCTCGACCGGTTCACCGAGGGCCACAGCCTGCTGGTCGAAGCGCTCCGGGCCGCACCGGCCGGCCTGGAGTGCTGGACGGTCTTCCCGGCACCGTCCTCGGTCGCCTTCTGGGCACGCCGGCAGGCGCACGAGACCCGGATCCACCGGGTGGACGCGGAGTCGGCGCGGAGCGGTCCGACGACCCCCGTGGCACCGCAGCACGCGGTGGACGGCATCGACGAACTGCTGGCCGGTTTCCACGCCCGCGCCAAGAGCCGGGTGCGCACGGACTCGCCGCGCACGCTCCGGGTGCGGGCCGTGGACACGGACACGGTGTGGACCGTACGGCTGTCGGACGCCCCGCCTCTCACGGTCCGCGGGCCGGACGCCCTGGACACGCCTGCCGACTGCACCGTGAGCGGCACCGCGGAAGAGCTCTACCTGGCGCTGTGGAATCGCCTTCCGCTCGCGTCGGTCGCCGTCTCGGGAGACCCCGGGGTCGCCGGGCTGTGGGTGAGGAACTCCGCGGTCGTCTGGTCGTGAGCCGGTCGGGGCCCGTGGTCCGCACGGGCCCGCTTCACTTCCCGGTCCTGTCCAGCATCCGCGAGAGCACCGCCCGCTGAAGCGGCCTGGCCTCCGCGTGGCGGGCCCGGCCGGTGTCCGTCAGCTCGACACGCACACCGCGGCGGTCATCGCTGCACATCACACGGCGTACGAGGCCGCCCCTCTCCAGCCGTGCCACGAGCCGCGACAGCGCGCTCTGGCTGAGATGGACCCGGGACGCGATCTCCTGAACGCGGAGGCAGGCCTCGCCACGCTCCGCGGCGGCCTCCGTGAGGACGTCCAGGACCTCGAAGTCGCTGGCTCCCAGGCCGTGCGGGTCCAGCGCCCGATCGAGCTCGCCCAGGGTCCTGGCGTGCAGCGCGAGCATCTCGCGCCACTCGCCGACGAGCGCCTGCTCGGACCTCTTCGCTGCCATGACCGCACGCTAGCAGAGGAGCGAACTATTCATGCACGCACAATAGATGCAGACGCATCCACCCTCGGAGGCGGTTCGGCAGGCGATGCGGAGAGGCGTCCTTGCCGTCGGCCACGGCGCCTGTGACACTCCGGACATGTCACGACGCACTCAGGCGGAACGGGACGCGATGACCGTGGAGATCGGTTACGCGCTGGTCAGCGGCGTCCTGGTGGCCGCGGTCACGTTCGCCGGGGTCTCGGTGCCCGCCCTGCTCCTCCGCCTTCCCGGCAGCGCCGAAAGCGTGCTGTTCAGGGCCGGGGCCGTGCTCGGCGCACTGGCGTTCGTCCTGCGGGCCGTCCATGTCCTGTGGCGTTTCCCGCGTGCGGCCGAGGAGCGGCGCCTGCCGCCCGTTCAGCCGAGCCAGCCGGGGCGCACGAGCCCCGACTCGTAGGCGAGTACGACGAGTTGTGCCCGGTCCCGGGCGCCCAGCTTGACCATGGTGCGGCTGACGTGGGTCTTGGCGGTGAGCGGGCTGACCACGAGTCTGCGGGCGATCTCCTCGTTGGAGAGCCCGATGCCGACCAGGGCCATGACCTCGCGCTCACGGTCGGTCAGTCCGTCCAGGAGCGTCGCCGCCGCGGGTTCCTTGGAGCGGGCCGCGAACTCGGCGATCAGCCGCCGGGTCACTCCCGGCGACAGCAGGGCGTCCCCGCCCACCACCGCGCGCAACGCCCGCAGCAGTTCGTCGGGTTCGGTGTCCTTGACCAGGAACCCCGAGGCTCCCGACCGGATCGCCTCGAAGACGTACTCGTCGAGTTCGAACGTGGTCAGCATGACCACCTTCACGTCACGGAGGGCCGGGTCGTCGGTGATCGCCCGGGTCGCTGCCAGACCGTCCAGTTCCGGCATGCGGATGTCCATGAGCACGGTGTCGGGGCGCAGTTCGCGCACCAGGCGTACGGCCTCCGCCCCGTCGGCGGCCTCACCGGCCACCTCGATGTCCGGCTGGGCGTCCAGGAGCGCCCGGAAACCGGCCCGGACCAGCGACTGGTCATCGGCGAGCAGTACGCGGATCACGACGCCCCCTCCGTTCCCGCCCCGTTCCGTGCGGCGGGACCGTCCTCGCCGCCGGGCCGCAGCGGGAGTTCCGCCGTGACCCTGAATCCGCCGTCGGACCGGGGGCCCGCGTCGATCGTGCCACCCAGCGCCGCTGCCCGTTCCCGCATCCCGACGAGCCCGTTGCCGCTGCCTCCGGCCTCGTCGCCCGTCGCCGGCCCCTCGTCGTCGACGAGGAGCCCGAGGTACGCGCCGCCGTACGCGATACCTACGCGGGCGGTACGCGATCCGGAGTGCCGGACCACGTTCGTCAGGGCCTCCTGGACGATGCGGAAGGCGGCGAGGTCGGCGCCGGGCGGGACCGGCACGCGCGTGCCGTCCGTCTCGACGGTCACGGTGAGCCCCGCCCCGGCGGCCTGGTCGACCAGTTCGGGCAGGCGGTCGAGACCGGGGGCCGGGGAGCGGGGGGCGTCGCCCGGGGTCCGGAGGTTCTCCAGCACCTGACGTACCTCTCCGAGCGCTTCCTTGCTGGCCGATTTGATCGTGGTGAGGGCCGTACGGGCCTGTTCGGGATCGGAGTCGAGCAGGGCCAGCCCCACCCCGGCCTGGACGTTGATGACGGAGATGCTGTGGGCCAGGACGTCATGGAGTTCACGGGCCATGCGCAGCCGCTCCTCGTCGGCCCGCCGCTTCTCCGCGGCGTCCCGCTCCGCCCTGGCCGCCGCCCACTGCTCACGGCGCACCCGGAGGAGCTCGGCCGCGGCGACGATCGCCACGACCCAGGCGGTGACGAACGCCTCCTGCGCCCACGGCGCCGGGCCGTCGCCCTTCGGCGGCAGCCATCGGTACAGCCAGTGCGCGGCCAGCAGATGCCCTGCCCACAGGGCTCCCAGCGACCACCATGCGGCCTTGCGGTGCCCCGACACGATGGCCCCGAAGCAGCCGACGGCGACGGCGAGGAAGACCGGGCCGTACGGATACCCCAGGCCGAGGTAGACGAGCGTCGCGGCGGACGTTCCGGCGACCGCGACGACAGGGTGACGGTGACGCACGAGCAGCACGGCGACCGCGGCGACGAGGAGCAGCCGGGCGACGAGGCCCAGCGGTTCGCGGCCCTGGCCGTGCGCGGTGGCACCGGTGCCCACCATCACGATGACGCCGACCACGAGGGTCGACGGCCACGGCAAACGGTCGCCGCGCCTCCCCCGCCCGTCGTACCCCTCCGCCCCGCCGTGCCTTCCGCCCCACGGGGGCCCGTGGCCGCGCCCTCGGCCTCCCGGCTCCGGGCGCGGGCCCGCACTCGGATGCGCTCGCTGATCCTGCATACCGGCCACGCTAGACGCGCGGACCCCCGGCGCACGTCAGCCGGGCGTGGTGACCCCACGTACTCCCCGGGGAGTACGCGTCCGGGCGGGTCACCTCCGTCCGGGCGGATCGCCTCCGCGCGGGCGGGTGGCCTCCGTCCGCGGCCCGATTCCCGCCCGAGCGCCCGTGCCGGTGCGCCGCGCGTCAGGCCCCGGCGGCCCCGGCGCCCCCGGTGGCCCGGCCGTCCAGGAGGCCCACCGAGCGCCCGAGTTCGTGGACGGCGTGCCGGAAGAGCTCCTCGCGTGCCTCGACGACCCGGTTGAACTGGCCGAACAGCTCGAAGGAGATCAGCCCGAAGAGCTGCGCCCACGCGGAGACCAGGGCCACCACGACAGCCGGCGGAAGATCGGCGGCCAGATCCGCCGCCATGCGTGCGCCCTCGGTGCGCAGCCGCGCGTCCTGCGGGGGAACGGCGAGGCCCTCGGCGCGGTGGGCGTCGCGTACGACGCCGATCAGGACCTGGCCCACGCGGGATGCGGGACCGACGGTGTCCTGCGGGGCGGTGTAGCCGGGGACGGGCGAGCCGTAGATCAGTGCGTACTCATGGGGGTGTGCCAGGGCCCATTCCCGTACGGCGCGGGCGACCGCCAGCCAGCGCTCGGGATGGCGGCCGGCCGGGCCGCCGCTCCTGTCGCGGGCTGTCTCCGCGGCTTCGCCCACCGCGTCGTAGGCGTCGACGATGAGTGCCGTCAGCAGGTCGTCGCGGCTGGGGAAGTAGCGGTACAGCGCGGAGGACACCATGCCCAGTTCGCGGGCGACGGCACGGAGGGAGAGCTTCGCGGCGCCCTCAGCGGCGAGCTGCCGCCTGGCCTCGTCCTTGATCGCCGCGGTGACTTCGATGCGGGCGCGTTCCCGGGCTCCTCGAATGGTGCTCATGGCATCAGTCTGCCACGCGATCGGAGCACCGAACACAAAAGAGAGCACTGCTCTTGCTTTGGATCGCCGCACTCGTGCACACTGATCTCAAGCGAGAGCACCGCTCTCTCAATGGCAGGAGCCACCATGTCGCAGCAGCCGTACTACCTCCAGGCAAGCGCCTTCGCGCAGCGGATGAACGGTGTCATCGGCTGGCTGGCACGACACGGCATCAGCCTCCTCGGCAGCGCCGAGATGTCGGTGCGGGGCCGTAAGAGCGGCCGGATGCAGCGCATCCCCGTCAACCCCCACCACCACGAGGGCGCCCAGTACCTGGTCTCGGCCCGCGGCCACTCCCAGTGGGTACGCAACATGCGTGCGGCCGGAGGCGGGGAGCTCAAGGTGGGCCGCAAGGTCCGTGCGTTCACCGCCGTGGAGATCGCGGACGACGAGCAGAAGGCGCGGATCGTCCGCGCCTATCTGAAGCGCTGGGGCTGGGAGGTCAACCAGTACTTCAAGGGCATCACGGCCGAGTCCACCGATGCCGAGCTCCTGGCGGCCTGCCCCGAACACCCCGTCTTCCGGATCACGGTCGGGAGCTGAGCCGACGGGAACGGGTGTGGCAAGGCACCGCCCCGGGCGTCCGCCCGGTGACGGTGCCTCCGACGGCTGTCTACCGGGGACCGGCCGACTGCCGGCGGTCCATCACGTGCAGCGCCCGCTGTGCCAGTGGATGCGTGCGGACCAGCTCGGCCAGTGACGTCGTCCCCCGGGTGATCCCCGCGAACGCGTTCCAGGCGGGGCGGAAGCCCGTCAGTACCGCGTGCAGGAGCCCGGGACGCCGCTCGAACAGGTTGAGCATGCGGCGTCCGACGCTCATCTCCACGCCCAGCCCCGCCTTGATCGCGAACGCGTAGTTGAGCGCCTGCCGACGGGCGTCGACCGCGTCGTGCGACTCCGCGATCCGGACCGCCCATTCGCCCGCGAGCCGCCCGGACCGCAGAGCGAAGGAGATTCCTTCGCGGGTCCAGGGTTCCAGCAGCCCGGCCGCGTCGCCGCAGACCACCACGCGTCCGCGCGAGAGCGGCGAGTCGTCGCTGCGGCACCGGGTCAGATGTCCGGAGGAGACCGTCGGTTCGAATCCGGCGAGGCCCAGCCGGCCGACGAAGTCGTCCAGATACCGCTTGGTCCCCGCGCCGTCGCCGCGCGCCGAGATGACGCCGACGGTCAGTGTGTCGCCCTTGGGGAAGACCCAGCCGTAACTCCCGGGCAGCGGACCCCAGTCGATGAGCACACGGCCCGCCCAGTCCTCGGCGACCGTCTCCGGAACGGGGATCTCCGCCTCCAGTCCGAGGTCCACCTGGTCGAGCTTCACACCGACATGAGCCCCTATGCGGCCGGCGCTGCCGTCCGCGCCGACGACGGCCCGGGCGAGCACCGTCTCACCACCGGCGAGCACCACGGCGACCGTGCGCCGGTCGGGCACGGCGGTGCCGTGCTGCTCCACCCGCGTCACCGCCACACCCGTGCGCAGCTCGGCGCCCGCCTTCTGGGCCTCCTCGACCAGCCCGGCGTCGAACTCGGGCCGGTTGATCAGCCCGAAGAGCATGCGCTTGGACCTGCGGGTGCGCGCCAGCTTCCCGTTGAGCGAGAAGGTGACCGCGTGGATCCGGTCCTTCAGGGGCAGTTCGAATCCGGGGGGCAGGGAATCCCGCGAGAACCCGATGATTCCGCCACCGCACGTCTTGTAGCGGGGGATCTCCGCCTTCTCCAGCAACAGCACCCGACGGCCGGTCACGGCCGCCGCGTACGCCGCGGAAGCTCCGGCCGGGCCCGCGCCGACCACGACGACGTCCCATACCGAGGACTCCGGCGGTACCGACGACGTCTCATCCGGCTCACGTCCGGCGTCTGCGTTCTCGCTGCTCACGATGTGCTTCTGCTCCCGATCCGACCTGTGGCCCCAGCTGCTCACGGCATCCTACGGCGCGCCGTGGCCGAACTCCGCTGTGGGAGGATCAGCCATGGATTCGTTGTACACGCGACGCCGCATCCAGGGCGTCGCCCCCGGCCGCGTACACATCGCGCCATAGTCCTAACGTCGCACCCACAAGGAGCGTGCCCATGACCGCCCGTCCGATTTCCGAGACCGTTGCCTCGCTGATGCCCCGCGCCAAGGCGGAGCTCGCCGAGCTGGTGGCCTTCCGGTCGGTGGCGGACCCGGCCCAGTTCCCCAGGAGCGAGTGCGAGGCGGCGGCCGGCTGGGTCGCGGACGCGCTGCGCGCCGAGGCGTTCCAGGACGTCGCCCTGCTCGACACCCCCGACGGCACGCAGTCGGTGTACGGCTACCTGCCCGGCCCGGCCGGCGCCCCCACGGTGCTGCTCTACGCGCACTACGACGTACAGCCGCCGCTGGACGAGTCCGCCTGGCTCTCCCCGCCGTTCGAACTGACCGAGCGCGACGGCCGCTGGTTCGGCCGGGGCGCCGCGGACTGCAAGGGCGGGTTCATCATGCACCTGCTCGCGCTGCGCGCCCTCAAGGCGAACGGCGGCGTCCCGGTGTCCGTCAAGGTGATCGCGGAGGGCTCGGAGGAGCAGGGCACGGGCGGCCTGGAGCGCTACGCCGAGGCACACCCGGAGCTGCTGGCCGCCGACACGATCGTCATCGGTGACACCGGCAACTTCCGCGTCGGGCTGCCCACCGTGACCGCGACGCTGCGCGGGATGACCATGCTGCGGGTCCAGCTGGACACCCTCGAAGGGAACCTGCACTCAGGGCAGTTCGGCGGCGCGGCTCCGGACGCGCTGGCGGCGATGATCCATCTGCTGGCGTCCCTGCGGGCCGAGGACGGCACGACGACGGTCGACGGGCTCACGTCCGACGCGGAGTGGGACGGACTGCAGTACCCGGAGGGCGAGTTCCGCTCGGACGCCAAGGTGCTGGACGGTGTGGGGCTCATCGGTACGGGCACGGTCGCCGACCGCATCTGGGCGCGGCCCGCGGTCACCGTCATCGGCATCGACTGCCCGCCGGTGGTCGGCGCCACTCCGTCGCTGCAGGCGAGCGCCCGGGCGCAGATCAGTCTGCGGGTGCCGCCGGGCCAGGACGCCACCGAGGCGACGAAGCTGCTGACCGCCCATCTGGAGTCGCACGCCCCCTGGGGGGCGCGGGTCTCCGTCGAACAGGTCGGCCAGGGGCAGCCGTTCCGCGCCGACATCACCAGCCCGGCCTACGCGTCGATGGCCGAGGCCATGCGGCTCGCCTACCCGGGCGAGGAGATGCAGTCCTCCGGCCTGGGCGGCTCCATCCCGCTCTGCAACACCCTGGCCGCACTGTACCCGGAGGCGGAGATCCTGCTCATCGGGCTGAGCGAGCCGGAGGCGCAGATCCACGCGGTGAACGAGAGCGTGTCCCCGGAGGAGCTGGAGCGGCTCTCGGTGGCCGAGGCGCTGTTCCTGCGGAACTACGCGGAGTCCAAGAAGGCCTGACGGCCCCGGAGGCGGCATCCGTACCGCCTCCGGGCCGCCACCCGGTGCACGGGCGGCCCGTACGGCGCTACGGGCCGCCCACGGGCACCCCGGCCTCCAGGTTGAGCACGGTGGACCGCTCGCGGGCGCGCAGGGCCCAGCGGAGCCGCTCGAAGCGGGTCGGCGGGAGCAGGCCGGCGGCCTCCTCCTCGGTGACGAACCGCCAGCCGCGCAGTTCCGAGCCCGGCAGCAGCAGCCGGGCGGCGTCCTCGGCGCGCAGCCGGCCGCCGTCGAACAGGAAGCGCAGTCCTCCGTACGCGGGCGGCTTCGGCGCCTCCCAGTCGACCACCAGGAGCCCCGGCACCCTGTCCAGACGGAGCCCGAGCTCCTCGGCGACCTCCCGTATCCCGGCCTGGGCCGGGGCTTCTCCGGGCTCCACCACACCGCCGGGGAACTCCCAGCCGGGCTTGTAGGTGGGGTCGACGAGCAGCACCCGGTCCTGTTCGTCGAAGAGCAGCACCCCGGACGCGACGGTCTCGGCGCGCGGTTCGGGGGTCTGGACTATGCCGCACTCCCTGGCCTCACCGGTGCGCAGCGCTTCGGCTATCCGCTCGGCCGTCTGGTACGGGGTGAGCGCGCTGGTGTCGATCGTGTGGGCGTCCGCGGTGATCCAGCCGAGCGCCGCGCGGTACGGCTCGATGTGCTCGTAGGCCCACTGCCGGACGCGCTCGCTGTGCTCGGGATCGTCGGCGAACTCCTCTCGTTCGGCGATCCGCTTCCGCAGGATCGTTTCCTCAGGTGAGAGCAGTACATGGCGCACCGGTATGCGCCGGGAGGCGAGCCCGCCGAAGATCTCGTCGCGGTACTCCTGTCTCAGCAGTGTCATCGGCACCACCAGCACCCCGGAGAGCTCGGCGAGCAGCGCGGCCGCCGTATCGACCACCAGACGCCGCCATATCGGCAGGTCCTGGTAGTCGGTCACCTCGGCGAGCTTCTTCTGGGGCAGCAGCCGGCGCAGTCCCCCTCCGGTCAGGCCGGGGTCGTAGAAGGTGCTGTTCGGGATCAGATCGATCAGTTCGCACGCGGCGCTGGTCTTGCCCGCACTGAACGCACCGTTGATCCAGACGATCACGGGTCCCCCTCTTCCGTAGCCCCCTGTGGCTTGCCCGCAACACCCCGCTCCGGAAACCCCGCGGGGGTGACGCGGTTGCGCCGGAGGCCTCCCGCCGTACGGGGCCGGGCCGCCCCCACCGCCGTAACCCGTGACGGCCGGACGTCGTTGGAGCGGGCAGCCACTGGAACGACGAGGGGGTACGCGGTGCGCCGCACGGTACTTGAGCAGTTTCCCGCGGGAGGGCCACGGGGCAGCCGGCCGGCGGAGGAGTTCGCCGCCGCCCGTCGCGGCGAGGGCATGGCCGCCGAGGTCGTGATGGACCTGGAGCGGGACGTGTTCCTGGTGGTGGTGCCCCGGCAGCCGGCGGACCTCGGCCGCTGACCCGGAGCCCTACGGGGTGGCCACGGCCCGTACGCCGTTCCGGGCACCGGCACGGCCCGTCGGGACCGTCGCGGCCGCGGCGGCCGCGCCGACCAGCCCCGCATCGGTGCCCATCACCGCGGAGGTCACGGTGAGGTCCTGGACGAAGGAGAGCGTGGCGTAGTCGCGCAGGGACCTGCGCAGCGGGGCGAAGAGCACCTCGCCCGCGCCGGCCACTCCCCCGCCGATCACGGCGATGTCGATGTCCGTCAGGGTGGCGGTGGCGGCGATCCCGGCGGCGAGCGCCTGGGCGGCCCGCTCGAAGGAGGCGACCGCGACCGGGTCTCCGGCGCGTGCGGCGGCGGCCACCGCGGCGGCCGTCGCGTCCCCGTCCGGGCCGGGACGCCAGCCGTTCTCCAGGGCCCGCCGGGCGATGTTCGGTCCACTGGCGATGCGTTCGACGCAGCCGCGCGCGCCGCAGGGGCAGGGGTCGCCGTCCAGATCGACGCTGATGTGGCCGATGTGGCCTGCGTTGCCCGAGGGGCCCGGGTGCAGCTTTCCGCCGAGCACGAGACCGCCGCCGACGCCGGTGGAGACGACCAGGCAGAGTGCGTTGTCGTAGCCCCGGGCGGCGCCCAGCCAGTGCTCCGCCGCCGTCATCGCGACCCCGTCGCCGACGAGGGTGACCGGCAGGCCGCCCGTTGCCGCCGCGACCCGGTCCACCAGCGGAAAGCCGCGCCATCCCGGGACGTTGACCGGGCTGACCGTGCCGGCCGAGGCGTCCACGGGCCCCGCGCTGCCGATGCCGACCGTGCGCGCCCGGTGCCACAGCGGGGAGGCCGCCAGCTCCGTCAGGACGTCGCCGACCGCATCCATCACGGCCTCGGCGCCCTCCCGGGCGGGCGTGGGGCGCTGCGCCCGTACGAGAAGGGATCCGCCGCCGTCCACCAACGCCCCGGCGATCTTGGTACCGCCGATGTCGAGCGCGGCGACGAGGTCGGTATGCATCGGTGTGGACTCTCCGGAGGGGTGGGGCGCAGGACCTGCGGCTTCAGTCGGATGGTCCACCCAGTCTCCATTCTCTTGACAACGTTGTCCAGGGCCTATGCTCGACGCCACAGCATCCGGCCCCCTCCCGGCACCTCCGGTGGAGGCCGGAATCAACCGTTCCCGACGACAGGACAGCGCACCGTGCCCGAGACCGCCCGCCGTTCCGAGTCCCGCTACGGCAACAGGCCGACCATGAAGGACGTGGCCGCCCGTGCCGGAGTTGGCCTCAAGACGGTCTCCCGCGTGGTGAACAGCGAGCCGGGGGTCACCCCCGACACCGAGCGCCGCGTCCAGGAGGCCATCGAGGCGCTCGGGTTCCGCCGCAACGACAGCGCGCGCGTCCTGCGCAAGGGCCGCACCGCGTCGATCGGCCTCGTCCTGGAGGACCTCGCGGACCCCTTCTACGGCCCGCTGAGCCGCGCCGTGGAGGAAGTGGCCCGCGCCCACGGCGCGCTGCTGATCAACGGCTCCAGCGCCGAGGACCCGGAGCGCGAGCAGGAGCTCGTCCTCGCGCTCTGCGCCCGCCGGGTGGACGGCCTCATCGTGATCCCGGCCGGCGACGACCACCGCTATCTGGAGCCCGAGATGAAGGCGGGCATCGCCACGGTGTTCGTCGACCGTCCGGCGGGCCGGGTGGACGCGGACATGGTCCTGTCGGACAGTTTCGGCGGGGCGCGCGCGGGCGTCGCCCACCTGGTGGCGCACGGCCACCGCAGGATCGGCTTCATCGGCGACCAGCCGCGCATCCACACGGCGACGGAGCGGCTGCGCGGGTACCACGCGGCCATGGCCGACGCCGGGATCGAGGTCCAGGACGCCTGGGTCTCCCTCGGCCCGACCGACCCGGCCCGGGTCAGGTCCGCCGCCGAGGCCATGCTGGCCGGGCCCGAGCCGGTGACCGCGCTTTTCGCGGGCAACAACCGGGTGACGGTCACCGCAGTCCGTGTCCTCGCCGAGTGCGAACGCCGGATCGCCCTGGTCGGCTTCGACGACATCGAGCTGGCCGACCTGCTCGGCATCACGGTGATCTCGCAGGACGCGGCGGCGGTCGGCCGCACGGCGGCGGAACACCTGTTCCGGCGCCTCGACGGTGCCGCTCACGCCCCGGCCAGGGTGGAGCTCCCGACCCGGCTCATCCCGCGCGGCTCGGGGGAGCTCCCGCCCGCGTGAAGGCCTGACGCCTACGGCGCCGTGACGGTCAGCCCGCCGCGGCGGGGCGAGGCGAAGCCGTCCAGGTCCGCGCGGGTCAGACCCGTCAGACGGGCGACCTCCGCGGTGTCCAGGGCCCCGCAGTCGATGCCGCGGAGCAGGTAGCCGCTGAGCGCCTTCGCGGTGGCGGGCTCGTCCATGACGTCACCGCCGGCCTTGGCCACATAGGCGGCGAGCCGGGACGCGGCCTGGCCGAGACCCTCGCGGTAGAAGGTGTAGACGGCGGCGTAACGGGTGGGCAGGTGCCCCGGGTGCATGTCCCAGCCCTGGTAGTAGGCGCGGGCCAGAGCGCGGCGGGTGAGGCCGTGGTGCAGGCGCCAGGCGTCGTGGACCTGCCGGGTGGGGCCGACCGGGAGCACGTTCGTGGAGCCGTCGCAGACCCGCACGCCGGTGCCCGCGGCGGCGACCTGCATGACGGCCTTGGCGTGGTCGGCCGCGGGATGGTCGCTGGCCTGGTAGGCGGGACTGACACCGACGCACGCGCTGTAGTCGAAGGTCCCGTAGTGCAGTCCGGTCGCCCGGCCCCGCGCGGCGTCGATCATGCGGGCCACGGCGGCGGTGCCGTCCGCCGCCAGGATGGACTGGCTGGTCTCGATCTGGATCTCGAACCCGAGGCGCCCGGAGGGCAGCCCGTGGGTCTCCTCGAAGGCCTCCAGCAGCCGTACGAAGGCGGTGACCTGCTCGGGGTACGTCACCTTGGGCAGCGTCAGGACGAGCCCCTCGGGGAGGCCTCCGGCCCGCATCAGGCCGGTCAGGAAGATGTCCGTGGTGCGGATGCCGCGGTCACGCACCGCGGCTTCCATGCACTTCATCCGGATGCCCATGTACGGGGCCGCGGTCCCGTCGGCGTACGCCTCGGCGACCAGACGCGCCGCGCGGGCGGCGGCCTCGTCCTCCTCGGCGTCGGGGCGGGGCCCGTAGCCGTCCTCGAAGTCGATGCGCAGGTCCTCGACCGGCTCACGCTCCAGCTTGGCGCGTACGCGGTCGTGGACGGGCTCCGCGAGCTCCTCCGGGATGCCGAGGACCGAGGCGAGCGCGGCGGCGTTGGGGGCGTGCTCGTCGAGCGCGGCCAGCGCCTGGTCGCCCCAGGTGCGGAGGGTCGTGGGGGTGAAGTCGTCGGCGGGCACGTAGACGGTGTGGACGGGCTGGCGGGTGCCGGGATCCCCCGGGTAGCGGCGGGCGAGTTCGGCGTCCACCGACGTGAGGGAGGCGCCGATCTCCTCACCGACCGTGCCGGCGAGGCTCGTTGCCACCTTCTCCTGCTGACCCATGACCGTACCCTCCACGTTCATTGTTTCCGCTTCCCGGAAGCTTTCATCCGCATAGTGAAGTTATAAGTCTCGCGGTCCTTGCGTCAATGGTGATCGGAAACAGCCCGGGGCCGCGCGGTGAGAACACCACGCGGCCCCGGGCCTTCGTACGGGCAGAGCTCCTGCCGGGTCAGCCCTTGCGGGTCTTGACCTCGTCGGTGAGCTGCGGGACGACGTCGAACAGGTCGCCGACGACGCCGTAGTCGACGAGGTCGAAGATCGGCGCCTCGGCGTCCTTGTTGACCGCGACGATGGTCTTCGAGGTCTGCATGCCGGCCCGGTGCTGGATCGCACCGGAGATGCCGGAGGCGATGTACAACTGCGGGGAGACCGACTTGCCGGTCTGGCCGACCTGGTTGGTGTGCGGGTACCAGCCGGCGTCGACCGCGGCACGCGAGGCGCCGACGGCAGCACCGAGCGAGTCGGCGAGCGCCTCGATGATCCCGAAGTTCTCCGCGCCGTTGACGCCACGGCCGCCGGAGACGACGATCGCGGCCTCGGTCAGCTCCGGGCGCCCGGTCGACTCACGCGGGGTGCGCGAGAGGACCTTGGTGCCGGTCGCCGTGGCCGAGAAGGAGACCGTCAGGGCCTCGACGGCGCCCGCGGCCGGGGCGGCCTCGACGGCGACCGAGTTCGGCTTGACCGTGATGACCGGAGTGCCCTTGGAGACACGGGACTTGGTGGTGTACGAGGCGGCGAAAGCGGACTGCGTGGCGACCGGGCCCTGGTCACCGGCCTCCAGGTCGACGGCGTCGGTGATGATGCCGGAACCGATGCGCAGCGCGAGGCGGGCCGCGATCTCCTTGGCCTCGGCCGAGGAGGGCAGCAGCACGGCGGCCGGGGACACCGCGTCGTACGCGGCCTGCAGGGCGTCCACCTTCGGTACGACGAGGTAGTCGGCGAACTCCGGGGCGTCGGCGGTGAGCACCTTGACCGCGCCGTGCTCGGCGAGCGCGGCGGCGGTGTCGGCGGCACCGTTGCCGAGGGCGACGGCGACCGGCTCGCCGATGCGGCGGGCGAGCGTCAGCAGCTCCAGGGTGGGCTTGCGGACGGCACCGTCCACGTGGTCGACATAGACGAGAACTTCAGCCATGGGACTTCAATCTCCTGCGTGCGAGGGAGTGCGGGGTGGAGGGAACGGCCGGGGCTCAGATGAACTTCTGGCCCGCAAGGCCGTATCTAGATGAACTTCTGCTCCGCAAGGAAGGCGGCCAGCTGCTTGCCGCCCTCGCCCTCGTCCTTGACGATCGTGCCCGCCGTACGGGCGGGACGCTCGGCCGCGGAGTCGACCGCGGTCCAGGAGCCGCCCAGGCCGACCTCGTCCGCCTCGATCTCCAGGTCCTCGAGGTCCAGGGACTCCACCGGCTTCTTCTTGGCCGCCATGATGCCCTTGAACGACGGGTAGCGGGCCTCGCCCGACTGGTCGGTCACCGAGACCACGGCGGGCAGGGACGCCTCGAGCTGCTCGCTCGCGGAGTCGCCGTCACGGCGGCCCTTGACGGTGCCGTCCTCGACCGAGACCTCGGAGAGCAGCGTGACCTGCGGGACGCCGAGGCGCTCCGCGAGCAGCGCCGGGAGCACGCCCATGGTGCCGTCCGTCGACGCCATACCGGCGATGACCAGGTCGTAGCCGGTCTTCTCGATCGCCTTGGCCAGGACCAGGGACGTACCGATGACGTCGGTGCCGTGCAGGTCGTCGTCCTCGACGTGGACGGCCTTGTCGGCGCCCATCGACAGCGCCTTGCGCAGCGCGTCCTTGGCGTCCTCGGGACCCACCGTGAGCACGGTGATCTCCGCGTCGTCCGCCTCGTCGGCGATCTGCAGCGCCTGCTCGACCGCGTACTCGTCGAGCTCCGACAGCAGACCGTCGACGTCGTCACGGTCCAGGGTCAGGTCATCGGCGAAGTGCCGGTCGCCGGTGGCGTCGGGCACGTACTTCACACAGACAACGATCCTCAAGCTCACGCCGGCTCTCCTACTGCATCGTCATTTCTGGGCTGCCTTGTTGCACGCAGCATAGGCGCCTTATGGGGCGGTTTCCGGTCGGGGCGACCCGGCTCCCGGTCGAATATTACTCGCCAGTACACCCAGTACGTTACCCATAAGCAAGCGCTTGGAACTGTGACGTAGCCAACGGACTCCGCTCCGGCACCGCCTTGCTCGCCCTCAGTCTCGCAGAGCCGTGAAACGCCCTTGGTGGTAGACCAGCGGACGGCCGCCCCGCTCCGGGTCCCCGGCGATGACCTCGGCGATCACGATGCGGTGGTCACCCGCCGGAATCCGGGCCACCACGCGGCAGACCAGCCAGGCCACCACTCCCCCGAGCAGCGGCACCCCCTCGGGTCCCGTGCGCCAGTCGGTGGACGGACCGAACCGGTCGGCGCCGCTCCGGGCGAAGGTCGCGGCGAGCTCGTGCTGGTCCTCGCCGAGTATGTGCACGCCCACATGCTCCGCCTCCGCGACCGTGGGCCAGCTGGAGGACGAGGTGCCCACCCCGAAGGAGATGAGCGGCGGCTCGGCGGCGACGGAGTTGAGCGAGGTGGCGGTGAAGCCGACCGGGCCGGCGCCGGCCGCGGTGATCACGGCGACCCCGGCGGCGTGCTGCCGGAAGACGGAACGGAGGAGTTCGGGGGAAGCCGTCCGGGAGGTTCCGAGATCGGGTGAGGCCGTCATGGGGAAGATCCTTCTGCGAGGGGGCGTACGGGGCCGTGGGTTCTTCAGGCACCCGGACAGCGCGCACTCGCGTGGCGCACGAGGTCGACGTGGACCCGGCAGACGAGAAGGGGTTCTGGCGGCATAGCGTCAGACTGACGATGCGTGGTGTGCGCAGTCAAGTGCGTCCCGTCATGTGGGAGATGCGTCACGGTCCGTCACATCGCCTTGCCCAGTGCGGCGACGACATCAGCCGTACGCGGCAGGCCGGCCGCCCTGCGGACGATGCGCCCCGTCGCGTCGAGCACCAGGACCGTGGGGGTCCGGCTGATTCCGAGACTGCGTACAAGCGTGAGATGCGCCTCGGCGTCGATCTCGACATGGGCCACGCCCTCGACCATGCCCGCCACCTCCGCGAGAGTGCGCCTGGTGGCCCGGCACGGCTGGCAGAACGCGGTCGAGAACTGCACCAGCGTGGCCCGATCCCCCAGTTCCGCGCCGAGTTGGGCCGCGTCCAGCGTGCCTGCCGTCGTCCGCCCGTCCATCCCGGCCTCCCTCTCAGAGCTCTGCGCAAAGGGTCAGCACCCCGCGGCCTCATTACATTCCCGGAGGATTCACGTGACGAGAATCTCTCGCGCCGGGCCCTTTGGGGCTGGCCACGGCGTCGCACATGGGGCACGATCGCCCCAATGCCGAAAACCTACGGCTGCGTAACTTCCGCCGGGAGAACCCTCCCCAGGCATTGAAGAAGGGTCTTCATCCAGATGGCAGAACTCGTCTATCGGCCGGTCATCGGCGCCGCTCGCACGCTGTTCAAGGCGCTCGACCTGAAGATCGACACCCAGGGTTCGGAGCACATCCCGAAGACCGGTGGCGCGGTTCTGGTCAGCAACCACATCAGCTATCTGGACTTCATCTTCACCGGACTCGGCGCCCTGCCCCAGAAGCGGCTCGTCCGCTTCATGGCGAAGGAGTCGGTGTTCCGCCACAAGGTGTCCGGACCGCTGATGCGCGGAATGAAGCACATCCCCGTCGACCGCAACCAGGGCGAGGACGCCTACGCGCACGCGCTGGCGTCCCTGCGCGCGGGCGAGATCGTCGGCGTGTTCCCCGAGGCGACGATCTCCCAGTCGTTCACGCTGAAGAGCTTCAAGTCGGGTGCGGCACGGCTCGCCCAGGAGGCCGGCGTCCCGCTGATCCCGATGGCGCTGTGGGGCACCCAGCGGCTGTGGACCAAGGGGCGGCCGCGCAACTTCCGCCGCAGCCACACCCCGATCACCATCCGCGTGGGCGAGGCCGTGGAGGCCCCCACCGACCAGTACGCGGGCGCGATCACCCGCCGGCTGCGCGAGCGCGTCCAAGAGCTCCTGGAGGCCGCACAGCGCGCCTACCCGGTGCGCCCCAAGGACGCGGCCGACACCTGGTGGGTCCCGGCCCACCTCGGCGGTACGGCTCCGACGCCCGCGGAGGCGCGCGAGCTCGGCTGATCCGCCGCGCGCCCCACGGGCCCGGGAGGAAACGTCACGCCGGGTCGCGGAGGGTGATCCGTGCCCCGGGACTGATCTTCTCCAGCGACTCGGCGAGCTCGGTGGCCGCAGCCCCGAGCTCCGCCGCGGTCACGGGGGTCAGGCCCTCCAGGAGGAAGACGGCGTCGACCGATTCCTCGGTGAGGCGGGTGCGCGTGCCCTGGCGCCAGTTCCAGCGCCTGCACGTGACGGACTCGTCGTCACGCCAGACGACCTCCCCGGGCTCGGGGTGCTCCACGACCTCCTCGCCGCCCGCGACCGTGAGGAAGGGGTCCTGGCCGGTGGAGCGCACGAGCCGCATGGCACCCCTGATGCGGCCGGTGTCCTCGCCGCCGACCGGGATCAGGTGCGCGACGCTGATCGCGTTGTAGAGGTCGACCAGGCGGTTGATGCGCGGCAGCCCGGCACCGGTGAGCGCGCGCCTGGCGAGGGCCTCGGCGGAGTTGCGCGTGCGGGAGGGCTTGGCCCCGAAGGCCGCGTACATCTCGCGCCAGGCGGCGACATGCGGGTCCTCGTGCGGGGCCCGGCCGCCGAGCCGCTCGGTGAGCCGCCGGACCGCGTCGTCCAGCAGTGCCGAACTGTCCTCGTCACTCGGGCCGTTGACGAGGCCGTGCGCCTCGACGGCGAGATGGGTGAAACCGGGGGCGAGGGCGCGGACCTCGTCGGAGACCGTGATCGTCAGGGTCATGGGGTGCATTGCTCCGGAGGGTTTTCGGGGGCGGGGTGCTCAGAGCGAGGCCGGAAGGTTCCGGCCCAGTTCCACACCGTCACGGGAGCTCCGCAGCGCGTGCAGAGCGGCCGGATGCGGTACGTCATAGACTACTGGATAGTCCATTTCGTTGAACTCAGGTCGCGGCACCCAGGCCAGCCACTCCTCACCCGCGGAGAACCGGGCGTCGATGCCGCCCACATTGCCGCGCGGATCCTGCCGCACCCACCGCTCCCACCCGGGGAGCCGCACGGCGACCAGCCCGTGGACGACGAGGTCCGTGCCGCCGCCCCCGACGAGCCGCTGATAGCAGAGGCCGGCATGGATGCCCGCGGCCCGCAGCAGGGCGGTCAGCGCGTGCGACTTGGCGTAACAGATGCCGGTGCGGGCGGCGAGGACGTCGGACGCGCGCCAGGTGACCCGCGGATCGCCCGTGTCCATCGAGTGCGGGACGGTGTCGCGTACGTACGCGAATGCTGCCGAGGCGTATGTGTATGCATCGACCGCCCCGGCCCCCAGGCGCCCGGCCGTCTCCCGCACGAGCGGGTGACCGTGATCGATGGCCTCATTCTCGGCCAGATAGGCGGAGAGCGCGGGGGCGTTCTGGATCAGCTTCATGGCGCTGGAGCGTAACGATGCGGTCGACCGGAAGCAATACATTTCCGGTCGACCGCATAAACATGCCACAAGGCTACTGCCGGGCCATCTCCTCCTTGAGCGCCAGCACGAAGGCGTCGACATCGTCCTCACGGGTGTCGAACGCGCACATCCAGCGCACATCCCCGGCCTTCTCGTCCCAGAAGTAGAACCGGAACCGCTTCTGCAGCCGCTCGGTCACCTCGTGCGGCAGCCGCGCGAAGACGGCGTTGGCCTGGACGGGGTGGAGGATCTCCACCCCGTCCACCGTCCGGACCCCGTCGGCGAGCCGCTGGGCCATGGCGTTGGCGTGGCGCGCGTTGCGCAGCCAGAGGTCCTTCGCGAGCAGCGCCTCCAGCTGGACCGAGACGAAGCGCATCTTGGAGGCGAGCTGCATCGACAGCTTGCGCAGATGCTTCATGGCCCGGACCGCGTCCGGGTTCAGGACGACGACGGCCTCGCCGAAGAGCGCGCCGTTCTTGGTGCCGCCGAAGGACAGGACGTCCACACCGACCGTGTTGGTGAACGTGCGCATGGGCACGTCCAGCGACGCGGCGGCGTTGGCTATCCGGGCACCGTCCAGATGGACCTTCATGCCCCGCTCGTGGGCGTGCTCGCAGATGGCACGGATCTCGGCGGGGGTGTAGACGGTGCCGAGCTCGGTGTTCTGGGTGATCGAGACGACCTGCGGCATGGCCCGGTGCTCGTCGTCCCAGCCGTACGCCTCCCGGTCGATGAGCTCCGGGGTGAGCTTGCCGTCCGGGGTCGGGACGGTGAGCAGCTTCAGCCCGCCCATCCGCTCCGGCGCTCCGCCCTCGTCCACGTTGATGTGGGCGGACTCGGCGCAGATCACGGCGCCCCAGCGGTCGGTCAGCGCCTGGAGGGCGACGACGTTGGCTCCGGTGCCGTTGAAGACCGGGAAGGCTTCGGCGGTGGGCCCGAAGTGGCTGTGCATGACCCGCTGGAGGTGTCCGGTGTAGTCGTCCTCGCCGTAGGCGACCTGATGGCCGCCGTTGGCGAGGGCGAGGGCCGCGAGGATCTCCGGGTGCGCACCCGCGTAGTTGTCACTGGCGAAACCGCGTACCTGCGGATCGTGGTGACGTCGCGCATCGGTCCTTACGGTTGCGGGGTCAGCCACAGACGCTTTCCGTTCACTTCTCCGGCGGGCATGTCCCAGACCCCGGCGATGGCCTCGGCCAGCTCCGTGACGTCCGTGAAGCCCGCGAACTTCGCATTCGGGCGCTCGGCGCGCATCGCGTCGTGCACCAGTGCCTTGACGACCAGGATCGCAGCAGCCGATGTCGGGCCCGCGTCGCCCCCCGCCTTGCGGAAGGAGTCGGCCAGGGCGAGCGTCCACGCCTCGGCCGCGGCCTTGGACGCGGCGTAGGCCGCGTTGCCGGCGGTGGGGCTCCCCGCGCCGGCCGCGCTGATCAGCACGTACCGGCCCCGGTCGCTGCGCTGGAGGACCTCGTGGAAGGCGAGCGAGGTGGACTGGACCGTACGGATCAGCAGCTTCTCCAGGAAGTCCCAGTCGGCCAGGCTGGTGTCCGCGAAGCCGGAGCCGCCGCGCCAGCCCCCGACGAGGTGGACCAGCCCGTCGACGCGGCCGAACTCCTTCTCCGTCTTGACCGCCCATTCCCGCGCGGCGCCCGGATCGAGGAGGTCGACCGTGTCGCCGGTGACGGTCGCTCCGCCGTGCGCGTAACGCGCGGCGTCGACCGCCTCCACGAGCCGCTCGGGGTTCGCGTCGGAGGCGACCACGGTCGCCCCCGCCTCCGCGAGCCTGAGCAGCGTGGCGCGGCCCGCCGGCCCCGCCGCTCCGGCCACCGCGATCACCGCGCCCTCGAGCACACCGCTGTCGGCCCTGCCTGTTCCGTTCATCGCCACCGCCTCCTCAGAACCCGCGCTCACGCAGCTGCCCGCCCGGCGTCCGCCGCGGTGATCCCCTTGGTGGAGGCGATCACATGCTTCAGCTTCTTCGAGAGCGCCTCATAGAACATGCTCAGGGGAAACTCGTCCGGAAGCACGTCGTCGACGAGCTTCCGAGGAGGCTGATCGAGGTCCAGGGCGTCGGGGCCCTTGGCCCAGCGGGATCCCGGGTGGGGCGCGAGATAGGACGAGACCAGGTCGTACGCCGCGAACCAGTGCACGAGCTTGGGGCGGTCGATCCCGTCGCGGTAGAGCTTCTCGATCTCGCCGCAGAGCTGGTTGGTGACCTCCGGGGCGCGGGCCCAGTCGATCTTGAGGGTGTTGTCGGTCCAGCGGACCACGTCGTGCTTGTGGAGGTAGGCGAAGAGCAGCTGACCGCCCAGGCCGTCGTAGTTGCGCACCCGCTCGCCGGTGACGGGGAAACGGAACATCCGGTCGAAGAGCACGGCGAACTGGACGTCGCGGCCCTGGCCGAAGCCGTCGGCCTCCAGCTTCACGGCCTCCCTGAAGGCGGTGAGGTCGCAGCGCAGCTCCTCGAGGCCGTACATCCAGAACGGCTGGCGCTGCTTGATCATGAAGGGGTCGAACGGGAGGTCGCCGTGGCTGTGGGTGCGGTCGTGGACCATGTCCCAGAGCACGAAGGCCTGCTCGCAGCGCTTCTGGTCGCCGAGCATCTCGCGGATGTCGTCGGGCAGCACGACGCTCAGCAGCTCGACGGACGCCTCCGTCACGCGGCGGAAGCGGGCCGCCTCACGGTCGCAGAAGATGCCGCCCCAGCTGAAGCGCTCCGGCGCCTCGCGTACGGCGATGGTCTCGGGGAAGAGCACGGCGGAGTTGGTGTCGTAGCCCGAGGTGAAGTCCTCGAAGGTGATGCCGCAGAACAGCGGGTTGTCGTACCGCGTGGCCTCCAGGTCGGCGAGCCACTCGGGCCAGACCATCCGCAGCACGACGGCTTCGAGATTGCGGTCCGGGTTGCCGTTCTGCGTGTACATCGCGAAGACGACCAGGTGCTGGAGGCCGTCGGCGCGGTTCCTGGCGGGCTGGAAGGCGAGCAGGGAGTCGAGGAAGTCCGGGACGTCGAAGCCGTCCGCGGCCCAGCGGCGCAGATCGGTGACGAGCGCGCGGTGGTAGGCGTCGTCGTGCGGGAGCAGCGGGGAGAGCTGCTCGACCGCGGTGATCACGCGTGCGACGACGGCTCCGGCCGCGTCGGCGGAGGGTGCGCCGTCGGCCTCGAAATCGATGGAGCCGTCCTTGGACTGCCAGGGGCGGAGCTCCTCCACGGCACTCTTGAGCGCCGGCCAGGCCGGGTGCTCCACGACCCGCTGGGCAGAAGCTATCGCGCCGGTGGCGGCGGCGTGCTCAAGAATTTCCGTCATAACACTTCCTTCACGGGAGAACCTCGCGTCAAGCAACCGTATCCATGCGCGGCTCCTTCGGACAAGTGGAGGGCAGAAAATTATCCTGCCGACTCACATGTTCACCGTTATTTTTCCTGCCACACCTCCATGCGGCAACTTCTTCCGCCGTACTGCTGGGGCAGCGGCCGTCCTGCACCCAAGAACTGGTTCCCTGGGGGCAGGAGCCGCACGCGAGGCGAACACGACGGACGGAAGCGGGAGTGCCTTGACTTTTCTCACCATCGGTCATCGCGGTGTCATGGGCGTCGAGCCGGAGAACACGCTGCGCTCGTTCGCGCACGCGGAGCAGGCCGGCATGGACGCCGTCGAGCTGGATCTCCATCTGAGCAAGGACGGCGCGCTCGCCGTGATGCACGACCCCGCCGTGGACCGCACGACGGACGGACGGGGGCTGATCGCCGAGAAGACGCTGGCGGAGCTCCGCCGGCTCGACGCCGGGCAGGGCGAGCGGGTGCCCGTCTTCGAGGAGGTGCTCGACGCGGTCGGCTCGCCCCTCCAGGCCGAGATCAAGGACGTGGCGGCGGCGAGAGCCCTGGCCGAGGTGATGCTGCGACGCGATCTGGCCGCCCGCGTCGAGGTGTCCTCGTTCCACGACGAGGCGGTCGCCGAGATCGCGCAGCTGGTCCCCGGCGTGCGGACGGTGCTCATCGCCAGCAGATGGGAGGGCGACGTGGTGGACCGGGCGAAGGCGGTGGGCGCGGCGACGCTCGCCCTGAACATCCGCCGCCTCACCCTCGAAGTGGTCGAACACGCGCACGCGGAGGGGCTGAAGGTGATCGGCTGGGTCGTCAACACCCCCGATCACCTGCGGCTCGTCCGGGCGCTGGGCCTGGACGGCGCGACGACCGACTATCCGGAGATACGGCGCGCGGGCCGCTTCACCGCCTGAGACGCCCCGCGCGCGTCCCGCGCCCTACAGCTCCTTGACCAGGAGTTCGAACACGAGGTCGTCGCGCTGCGGGATGCCGAAGCGCTCGTCGCCGTACGGGAAGGGCGTGAGCTCTCCCGTACGGCGGTAGCCCCGGCGCTCGTACCAGGCGATGAGCTCCTCGCGGACCGAGATCACCGTCATGTGCATCTCGCCGACGCCCCAGTCCTCGCGGGCCGTGCGCTCGGCCTCGGCGATGATGACCTTGCCGAGGCCCGCGCCCTGGAGTTCCGGCCTGACCGCGAACATGCCGAAGTACGCGGCCGTCCCCCGGTGTTCGAGCTGGCAGCAGGCGACCGGCCCGCCGTCGAGCTCGGCGACGAGGACCCGGCCCGAGGGGGCCGCGAGGACCTCGCGCACCCCGTCGGCGTCGGTGCGCTGCCCCTGGAGGATGTCCGCCTCGGTGGTCCATCCGGCCCGGCTCGCGTCGCCCCGGTAGGCGGACTCGACGAGTCGCACCAGGACCGGCACGTCGTCGCCGGTCGCGTCGCGGAAGGTGAGTTCTGCCCGTGCCGTGGCCGGTGCGCTGTCCATGTGGCTCTTCTCCGGTGGTGTGCTGCCGAGGGTGTCTTCCCGAGACTAACCCGGCCCCCGACCGCCCCCCGCAGGCCCGGGCGCGCTCCCCCAGTACCCCAATGCGCCCCGGTAACGGCAGCCGGAACGGGGCATCGATGGGACGACACCGGCGTGATCCGCCGTAGGGGGAGGTGCACCGTGCACGGACCGGCGCTGTCCGGCTGGCTGCTCATGGTGCTGTGCGGGGCCACAGGGGCGTACTGCCTGCTGCGGACCCGCGACGGCACGGAGCGGGAACGCGCATCGGCGCGCGCCGAGGCGCTGATGGGGTTCGGGATGGCCGCGATGGCGGTACCCGCGGCCCTGCTCGCGCTCCCGGAATGGATAGGGGTGGTGTACACGGTGGTGTTCGGCGCCGCCGCACTGCACGCGGCCGTGTCCGCCAGGGCCGGCGGCCATCATCTGCACCATCTGGTCGGCTCGCTGGCCATGGTCTACATGGCCCTGGCCATGGCACCGGGGGCCGGCCACGCCACGGGGGGCGGCCACAGCGGCCACGGAGCGGGGGCGGCCGGCTCCGCCGGGGGCATCCCCGTGCTGACGGGAGTACTGCTGGTCTACTACGCGCTCTACGTCCTGCACGCGGCGGGACGGCTGATACCGGCTCCCGCGCCAGCCGGCGTACCGGCCGGCGGGAGCGGCGGCAGGACGGCCCCGGCCTGGGGCGCCCGGCCGGAGCTGGCCCTGGCGTGCCGGCTGACCATGGGGATAGGCATGTTCGCGATGCTGCTCACCCTGTGAGACGGCGAGCCCCTCACCCCGTGTCGTACGTCACTTGGCGCGCGCGGCCATACCCGTGGATACCGCGGCACTCATAGGCTGACGCCCATGTTGGTCTCCCTCGCGCTGCTGCTGCTCGGTGCACTGGCTGCCGTCGTGGCCCCGGGCCTGATGGCGAGGGCCCGGTGGCCGGAGCGCGAGCCGGTCGTGGCCCTGTGGGTCTGGCAGTGCGTGGTCGCCGGCGTCCTGTTGTCGTTCGGGCTCTCCATGACCTTCAGCGCGGCCGCCGCCTGGCAGGCGGTCCGCGGCCATGTCTTCGCGCCCGCTCCGCACGCGGTGGTCGAGGCCTACGCCCTGGGCGCGTACGGGCCGTGGTCGGCGGTCATCGCGGTCCTGCTGGCGCTCGGCGGGGTCTGGTCGGCCGCCATGCTCGTACGGGAGATCCACCGCGCCCGGGTGCGACGCAGGCGGCGGCGCACCGAACTGCTGGTCCGTTCCCCGCTGTTGCCGGGCGAGGAACCCGGCAGCGGACGCCTCGTGGTGCTCGAGGGCGAACGGCCCGACGCCTGGTGGCTGCCGGGCGCCGCGCCCCAACTGGTGATCACCACCGCGGCGCTGGGCCGGCTGAAGGGGCGTCAGCTCGATGCCGTGCTCGCACACGAGCAGGGCCACGCCCGGGCCCGGCACGACTGGCTCCTGCACTGCTCGGACGCCCTCGCGACGGGATTCCCGCAGGTACCGGTGTTCGCCGCGTTCCGTGACGAGATGCACTGCCTCGTCGAACTGGCCGCGGACGACGTGGCGTCACGGCGCTTCGGGCGGCTCACGATCGCCCTCGCCCTGGTCGAACTCAACGAGGACCGCGGTGTGTTCGGCCCGGCTCCGGCCTCCGGCGCCCATGTGCCGCTCAGGGTGAACCGCCTGCTCGCGCCCGTGGAACGGCTCACCGCGGGGCGCCGGCTGCGGCTGACCGCCGCCGCGGCGCTCGTACCCGTCGTACCGCTGCTGGTGGCCTTCGTACCGGGACTCAGCGCTCTGGGATAGCTTCACGCGTGCCTCGTGAACGAGGATCATCCCCATGCACTCCCCTCCCCGCACTCCCCGCACCCCGGCGCCCTCGCTCATCACCGGCCTCGTCTGCGTCTCGCTCTCCCTCGTCCTTCTCGCGCTGGTCGCGGCGCGCTGGCCGCCGTTGATGTCGCTGGACACCACGGTGGCCGAGGCACTGCACCGCCGGGCGGTGACCCAGCAGGGGCTCGTGCAGGTCACCCGGGTGCTGACGGACTGGGTGTGGGACCCCTGGGCCATGCGCCTGCTGACCGCCGCCGTCGTGGTCGCCCTGTGGTGGCGCGGTTCCCGGCTCCTGGCGGGATGGGTCGCCGCCACCAGCCTGCTCACCTCGCTCGTCCAGCAGGGGCTGAAGGCAGCCGTGGGCCGGGAACGCCCTCGGTGGCCCGACCCGGTGGACTCGGCGCAGTACGCGGCGTTCCCCTCGGGGCACGCCATGACGGCGGCGGTGACCTGTGGGCTGCTGGTGTGGCTGCTGCGCCTGCACGGCGTGCGGCCACCGCTGTGGTGGGGCGCACTGGTGCTTGCCGTGGTCTCGGTGGCCGGGGTGGCCCTCACCCGTGTCTATCTGGGCGTGCACTGGCTGAGCGACGTACTGGGCGGGGTGCTGCTGGGGGGCGCCGTGGCCGCGCTCTCCGTGGCCGCGTACACCACGTACACCGCGCGCACCCGGCCGGCCGGTGGCGAGGGCAGGCCCTTGTAGATCCTCACCGGCGGCGGAGAGGATCAGCTCATGCAGATCAAGGGTGTGCTTTTCGATTTCTCCGGGACCCTCTTCCGGATCGAGTCGGTCGAATCGTGGCTGCGCGCCGTCCTGGACGCGCGCTCCGCAACCGTGGAGCAGGCCGACTTCGAACACTGGACGCGCCGGCTGACCGCGGCAGGAGCGCTGCCCGGCGGGCCGGCCCCCGAGCGGATCCCACCGTCGCTGGCCGCCGCGTGGGCCGATCGCGACCGCACCGCGCGGACGCACAGGGAGGCCTACACCGGGCTGGCCCGCGAGGCGGAGCTACCGGACCCCGGCCTGTACGACGCGCTGTACGACCGCCATATGAGCCCCGCCGCCTGGCGGCCGTACCCCGATGCCGAGGAGGTCCTGCGCGGACTGCACCGGAACGGCGTCGCGGTGGGGATCGTCAGCAACATCGGCTGGGACCTGCGCCCCGTCTTCCGCGCGCACGGTCTGGACGACCACGTCGACGCGTACGTCCTGTCCTACGAACACGGCGTACAGAAGCCCGATCCGCACCTGTTCCGCACGGCGTGCGCGCTGCTGGAGCTCGATCCGGCGGAGGTGGTGATGGTCGGTGACGACCGCGTCGCGGACGCGGGCGCGGCGGCGGTGGGCTGCGAGGTGCGTTTCGTGGACCATCTGCCCGTGGCGGAGCGGCCGGACGCGCTCCGGGCGCTCGGACTCACGGAACTCGCCGGAGAGGCACCGGGTACGCGCCGCTCGTGAAGGATTCCGGGAGACGGTGTGAGGGATATCCCTGTCCCGGAGGGGGTCCGAACGCCCGGCGGGGGTTTAGCTTGGTGGACATGTCCCCGTATCCGAACCCGTCCGCCGCCGTGCGCCCCGCCTCCGTGGTCAACGAAGAGATCCGCACCCTGTGGCAGCGCTCGGGCGGACTGCTGTCCCCGGACGAGGAGACGGAGTACCAGCGCCTGCTGGTGGAGTGGGCCGCGGCCGCGGGTACGAGCGTGCGGCCGGCCGCCTGAGCGACCGGGGCGCACCGCCGCCCCGCCGCTGATTCCGGCGATCCCCCGCATCGCCGGAATCAGGGGTACAGCATGTCCCCCGCGCAGCGCGGGGGTCAATGAGATTGAACGTGCCCCGCCGGACGGACTCCGTCCGGCGGGGCACTCGCGTTCGTCCGCGGGGGAGAACGATGGATCAGCGGGCGAAGTAGTCCGGCTGCGTCTGCACGTTGAGCTCCTGCAGCCGCACCTTCTTCGCCGGGTCGGTCCGCCGGTCGTCGAGCTTCAGGACGTCGAAGCCCTTCGCGATGTCGTTGGAGTAGATGTAGCCGTTGTAGTAGTACGCCGACCACGGACCGGCCGTGGTGACCTCGTCCAGGGTGACCGGACCGCGCTCGAAGTACGCGATCTCCTTGGGCTTGGCGGAGTTGGTGAAGTCCCACACGGAGACCCCGCCCTGGTACCAGGCCTGGACCATCAGGTCGCGGCCCTTGACCGGGATGATCGAGCCGTTGTGCGCGACACAGACCTCGGTGTCGGCCTGCGGACGGTCGATCTTGAAGTAGGAGCGGAAGACCAGCTTGCGGTGGTCGCCCCGGCCGGTGATGTCGTAGATGCCGTCGGCACCGCGGTCGGGACCGATCTCGTCGTTGCAGGTGGCCGCGCCGCCGCCGCCGAGCTCATCGGTGAAGACGACCTTGTCGGCCTTCTGGTTGAAGGTCGCGGAGTGCCAGAAGGCGAAGTTCACGTTGTCCTGGACGCGGTCGATGATCCTGGGGTTCTCCGGGTCCTTGATGGAGAACAGCAGACCGTCGCCCATGCACGCGCCGGCCGCCAGGTCCTTCGACGGCAGCACGGTGATGTCGTGGCACCCGGTGGTCTTGGAGACGCCGGGGTTGGTCGGCGCACCGGGGTTGCCGCCGTCCGGGAAGAGCACCGGGAAGTTCACGATCCGGGACTTCTCGGGTGTGCTGCGCGGCACCTTGATGACGGAGATTCCGTCGTGCGGTGGCTGGCAGTCCGGGAACGTCTCGTTCGGCGAGTACGAGGAGACGTACACGTAGACGTTCTTGCGCTCGGGAATGATCGTGTGGGTGTGCGACCCGCACGCGGTCTCGACGGCGGCGACGTACTTCGGGTGACGCTTGTCGCTGATGTCGAAGACCTTCATGCCCTCCCAGGAGGACTTCTCCGTGGCGGGCTGCGTCGTGCTCGCGCACGAGTTGTCGCTGCGCGAGGAGTCGGTCGACAGGAAGAGCAGGTTCCCGGAGACCGAGATGTCGTTCTGCGATCCGGGGCAGAGCACCTGTGTGACGGTCCTCGGCTTCTTCGGGTTGCTGATGTCGAAGATGCGGAAGCCGTCGTAGTTGCCTGCGTAGGCGTACTTCCCCTGGAAGGCGAGGTCCGTGTTCAGCCCCTGCAGCGCGTCCTTGGGGACGTTGGCGAGGTGCTGGATGTTGTCGCTGTGGACGATCTCGTCCACGCCGGGTATCTCGCCGCTCTCGATGGCGGCCCTGGCTTCGGCCTGTTCGCTCACGGAGACACCGCTGCGGGTGGTGGCGGTGTCACCCGGGTCAGGTGTCGCGGCTGCGGGCCCGGCCGTGAACAGCGTGGCAATGAGCCCGGCCGCGGCTGTCACCACACCCAGACGTCTCCTCCGCACGCTGGTGGTGTGCAACGAGGTCACTGCGTCCTCCCTAGTATCCGTTCGTCGACGAACGGTTCATGGACCCCGGCAGTATGACCCGTATCATGTACACACCAACAGACGGCAACAGAGACGTAATAAAGTTTTTGATCACGGGCCGGGTGGAAGGCGTGAAGACTGTCCGCAACACACTCATGTGGCAATGGAGGTCGTCGTGTTGATGCACCGTCGTAACACCCGCGTGCGCACAGCAACTCTGACGGCGGCGCTCGCGGCCGCCGTCCTCGCGCTGGGTGGCTGCGACGACGGCGGCGACAGGGCGAAGGCCGGGGCGGACGGGGGAACTTCGGTCGTGGCGCCCGGAAAGCCCGGCGAACCGGCCAGGACGCTGTCGGCCGACGAGGCGGTGAAGGCCGCCGGGGACGACACCCCGAACTCCGCCGACTTCCGCTACGCCCGCATGATGATCGCCCATCACGAGCAGGCGCTCGTGCTCACCGCCCTCGTCCCCGGGCGGGCCGCCTCCACCTCCGTGGAACGGCTGGCGAAACGTATATCGGCCGCCCAGAAGCCCGAGATCGGCGCCATGGAGGGCTGGCTGAAGAAGAACGGCGGGGATGACCGCGAGGAGACGCACGAGGACCACGCCGCGATGCCCGGCATGGCGACCGACCGGCAGATCGAACAGCTGCGGGCCGCGCACGGCAAGGCCTTCGACCGGCTCTTCCTGGAGCTGATGATCACCCACCACCAGGGGGCGGTCACCATGGCGACCGAGGCTCTCGCCGACGGCAACAACGTACTGGTGGAGGAGATGGCCAACGACGTCGTCGCCCAGCAGACCGTGGAGATCGACCGGATGCGCGGACTGATGACCTGAAGGGCCTCACCGGGCCCGCGAGCCTCTCCCCGCTGCCCGTCGGCGGTGCCATGCTGGAGGGAACCAGCCGGAGGAGGTGCGCCGTGCTCCGTGTCGCCGTCGTGGGTTCGGGACCCAGCGGGGTCTACACGGCCCAGGCCCTGCTGGAGCAGTCGCGGGTACCGGATGTGCGGGTGCATGTGCTGGACCGGCTGCCGACGCCGTACGGGCTGGTCCGCTACGGCGTGGCGCCCGACCACGAGAAGATCAAGTCGCTCCAGGGCAGTCTCCGGTCGGTCCTGGAGGACGACCGGATCACCTTCGTCGGCCATGTCGGGGTGGGCGGCGCGGGCGGGCTGTCACCCGACCGGCTGAAGGAGCTCTACCACGCGGTGGTCTACTGCGTCGGTGCCGCTGCCGACCGGCCTCTCGCCGTTCCCGGCGAGGGGCTGCCGGGAAGCTTCTCGGCCACCGAGTTCGTCTCCTGGTACAGCGCCCACCCGGACGCGGCCGTCGACGGCTTCGCTCTCCTGGCCCGTTCGGCCGTGGTGATCGGGGTCGGCAACGTGGCGGTGGACGTGGCGCGCGTCCTCGCCCGCGGCGCGGCCGAACTGCGGGGCACGGACGTGCCGCGGGCCGCGCTCGACGTGCTGGAGGCCAGCAGGGTGCGTGAGGTCCACGTCGTCGGGAGGCGCGGCCCCTCGCAGGCCAGGTTCACCACCAAGGAACTGCGTGAGCTCGGCGCGCTCCCCGGGGCCCGGATCGTCGTCGACGGGGCGGAGCTCGCGCGCGATCCGGCGTACGCCGCTGCCGGGGGCCGGGGGACGCCCCTGCCCGCCGTGGTCCGGCGCAATCTGGACGTACTGCGCGGATGGGCGGCGGATCCACCGCCCGCCGCGCCCGACGGGGAGCGCCGCGTCCGGCTGCGGTTCTTCCTGCGTCCGGTCGAACTGCTGGAGCGGGACGGCCGGGTCGCGGGAGTGCGGTTCGCCCGGACCGCCCCGGACGGTGCCGGGGGCGTGCAGGACACCGGGGCGTACGAGGACATCGAGGCCCAGCTCGTGCTGCGGGCCGTGGGCTACCGGGGGACGCCGCTGCCCGGTCTTCCCTTCGACCCCGTGCGCGGCACCGTGCCGCATCTGGCGGGCCGGGTGGTCAGGGACGGGACGGCGTCGCCCGGGGAGTACGTCGCCGGGTGGATCAAGCGAGGCCCCACCGGGGTGATCGGTTCGAACAGGTCGTGTGCGAAGGAGACGGTCGCCTCGCTGATCGAGGACGCGCCGCTGCTCCTCGGCCGCGAGGTCTCCGCCGATCCGCTGGGCGCTCTCCGGGACCAGGGGCTGCGGCCGGTGGAATGGGACGGCTGGCTGGCCATCGAACGCGCCGAGTCGGCGCTCGGCCGCTCGCTCGGACGCGGGCCGGTGAAGATCCCCGACTGGTCCGGGCTGCTCGACGCGGCCCGGGGCGATTCCCGCTAGCGCGGCCGAGGAGGCGTCAGCCCTGGCCGAGGCGCTCGGCCTGGAGGTCCGCCCCGCCGAGAACACTGTCCAGCAGGCCGGGGAAGAGGGCGTCCAGGTCCTCCGTCCGTACGCAGCTCAGCTTGGCCGTGCCACGGTAGAACTGGGTGATGACGCCGTTCTCCCGGAGCACCCTGAAGTGGTGGGTGGTGGTGGACTTGGAGACCGGGAGATCGAAGCGGGAACAGGCCTGCTCGTCGGCCGCGCCCGCCAGCTGACGCACGATCCGGAGCCTGACCGGATCGGACAGCGCGTGGAGCACTCCCTCGACGCGGATCTCCTCGCGCGAGGGGTGGGCGAGCACGCGAGCGGCGTTCGACGTCACGATGGCTCCACTTCGTACGGGAGACTCCATTGTACGAGAGTCGTCGTAGTTTTAGCCACGAGCCGCCGTGACGAGCCGGACACGAGGGCTGCCGTCCGGTCTCCGGCCGAACTCCTCCAGGGGCAGCAGCCGCACGGTGAATCCGGTCCGTACGAGGTCGTCCACCACGCCGGCGAGCGGGAACGTGCGGTAGTACATGACGAAGGGCGGGCGCCACAGCGTGTTGCGCGCCCGCATGGCCAGGTCGAAGCCGAGCACCGACCAGTAGGCCCGGGAGCCCACCGCGGGCGGAGCGCCCACCGGGAAGACGAACAGGCCACCCGGCCGCAGCGCCGCGTACACCTGGTCGAACAGCCGGGGGCGTTCCTCCGGCAGGAAGTGGCCGAACGCCCCGAAGCTCAGGGCCAGGTCGAAGGACCGCTCGAACGGCAGCGCCAGGGCGTCGGCCCTGACCCAGTCCACCGCCGGGCCGCCGGCAGTGCCGTCGTACGCGGCCCGGGCGACGTCGAGCATGCCGGCGCTGAAGTCGACCCCGGTGACGCGCTCCCGGCACAGCCCGCGCAGCACCCCGACGCCCGCTCCGGTGCCGCAGCAGACGTCCAGGCCCCGGCCGAACGGCCCGAGGGGCCGCACGGCGTCGGCGACGGCTTCGAGCACCCGGTCCGGGGTCCGGTAGGGCGTCAGGTCGAACTTCGGGGCGAGCAGGTCGTATCCGCGCATCGTCGAGGAGAACGCCTGTACGGCCAGTTCGCGCAGCGTGGGGCCCTGGGGAGTGAACATCGCCGCTCAGCGTACTCACTTCGGGGTGGCCCCGATCCCTGACGCGCCTGCGCGACCGCTGTCAGACGGAGCGGTGGTACTGGTCCGGGACATGGGATTCCGCGCCGAGCTCGCGTGCGGCGTGCCGGGCCCACGACGGGTTACGGAGCAGCTCGCGGCCGAGGAGGATCGCGTCGGCCTCGCCGTTCTCCAGGATCTTCTCGGCCTGCCGCGGCTCGGTGATCATGCCGACGGCGGCAACGGGCAGGGTGGTGCCGGTCTTGACGCGGGCCGCGAAGGGGACCTGGTAGCCGGGCCCGACGGGGATGCGGACGCCTGCGGCGTTGCCGCCGGTGGAGGTGTCGAGGAGGTCGACACCGTGGGCCTCGAGGTCGCTGGCGAAGCGGACGGTGTCGTCGGCGGTCCAGCCCTCGCCGTCCTCCAGCCAGTCGGTGGCGGAGACGCGGAAGAACAGGGGGAGCTCCTCGGGCCACACGGCCCGCACGGCGTCGACGACCTCGAGGGCGAAGCGGGTGCGGTTCTCGTAGGAGCCGCCGTACTCGTCCGTGCGCCTGTTGGAGTGCGGGGAGAGGAACTCGCCGATCAGGTAGCCGTGGGCGCCGTGGATCTCCACGATCTCGAAGCCGGCGTCCAGGGAGCGGCGGGCGGCGTCGGCGAACTGCCGGACGACGTCCTGGATGTCTCCGACGGTCAGCTCGGTCGGCACGGGGTGGTTCTCGTCGAACGCGATCGAGCTCGGCGCGACGGGCTGCCAGCCGTGCGCGTCCGGGCCGACCGGGGCGCCGCCCTTCCAGGGCTGCCCGGTGGAGGCCTTGCGGCCGGCGTGGGCGATCTGGATCGCCGGAACGGTGTTCTGGCTCTTCAGGAAGGTGGTGATGCGGCGGAACGCCTCGACCTGGGTGTCGTTCCAGATGCCGAGGTCCTGCGGGGAGATACGGCCCTCGGGGCTCACCCCCGTCGCCTCGACGATGACGAGGCCGGTGCCGCCGGCCGCGCGGGCGCCGTAGTGCTGCAAGTGCCAGTCCGTCGGGGCGCCGACCAGCGGGCCGTCGGGGGCGGCGCTGTACTGGCACATCGGGGCCATCCAGACGCGGTTGGGAACGGTCAGCGACCGCAGGGCGTAGGGCTCGAACAGTGCACTCACGGGGGCTCCGGTTCCTCGGGACACGGCTGGCGGCGCGACGGCCCCGGGCGTGCGGGGCCGTCGCTTCGTACGAAGTTCACCGTACTACGAGATTCACCGTACTACGGCGTTTATCGAAATACGAAGCCGCCCGTACGGCGCCTCCCTCACCTCCCCGTACGGCGCCTCCCTCACCTCCCCGGCCGCAGCCGGCGCCGGAGGCGGATGTCGGCGTCGGCCTCGTACATCTGGCTCCAGCTGCGTCCGCCTCCCGATGTCCAGGTCACCTGGACGTTCGCCCCGTCCGTCCTGACGGCTTCCACCGTCATGAGCCGGTCCCCGTCCCGTACGTCGCCGCGCAGCAGCTCGCGCGCCTTGACGGTGACGGGCTCCGACGACCGCGCGTTCTCCGCCTCCTCGGCCGCCGCGACGAGGGCCGCGGCCAGTTCCCTGGCCACGGCCGTGGAGCACGACCAGGAGGCGCCCGCGATCCGGATCCCGACCTGGAGAGGCCCTTCCGGTGGCCCGGGGGCCACCTCCAGCGCCGCGCCGCGCCCCTCGGTGTCCCGGATCTCGATGCTCATCCCTGCCGCCTCCTCATCCCGCTCCGGTCAGCTCAGCCGGAGACTCTCCGGCGGGCCCAGATAGCTGGGCTTGAGACCGCCGGTGTCCACCACGAGGTTCTGGAGTACCACGGTCGGGTCGACCATCCAGAATTTCAGTACGTGGGTGCCGGCCCGGCCGATGTGGTGCGCGGTGCCGGTGCGGCTGACGTTGTCCGACGTGTTGCGGGCCCACTGGGCGTTCATGGTGCCGTCGTCGGACCCCGTGACCTCGGTGATGTTGACGGACTGCGGGGTGTCGTCGTCGAAGGAGACGGCGTACGTGAGCCCGTCGGTCGCCAGGGCGTTGTTGCGGGGCGACAGATACGCCCAGACGGTCACCGGGCCGGTGGTGAACAGGCTGACCCGGTACTCCAGCCGGGGCCCGGTGCCGCCCGGGGTCTGCCGTGCCGCGGTGACCGGGAAGGGCTCCATGCCCGCTCCGGTGCGGCCGATGCCGGGGATGCGGCGCCAGGAGATCCCGCCGCGGCCGACCGCCCGGTGGAAGTGGTCCGCCTCGACGGAGACGTATCCGTTGGCCTCGACGAACCCCTTGAGCTGCGACCGCTCCAGCCGGGGCCGGTCGACCACGGCACGGACGACGACCTCGCTGCCGCCGGGGCCGGACACGGTGACGGGCACCCGGGTGACGCCCTTCGGGGCCCGGGCCCAGTCGACGCGGAAGGTGACCCGGGTCTGCGCGTCCACCCGGCCCCGCGTCCGGTCGGCGATCAGCCAGGAGGCGCCCGTACGGATGCGGAAGTCGAAGGGGACGGTGCCCCGGTTGAACACCTCGACGTACTGGGCGGGCTGGCTCTGATACGGGCTGAAGACCGGCAGGACCGGCTCCGTGCCGCTGCTGCCGGAGCCCGGCCACCAGTCGGGCGAGCCGTCGACGGCCACCCCCATCTCGGCCCTGTGCGGGAGTTCGATGCGCCGGACCGCGGGGAAGATCTCGTCCGCGAGCGCCACGTTGTCCAGCTCGGGCTGCTGCCAGGGGGCGTTGGGACCGTAACGGTCCACGTCCCCGTACCCGATGTGCGGCTGGGTCTGGAACCCCTCCCATTTGCCGTCGGCGACCTCGGTGTTGAACCGCCGCGCCAGGGCGAAGTCCTCGGCCAGCCCCGCCTCGGCGGTGGCGGCGAGCTGGTTGGTCAGGGCGCGGCCCTGGGGGGCGTAGTGCAGGTTGGTGAACTCCGCCTCCCGCAGGGCGTACAGGTTGGCGGTCGCCCGGACCGCGTAGCCGACGAGCTCGTACCAGGCGTCCTGGGCGGACGCGGGCAGGCCCCGCCGGACGCGTTCCGCCGCGGCGTCCAGGCGCTGCCAGTCCTCGGTGACGCGTTCCAGCTCGCGGTAGTCGACGAGACTGAAGGGGGTGGCCCGATCGTCGTGGACGATGGCGGAGGAGTCCTTCGCCGGGTCCTTGGCCGGGTCGAGGGTGATCTTCCGGTTGAGCAGCTCGGGCTTGCGACGGGACTGCAGACGGGCGTACGTGCGGAGGATCTCGGCGATCTCCTCCGCCTGGCGCTCGCCGAAGTTCTGGGCGGCGTAGCGCTCCTCCCACTCCGGGAGCGCGTCCAGGGGCCATCGGTCGGGGTCCCAGGCGTACTCCAGGAAGAACTGGGTGGGCAGTTCGTTGCCCTTGAGGTCGCCCACGTTGGTGACCCAGAGGCCGTGGTTGCCGTAGGCGGAGCTCTGGTGGAGCTGGTCCCACATGTTGGGGAGCGAGGCCGTGTCGACCCACTTGTAGTTCCGCCCCACCCCGACGTAGTCGAAGTGGTAGTAGAGGCCGTAACCGCCGCTGCGGGGGTCGTTCTTCAGGTCCGGCAGCTTGCGGACGTTCGCCCAGTTGTCGTCGGTGAGGACGACGGTGATGTCGTCCGGGACCCTCAGGCCGCGGTCCCAGTAGTGCTGGACCTCCTTGTAGAGGGTCCACACCTGCGGGACCCCGTCCTCCGCTCCCAGTTCGTCGGCGAGGATCCCGCGCTGGGTGGCGATGATCTCCGTCATCAGCTCGATGCCGTCGCCGTCGGGCAGGCTGACGTCGCCGTTGCCGCGCATGCCGAGCGTGACCACGCCCTCGAAGTCCTCCCGCTTCATGCGGCGGACGCCCTCGCGCCAGTAGGCCTTGATGGCCTCGGCGTTGCGGCGGAAGGACCACTCCCCGGTGCCGCCGTACGGGTCGTGGCCCGGCTTGGTGATGTTTCCGGCGCTGTCGCGGACCGCGGCGACGGCGTGCCGGTTCCACTCCTCGATGCCCCGCATCATGGGCGCCTCGTGCGAGGTGCCCATGACGACCCCGTAGGCCTTCGCGGTGGCGTGGTTCTGCGGGTCGTCCTCGGCGAAGGCGCGGCCCCATACCGCCGGCCAGAGGTAGTTGGCCTTCAGCCGCAGCATCACCTCGAAGATCTTGGCGTAGAAGGCGGCGTTGAACCCGCCCTCGAAGCCGGGTGCCTTGCCGGGGCCGAAGAAGGCGGGTGCCCAGGTGCCGAGCGCCGGGTTCTCGTCGTTGATGAAGAATCCGCGGTACTTCACGGCGGGGGTGCCCTGGCTGTGCCGGCCGGGCAGGACGTACAGCGCGTCACGGTGGACGGGTGTGACGTCGTCCCACCAGTACCAGGGCGAGACCCCGATGCCGCGGGAGACGTCGTACACGCCGAAGACGGTGCCGCGCTGGTCGCTGCCGGCGATGACGAAGGCGCGGTCCACTCCGGGCAGCGGCTTCTCGACCACCGTCTGCAGGCTGGTCTCCCACTTGCCCGCGATCCCCGAGACCTTGAGCTTGCCCGCGGAGATCAGGCCGTCGATCAGCGGGCTGCGGCCGATGGTGCCGACGAGGACGATCTCGCGGCCACGGGGTGCGGCGTTCCGGGAGAGCGCGGGGCGGACGCCGGTGACGCGCTCGATGTCGTCCTGGAGGTCGCCGGCCACCCGGACGACTCCGTCGTGGTCCTTGTCGCTGACCACGATCGGGGCCGCCCTGCCCGCCCTGACCAGAGGGAAGGCTCCGGATCGGGGCGTGAAGGAGATGTACGCGCCGGGGTCGGTGGGCCGGACCGCCGTGGAGTGGCCCGAGCCGGCGGGCGTCGCCGCCGCCTCGCCCGCCAGTCCCATCAGCGATCCGAGCGGCGTCGCCGCCAGGGCCGTGATTCCGAGACCGGCCCCGAGGACCGCTCTGCGGCTGGTGTGCTTGTCCATGTCGCTCTCCCCATTTTGTTCACACACATGACAAATTGGATGGGCGTGAGCCCTCGGCAGATGTTCGGTGGGGTACTACGAGGTCAGTCGGTGACGCCGGGCGCCGCGGCGGGCTGCCGCCCGGTCTCGGGGACCGGCGCGCCGTCCTCGTCCGGGGCGGGCGAGAGCGCGGCGACGATCGCGTCGGCGGTGTCGTCGGGCTCCGGGCCGATCAGTCCGACGACGACGTACACCACCAGCGAGGTGACGAGCGGTGTGACGATCACGAGCGTCTGGTCCGTGCTGTCGAGCCCGAACTTGACCAGGAGGTAGCCGAGCAGGCCCAGCGCCCAGGAGGACAGCGCCGCCCGGGGTCCGAACCGGCGGAAGGCGGGCAGCAGTCCGAGCAGCATCGGGATGGATATGGGACCCATCACGGCCGCGACCAGGCCGACGATGATGCCGAGCACTCCGCCGAAGTGGTCCGCCTCGATCGCGACGATCATGCTGACGCTGATGAAGACGACGGTGCACACCCGGGCGACGAGCAGCCCGGTCGCCGGGGAGAGGTCCCGGGCGCGGCGTACGACGGCGGGGATGATGTCGCGGGTGACGACCGCGGAGACCGCGTTGGCGTCGGAGGAGGCCATCGCCATGGTGTGCGAGAACATCCCGGCCAGCGTCAGCCCCACGAGCCCCGCGGGCAGATAGGACTCCGCCATCAGCGCGTAGACCTTCTCCGGTTCCGCGATGCCCGGCAGCAGCACGGCCGCGGCGACGGGCGGGAAGAGCAGGACGGCCGGCCAGATCACGTACAGCAGGGCGGAGAGCCCGGCCGAACGGCGGGCGGACTTCGGGGAGTCCGTGGCCATGTAGCGCTGGGCCAGGTTCCACATGCCGCCGTTGTACTCGAAGAGCTTCACGACGACGTATGCGCCGAGGAAGGTCGCGGTGTACGGGCCGACGAGCGGTTGTCCGTGCCCCTCGGGCAGCTTGTCCCAGATGGTGCCCAGGCCCGCGAGGCCGTCACCGAGCCGGTCCAGGACGACCCAGAGCATGGCGAGCGCGGCGGCGCCCTGGATGATGAACTGCCCGAAGTCGGTGAGCGCGTCGGCCCACAGGCCGCCCACCGTGCAGTAGAGCAGGGTGACGATGCCGGTGATCAGGATGCCGGTGGTCATCGGCATGCCGGTGAAGACGTTGAGCAGCACGGCCACGGAGGCCCACTTGGCCGCCACGTCGAACACCTTGAGCAGCGCGCCGCTCCAGGCGAGCGCCTGCTGGGTGGGCACGTTGTAGCGCTTGGCGAGGTATTCCAGGGGCGAGGCGACGGCGTAGCGCTTCCTGAGCCGCTGCCAGCGCGGGGCGAAGAGCCAGGCGCCCACCGCGGTGCCGAAGGCGAGCGGCAGGAAGGCCCAGACGTAGACGGTGATTCCGTAGCTGTAGGCGATGGCGGCGTACGCGACGAACACGGCGGCGCTGTACCCGGACATGTGGTGGGAGATGCCGGAGAGCCACCAGGGCATCCGGCCGCCTCCGGTGAAGTAGTCGCTCACGTTGCCGACGCGGCGGTGCGACCAGAGGCCGATGAGCAGCATCACCAGGAAATAGCCGCCCAGGGCGGCCCAGTCGAGCGGGGCCATCAGTGCCTGCCCGCGGCGAGCGTCAGGGTCTGGCGCAGGGTGCTGTAGGCGGGCTTGGGGGCGTAGTTCTCGTCGAAGAGGTTGGCCGCGCCCTCACCGGGGAACGTGTCCGGGACCCAGGAGTAGGTGTCGGTGAAGCCCCAGACGGTGAAGTCGCCGCAGCCCGGGGTGAGGAGGCAGCCGCGCAGCAGGACGGCGTACCCCTCGGCCTGGGCCTCGTACTCCGTGCTGTCGGCAGGCATGGGGATCCGGACGTCGGCCTCGGTGATCGCGGTCTCCAGGCCGAGACGGTCGAAGCGCAGCATGTTCTCGGCGATGTCGTGCGGCGCGCTGTACTGGACGGCCAGGTGGCCCTGGATCCCCACTCCGTGGACGGGGACGCGCTGCTTGAGCAGTTTGGTGACCAGTTCGTGGAGGGCCGTACTCTTCGCGTTGACGCCCTCGATGTTGTAGTCGTTGATGAACAGGCGCGCCTTGGGGTCCGCCTCGTGGGCCCAGCGGAAGGCGTCCGCGATGTAGCCGGGGCCGAGTTTCCGCAGCCAGATGCTGTCCCGCAGCGTACCGTCGTCGTTGAAGGCCTCGTTCACGACGTCCCACTGCCAGATCTTGCCCTTGAAGTGCGTGACCTGGTCGGTGATGTGCCGGTGCAGGATCGTCCGCAGCTCGGCGGTGGTGAAGTCGCCCTCGGTCAGCCAGGCGGGCAGCTGGTTGTGCCAGACGAGGGTGTGGCCGCGGACCAGCTGCCCGTTCTTCTTCGCGAAGTCGACGAGCCGGTCGGCGGCGGCCCAGTCGTAGGTGCCGCGCTGCGGCTCGACCGCCTCCCACTTCATGACGTTCTCCGCGGTGACGGAGGAGAACTCCCCCGCGACCTTGGCACGGTAGGGCGTGTCCTCGGCCAGGGCGGAGGTGTCGACCGCCGTACCGATGCGCAGTCCGGCCTTCCGGCCGAGGTCGCCGAGGCTCCGCGGGGCGGAGCTGTCGCCCTTTCCGCCGTGCCGGCTGCCGTCGTTGACAGCGGCGGAAGCGCTGGAGAGCGTGAACGCGGAGACCAGGAGCACGGCGGCCGCGGAGCCGACCGCGACCGAACGAGTTGCCTTGGACATGACATATACCTTTCCGTAGTGGCGCACGGACGCGAAGTCGGCGCCCGAGCGGGCGGGGTGGCCTTCGAAAGTTTCGGCATCACCCCCGCGCACCCCGGAGGGGGCGCGGGGGCGGGTGTCTGGGGGCCGCGGCCCCCACACGTCACTGCTGTGCGATCAGCGAGTCGACCGACGTGGCGCACACCATGCGGCGCCGGTGATCGACGGTCCGCTCCGGCCCGGTGAGACGCAGCCGTACGGTGTGCTTGACGTCGGCCGCGTCGCTGGACGTGGCGAACCGCAGCTCCAGGTCGCCGGGCTCGACGATCCGGCGCCCGCCGGTCCCGGTGAAGGACACCAGGTCGGGATGGAACCGGAAGCTGACCTTCCGGGACTCCCCCGCGGCCAGCGGCACCCGGGCGTACCCGATCAGCCGTGCCTCGGGGCGTGTGGTCTGGGCGACCGGGTCATGGACGTACAGCTGGACCACCTCGGCCCCGTCGCGGTCGCCGGTGTTGTGGACGGTGACCGCGAGATCGGTCTCGCCGTCGGTGGGGAGCTCCGCCGGCACCTCGTCACCGGCCTCCCAGGCGAACGAGGTGTACGAGAGCCCGTGGCCGAAGTGGTAGAGCGGGGTGGGGTCCAGATTGCTGACCCCGTTGGCCCGGCCCAGCGGCGGCTGCAGATACGTCCACGGCTGGCCGCCGGGGCCGTTGGGCACGCCCAGGGGCAGGCGCCCGGAGGGGTTGACCCGGCCGGAGAGCACACCGGCGAGCGCCGGGCCGCCCTCCTCGCCGGGGAAGAACGCCTGCACACAGCCGGCCAGCCGGTCCGCCCGCCCGCCCAGCGCGTACGTCCGTCCCGTCAGCAGGACCAGGACGACCGGGGTGCCGGTCGCGAGCAGCGCGTCCAGGAGCTCGCCCTGGAGACCGGGCAGCGCCAGGTCGGTCGCGTCGCATCCCTCGCCGGAGGTACCGCGGCCGAACAGCCCGGCCCGGTCGCCGAGCACGGCCACGCAGACGTCGGCCCCGGCCGCCAGTGCGACGGCCTCCTCGATGCCGGAGGCGTCCGTACCGTCCACGTCGCAGCCCTGTGCGAGGTCGATGCCCGCACCGGGGAACTCCTCGCGGAGCGCCTCCAGCACCGTCGGTACGTCGATGCCCATGGCCGACCCGGGGTGCTGGACGCCGACGTGGCTGGGGAAGGAGTAGCAGCCGAGCATGGCCAGCGGGTCGTCGGCGCGGGGCCCCACGACCGCGATCCTGCCGGTGCCGCTGAGAGGGAGCGCGCCCTCGGGGTTGGCCAGCAGGACGCAGGACCGCTCGGCAAGCAGCCGGGCCAGGGCCCGGTTCCCCGGCGGGTCGAGGTCCACCGTGCCGCGCGCCTGCGACGGGTCCACGCCGCTGAGTGCGGCGGGCAGGAGCTGCCGGTCCGGGTCGAGCAGGCCGAGCTCGCACTTCTGCAGGAGGACCCTGCGCAGGGCGCGGTCCACGAGTTCCTCGGCCACCAGTCCGTCGCGCACGGCGGCGACCAGCGCGTCACCGTAGCTGCGTACGGTGGGCAGTTCCACGTCGACGCCCGCGGTGAGGGCGAGACGGGCGGCGTCACCGCGGCCCTCGGCGACCTTGTGCAGGGTCTCCAGGAAGCCGATGCCGAAGTAGTCGGCGACGACGGTCCCGCCGAACCCCCAGGTGTCCCTGAGGAGTCCGGTGAGCAGGGTCGGGTCGGCTGCCGTCGGCACCCCGTCGATCTCGGCGTACGAGTGCATCACCGAGCGGGCGCCGCCCTCGCGGACCGCCATCTCGAACGGCGGCAGGATCACGTCGGCCATCTCCCGCGCGCCCGCCCGGACCGGGGCGAGGTTGCGGGCGCCGGCCGACGCGGAGTAGCCCGCGAAGTGCTTGAGGGTGGCGACGATCCCGGAAGACTCCAGGCCCTTGACGTACGCCGTGCCGATGGTCGCGACCAGGTAGGGGTCCTCGCCGATGGTCTCCTCGACCCGGCCCCAGCGCAGGTCCCGCACCACGTCCAGGACGGGGGCGAGGCCCTGGTGGACACCGACCGACCGCATGTCGCTGCCGATCCGGTGCGCCATCTCCGCGACCAGCTCCGGGTCCCAGGCCGCGCCCCAGGCCAGCGGCACCGGATAGGCGGTCGCGCCCCAGGCGGTGAAGCCGGCCAGGCACTCCTCGTGGGCGAGCGCCGGAATACCGAACCGGCTCGCCGCGGCGATCCTGGCCTGGGCCGTGGCCAGCGAGACGGCGCCGACGCCCGGGTCCACCGGGGCGGTGCCGAACGGCCGGGTGAGCTGGCCGAGTCCGCGGGTGGTGATCTCCTCGAAGTCGACCGGGTCGACCATGTCGTTCTGGTGCGGCGCGACTCCGTCGCCCTCCGCGTCGGCGCCCACCCAGATTCCGTACAGCTGGGCGGCCTTCTCCTCGAGCGTCATCCGGGACGCCAGGTCGGCCACCCTCGCCTCGGGGCTGAGCGAAGGGTCGCGCCACGGGCCGTCGGCGGCGGGGGACGGATCGGCCTGACGGGCCTGCGGGACGGGGTGGATTGCCATGGCGGCAGGGGTTCCTCTCATGAGTGCGGTGGTCCGGGGCGGCATGGATGCGCTACTTGCCGCCCACCCCCATCAGTCCGTTGATCAGCGCCCGCCGGGCCACGAGGTACACGGCGAAGATGGGTATGACGGAGAGGACGATCGCTGCCAGGACCGCGGGGATGTTCACTCCGAACTGGCTCATGAAGTTGAACAGCCCCAGCGTCAGGACGCGCTGCTCCTCCGACTGGGTCAGGATCAGCGGGAAGAGGAAGCCGTTCCACGCCTGGAGTGCGGAGAAGATCGCCACGGTGCTGATCCCCGCCTTGGACAGCGGTACGGCCAGCTGCCACAGCATGCGCAGGGGTGAGGCGCCGTCGAGGGCCATGGCCTCGTACATCTCCTCGGAGACGTCGCGCATCGTGCCGCTGAGCACGAGCACCGCGACGGGCATCGCGAAGGCGGCGGTGGGCAGGATGATCGCCCACAGGGTGTCGTACAGACCCATCTTGCCGATCATCAGGTAGAGGGGAACGATCACCGCCTGCGCCGGGATCGCCACGCCGAGCAGGAAGGTCCTGAAGGCGAGCGAGGAGAGGCGGCTCCGGGTGCGTACCGCCACGTACGCCACCGGGACGGAGAGCACCAGCACGATGGCGACCGTGGCCACCGCGACGATCGCGGTGTTGCCGATCAGCGTGAGGAACCCGCTGTCCAGCACGGTGTTGTAGTTGTCGAGCGTCGGATCCGTGGGGATCGCCAGCGGATCGCCGTTCAGCGCCTCGTCCTGGTGCATCAGCGACGCGGAGACCAGGGTGTAGAGGGGCACCAGGACGATGAGGAGCCAGATCAGCGAGCCGATGCCGGCGACCGGGTTGCCCAGGATCCTGCGCCGTCGGGCGGGGCGTCCGCGGCGCGGCGCGGTGGGCGCCGCGCGGTGCTGCGGAGCGGCGGGGCGGGTGTCGATCGACATCTCGTCACATACCTTCCCGGGTGGACCGCATCGACCCGAAGCCACTGAGGCGGACCATGATCAGCGAGATACTGGTGGCCACGACGACGAGCGCCGTGGCGATGGCCGCCGCGTAGCCGAGGTCGTACGTCTGGAAGCCGGTCCGGTACATCAGGTAGGGCAGGATCGTCGTGTCCGTGCCGGGACCGCCCTTGGTCATGATGAGCACGGTGTCGAAGTACGTCAGCGAGCCGACGATCATCAGGACCGACGAGGTCGTCATCGTGTGGCGCAGTTGCGGCAGCGTGATGTGGAAGAACTGCCGCACCATGCCGGCTCCGTCGATGGAGGCGGCCTGGTAGAGGACCTCCGGGATCTGCCGGGCGCCGCCCTGGTAGATCAGCGTGTGGAAGGGCATGAACTGCCAGCCGCCGACGAAGGCCACCACGAGCAGCGCCCCGGTGGACGTCCCCATGATGTTGGGATCGATGCCGAACCAGGGCCCGATGGTCTGGATCACCCCGAAGTTGGGGTCCAGCAGGGCGTGGAACAGCATCGCGATGGCGGTGGTGGAGAGCAGCAGCGGGATGAAGAAGATCGCGGACAGGAAGGCGCGGCTGCGCTGGCGGCCGGCGGCCCATACGCCCAGCAGCAGGGCCACCGGGGTCTGGAAGACCCAGCTGATCGTGGTGAGGAGAAGGCTCAGCCAGGCGGCCTGGCCGAACTCCGAGTCCTTGAACAGTCTGGTCCAGTTGTCCAGGCCGGTCAGGGTCGGGGAGTCGAGCCCGTCCCACTCGCAGAAGGAGAGATAGACGGCGATCGCCAGGGGCACGATCGCGAAGACGGCGAAGAAGAGGATGCCGGGGACGGCCCAGGCGACCGGCGGGCGGCCGACGTCGCCGACGGCCGCCTTCCTGTCTCCGTGCCTCTTCGCGACCGGAGTGTGGTGGGACATGGTTACTTTGCGGCCTTCATTGCTTCGACGAACTGCTCGGGGGTCGTCTTGCCGGCGAACAGCTTGCTGATCTCCGTGAGCAGCGGTGTGGCGTACTGGGCTTCGAGTGCCTGGTCCCACGAGAGGGTGAAGCTCGGGGCCTTCTGCACCATTTCGTAGCTGTCGGTCGCGAACTGCGGGTTCGGGGAGCCCTTCAGCATCTCGGCCGCGTTGGACGTGGTGGGGACGTCACCGTTGTCGACGAGGGCCTGCGCGTAGGTCTTCGACGCCATGGTCTTCAGGAACGCGATGGCGGTGTCCTTGTGCTTGGTCCGGGCGTTGACGGACCAGTAGTTGGTGGGGTTGCCCACCACGTTCGCGGGGTCGCCCACACCGCCGGCCACCGTCGGGAAGGTGGCCCATCCGAGGTCCTTCTTGGCGAACTCCGGTGCCTTGCCGAGCTGGGTCGAGTACTCCCAGGAGCCCATGAGGTGCATGGCGGCCTTGCCCTTGTTGAGCAGGGTCGGGGCTCCGCCGTTCCCGTAGTCGACGGAGTTGAAGTTCTTGCCGAACGCGCCCTCGTCGACCAGCTCCTTGACGGTCTGGGCCGTCTTGAGCACCGCCGGGTCGCCCCAGCCCTCGGTGTCGCCGTCCTGGATCTTCTTGAAGACCTCGGGGCCGCCGATCCGGTCCAGCAGGTACTCCATCCACATCAGTTCGGGCCACTTGTCGGAGCCACCGAGCGCGAAGGGGGTGATCCCCGCGGCCTTGAAGGTCTTGATGGCCTCCTGGAGGTCCTCCCAGGTCTTGGGCGGCTCGATCTTGTGCTCGGCGAAGAGGGTCTTGTTGTAGAAGAGCATCACGGGCTGCATGCCGCGCATGGGCACCCCGTAGATCTTCCCTTCGAGGCCGCCCGCCGTCATGATCGAGGGAAGGAAACCGTCCTTCAGCGTGGCGTCGTTCTTGACCGTCGACGTCAGGTCGACCAGGTCCTTCGAGTCGACGTACGGCTTGATGGAGCCGCCGCCCCAGTTGAAGAAGACGTCCGGGGCGCTGGGCGAGCCCATGGCGCTGCGGAGCTTGTTCACGTAGTCGGTGCCGGGGACCGACACCAGCTTCACCTTGACCTTGGAGGTCTTGTTGAACGTGTCGACCGCCGCCTGCTGGACCTTGACCGCGTCGTCCCCGTAGACGTAGGCGGTGATGGTCCCGCTGTCACTCCCGCTGCTACCGGAGCCACAGCCGGCCAGCAGACCGGCCATGGCCATCGCCGCACCCGCTGCGGCCCATCTCGTCGTACGTGTGCCCTGAGTGAATATCCCCGACCGCATGACCGCACCCTCTGTCGAATGTTTCGGCGTGCCTTTCGAATGTTGCCGGAACCGTACGGTCGTGTTTCGGACCCGTCAAGAGGGTAGGAGCAAGCATTTACGAACCTTGCCCGGGCGCGTATCCAGGGCCTCGGGGGAGCTACGATTCGTGCATGAGCCCTGCAAAGGTCCAGCCCCAACAGGAGAAGGCGTCCGTCGACGAGTCGTCGGAGAGCACCGCCACGCTGGCAGAGATCGCCCGAGCGGCCGGAGTTTCGGCTCCGACAGTTTCGAAAGTGCTGAACGGGCGCGCCGATGTCGCCCCGAGTACGCGCACGAGGGTGGAGGAGCTGTTGCTGCGGCACGGCTACCGCCGCAGGCGCGGAGCCTCCCAGCAGTCCCAGCTCATCGACCTGGTCTTCCACGAGCTGGACAGCGCCTGGGCGATGGAGGTCGTCCGGGGTGTCGAGAACGTCGCCAGGGACGAGGGACTGAGCCTCGTGCTCTCGGAGAGCGCCGGCCGGCTCACCCCGGGCCAGACGTGGGTGGACGGCGTTCTGGCCCGTCGCCCGGCCGGAGTGATCCTGGTGCTCTCGGACCTCGACGCCGCGCAGCGCGCCCAGCTGACCAGCCGCTCCATCCCGTTCGTCGTCGTCGATCCGGCGGGCGACCCCGGTGACGACATCCCGTCGGTCGGGGCGGCCAACTGGCAGGGCGGCCTTGCCGCCACCCGCCATCTGACGGGCCTGGGCCACCGCCGGATCGGTGTCATCGGCGGACCGGCCCGCATGATGTGCAGCCGCGCCAGGCTGGACGGCTACCGCGCCGCGCTGGAGACCTCGGGAGTCCCGATGGACCCCGCCCTCGTCCGGGAGGGCGAGTTCAACCACGAGGACGGTTACACGGCGGCCCTGGAGCTGCTGCGGCTGCCGGAGCCGCCCACCGCCATCTTCGCGGGCAACGACCTCCAGGCACTCGGTGTCTACGAGGCCGCGCGCGAGCTGGGGCTGCGGATCCCGGAGGACCTCAGTGTGGTCGGCTTCGACGACCTGCCGCTCACCCGCTGGATCGGCCCCCCGCTGACCACGGTGCGCCAGCCCCTCATCGAGATGGCCGAGACCGCGGCCCGCCTGGTTCTCGACCTGGGCCGGGGCAGGCAGCCCGCGACCACCCGGGTCGACCTGGCGACGAGCCTGGTGGTGCGCAGCAGCACGGCCCCGCCGGTGCGCTGAGGGGAGCCCCATGACTCCCGAGGTGCGGACGGCCCGCCTGCTGCTGACCCCGTACGTCCCGGGCGACGAGGAGTCGTTCGTCGCCCTGTTCCAGGATGTGCGGGTCTCCCGGTGGATGGGCGAGGGCCCCTCCCCGGAGGCCGAGGACCGTGCCCTCTTCGGGCGGGTCTTCACCAAGGTGTACGCGCGTGGCCTCTTCGACGTGTGGGCTGTCCGTGAGGGCGGCAGGACGGTGGGACACGCCGAGATCAAGCCCACCCCGGAGTCCGGCGGTCACGAGATCGTCTACGCACTCGCTCCGGACGCCTGGGGCCGCGGGCTCGGCACGGAACTGGCCGGGGCGCTCGTCGGCCAGGGGTTCGGCCGGCTCGGACTGCGCGAGGTGTACGCCACGGTCGCGGCGGGGAACGGCCCGTCCCTGGCTCTGCTGCGGCGCATCGGTTTCCGGCATGTCCGGGACATCGAGGAGGCGGACGGGAGCACGACCCGGCTGCTGGTCCGCACCCGTGAGCAGTTCCGGGAGCAGACGCCGTCCGAGGTGCTCGGGCACCGCCCCGACGGACCACCGGACCGTCCCGCGCCGTAAGGCCGCCCGCGCTTCGCTGCGGCGGTGACCTGGGACGTCACCGCGCCTACCGTCCGGTGTCAGTGGCGGGGTGCAGACTTTCCCGTATCCGGCACACCGGCGTTTCGGGAGGTCCTGTCATGACCGACGTACTGCTCACCGTAGGCACCCGCAAAGGGCTCTTCCTCGGCCACAGACGGGGCGGGACATGGGAGTTCGGCGATCCGCACTTCAACGCCCAGGCGATCTACTCGATCGCGATCGACACCCGCGGCGGGACACCCCGGCTCCTGGTCGGCGGGGACAGCGCCCACTGGGGCCCTTCGGTCTTCCACTCCGACGACATGGGCGCGAGCTGGGTGGAGCCGAAGCGCCCCGCCGTGAAGTTCCCGCAGTTCACCGACGCTTCGCTGGAGCGGGTCTGGCAGCTGCATCCCGCCGGGCCCGAGGCCCCCGACGTCGTCTACGCGGGGACGGAGCCGGCCGCGCTGTTCCGGTCGGACGACCGCGGCGAGTCCTTCGAGCTGGTCCGCCCGCTCTGGGAGCACCCGACCCGGTCCGCGTGGGTGCCCGGCGGGGGCGGCGAGGGCCTGCACACCATCCTGACCGACCCCCGGGACGCCCGGGCGGTGACCGTCGCCGTGTCCACCGCGGGCGTCTTCCGTACGGAGGACGGCGGTGAGCGCTGGGCCCCCTCCAACAAGGGCGTCTCCGCCGTCTTCCTGCCGGACCCCGACCCCGAGTTCGGCCAGTGCGTGCACAAGGTCACCCGGGACGCGGTGGATCCGGACCGGCTCTACCTGCAGAACCACTGGGGTGTCTTCCGCAGCGACGACGGCGGGAAGCGCTGGAAGGACATCGGCGCCGGTCTGCCCTCGGACTTCGGCTTCGCCGCCGCCGCGCACCCGCATCACGCGGACACGCTCTACGTCTTCCCGATCAACGCCGACGCCGACCGGGTGCCCGCCGGTCACCGCTGCCGCGTGTACCGCACACGGGACGCGGGCGAGACGTGGGAGCCCCTCGCACGGGGCCTCCCGGACGGCGACCACTACGGCACGGTGCTGCGTGACGCGCTCTGCACGGACGACGCCGACCCGGCCGGCGTCTACTTCGGCAATCGCAACGGCGAGGTGTACGCGAGCGCGGACGACGGCGACAGCTGGCAGCAGCTCGTCTCGCACCTTCCGGACGTGCTGTGCGTGCGGGCGGCGGTGATCGGCTGACCGGGGCGGGTCACTCCTCGGTCGGTACGCAGAGCACCGGCACGGTCGACAGGTGCAGGAGCTTGTGCGGGGTGGAGCCGAGCAGCGCCCCCCGCATCGGGCTCTCGCCCCAGCTGCCCACGACGATGACCCTCGCTCCGTGACGGGAGGCGGCTTCGATCAGCGCCTCCGCGGGTTTCAGATCGATGACCTCGACCGTGGTCGGCACGCCCGCCTCCTCGGCCGCGGCGACGGCGTGTTCCAGCCCCGCGCGCCCGGCCTGGCGGATGGCCTCGTAGTGGGCGCGGTACTCCTCGCCGGTGGGACCGGGCGGCGCCGCCCCGTAGACCAGGACGAGCCGCTCACCGAACGCGGCGGCCACCTCGATCGCCACCCGCAGGGCACGGGCGGCACCTGGCGACTCGTCGTACCCGAGGACCACGGACATCTCAGGGCTCCTTGCCGTGTACGAGGCCGGGGTCGACCACACTCCGGCGCTCGTCCCAGAACGAAGGCGACAGGAACCTCAGCGCCACCATGAGCACCACACCGATCAGGCTGATGCAGATGCCGATGACGAGCGGGGGCCCCAGTCCGAACCAGGAGGTTCCGCTGTAGGAGTTCGCCGGGTCGGACATATCCATGACCGACCGGACGAGCAGCCAGGTCAGCAGTCCGGCTCCGACCACCGGACCGAGGCCGATGAGGAGGAAGTTGCGCACGCTCTCGGTCAGATGACGGCGGTAGTAGACCGCGCACGCCACCCCGGTGAGCGCGTAGTAGAAGGCGATGAGCAGGGACAGGGCCGTCAGTGAGTCGAAGAGGGCGTTCTCGCTGATCTGGCTGACGACGAGATACCAGGCGATGGCGATGGCGGCCACCCACCACGTGCTCACGTCGGGGGTTCTGAAGCGTGGGCTGATGTGTGCGAACGTGGCGGGCAGCGCCTTCCTGCGGGCCATGGACAGTGCGGTGCGGGACGCCGGAATGATGGTCGTCTGGGTGGAGGCGAGCGCCGACGTCGCGACCGCGAGCAGCACGATCCAGTCCCAGTTCCCCATCACCTCGCCGGCGAGCAGGGCGAAGATGAACTCCTCCTCCCCCGCGTTCTCCACCAGGTACGCCGTTCCGGCGAACGCGACGACCGCGAAGCCGACGGACAGGTAGGTCACCAGCAGGATGACCGTCGACCACACGCCGGCCTTTCCGGGCGCGCTCGCGGAGTCCTCGACCTCCTCGGTGAGGTTGACGGCCGATTCCCAGCCCCAGTAGATGAACACCCCCAGCAGCAGACCGCTCGTGAGCGCCGCACCGCCCTTCCCGAAGGGGTTGAGCCACTCGACCGAGGGTCTGACGGAGTCGAAGGACGTCGTGCCCGCGTAGACGCGGTAGAGCGCGACGACCACGAAGATGAGGAGGAAGGCCACCTGAGCCAGGATCAGGACGTTCTGCACCTTGGCCGACAGTTCGGTGCCGATGACGCACAGCCCTGTCATCACGATGATGAGGAGCACGGTGAGCAGCTGGCGGACGAACGTGTTCTCGGCCCAGCTGTCGAGGCCGACGGCGAGCAGGCCGAAGCTGACGGCGACATCGGCCAGTGACCCGACCACGAGCACACCGGTCATCGCGATGGCCCAGCCCCCGAGCCAGCCGGTCCAGGGCCCCATGGCGCGCGTCACCCAGGAGAACGTCGTCCCGCAGTCCTGGTCGACCTTGTTCAGGTAGTAGAAGGCCGAGGCGATGAGGAGCATCGGCACGAAGGAGGCGAAGAGCACTCCCGGTGCGTACACGCCGACGAGCGCCACGATCGGGCCGATGACGGCCGCCACCGAGTAGGCCGGGGACGTGGCGTTCAGTCCGATGACCAGCGCGTCGACGAAACCGATCGCGTCCGGTTTCAAGCTTGCCGGCGCTACTGATCCGGCACGGTCCTCTGCCATGCTCCCTCGCTCGCGTCACAGGCCTGAAGGGAAGGCGGAATATTTCCTTCCACATGCTATTGACGTACCTCCGGGTGCGCACGTCCGGTGAGGCACCCGCCGGAACGGCACCGCGGCCGTCACTGCTCGCGCATGCCCCACGGTGCGCCGTACTCGGCCAGCAGGTCGAGGAAGGGACGGGGCGGCATGGCCTCGGGGCCCTTCACCCCGGAGCCGCCCCAGACACCGTTCGCGACGAGCTCGAGGGCCGCGACGGGGTTGATCGCGGTCTGCCAGACCACGGCCTGGGAGCCGTACTCGCGCATCGACCACTGGTTGTCGACCACGTGGTAGAGGTAGACCTCCCTGGGCCGCCCGTCCTTGATGCCCTTCACCCAGGTGCCCGCGCACGTCCTGCCGTGCATACGGTCGCCGAGGCCGGCCGGATCGGGCAGGCAGGCGGCGACCACGTCGCGGGGCGAGACCTTGACGGTGCCCGCGTCGCTCTTCACGGACAGCGGGTCCGTGCGGTCGAGGCCCAGCGTGTGGAGTGCGCGCAGCACCCCGATGAACTCGTCGCCCAGGCCGTACTTGAACGTGACGCGGCGGGCCTTGAGCCAGCGCGGCACGAGCAGCACCTCCTCGTGCTCGACGTTGACGCACTCGACGGGCCCGATGCCCTCGGGGAAGTCGAAGACCTCCGGCTCGCTGAAGGGGGCGGTGGTGAACCATCCCCGGTCCTCCTCGTAGACGACCGGCGGGTTCAGGCACTCCTCGATGGTCGTCCAGATACTGAAGGACGGGGCGAAGTCGTAGCCCTCCACCGTCAGGTCGGCGCCGTCGCGGATCCCGATCTCCTCGATCTCGTCGAACAGTTCGTCGGAGGCGTACCGGGCGAACACGTCCGAGAGCCCGGGTTCCACTCCCATCCCGACCAGTGCGAGACGCCCGGAGGCCTCCCACTCGGCCGCCCGCTCGAACTGGGCGTCGCCGAGCTTGACCCCGCACTTCTCGTACGGGCGGGACGGGTGCGGCTGCGACAGGGACATCGCCATGTCGAGGTAGTGCGCGCCGTGGGCGAGCGCCGCCTCGAACAGGGGCATGACGAAACGGGGGTCGGTGGCGTTGAGCAGGACGTCGCAGCGCTGCTCGGCCAGGGCGGCGCGCACCGCCGCCGGGTCCGAGGCGTCCAGCCGGACCGCGGCGAAACGGGCCCCGCTCTCCCCTAGAGCCGCGACGGCGCTCTCCGCCCGGTCACGGTCGTAGTCGGCGACCGCCATGTGCTCGAAGAAGGGCCGACGGGCCGCGATCCTGGTGATCGCCGTGCCCACGCCTCCCGCGCCGACCAGGAGAACACGCATGGGACACCACTCCTCTGCGGCTGCGGCCGGACCGGCCGGTCCGGCGGAGTGGGGACGCTAACAGCCGCACCGCCCCGCGGCGGGCAACCGCCCGCGCGGTGTCCCGCATCCGGCCCATCCGCGCCGGGGGTGCCACCCGGCCGGGCTCTCGGTGTCAGGGCAGACGCCAGTCCACCGGCTGTTCCCCCGCGCGTTCGAGGAATTCGTTGGTGCGGCTGAAAGGCCGCGAGCCGAAGAAGCCGCGGTCCGCCGACATCGGGGAGGGGTGCGCGGACTCGATCGCGGGCAGGTCACCGAGGAGCGGCCGCACGTTGCGCGCGTCCCTTCCCCAGAGGACCGAGACCATCGGCTTGCCCCGTGCGGCCAGGGCGCGGATCGCCTGCTCGGTCACTTCTTCCCAGCCCTTGCCACGGTGGGCGGCGGGTTTGCCGGGCGCCGTGGTCAGCGCCCGGTTGAGGAGAAGCACGCCCTGCCGTGTCCAGGGCGTCAGGTCGCCGTTGGACGGCCGGGAGACGCCGAGGTCGGAGTGCAGTTCCCTGAAGATGTTCTCCAGGCTGCCCGGCAGACGTCGTACGTCGGGCGCCACGGCGAAACTGAGCCCGATGGCCATGCCCGGTGTCGGATAGGGGTCCTGACCCACGATCAGGACCCGTACCTGGTCGAAGGGCTGCTGGAAGGCGCGCAGGACGTTCTGTCCCGACGGGAGATAGGTGCGGCCCGCCCCGATCTCCGCCCGGAGGAAGTCCCCCATCGCCGCGACCCGGTCGGTCACGGGCTCCAACGCCTCGGCCCAGCCGGGCTCCACAAGTTCACTCAACGGTCGCGCTGCCACAGCGGTCACTCTACCGGCCTACACCGCTCCGAGTGATCATGCGGTCTCCCACGGGGCGGAGCTGAGCGATAAGGTGCCGGTCGTCGTCAGTCTTCCACTCCCGGGGTCCAGTCATGAGGCGTGCAGGCGTTCATCCGCGGACAGCGGTGCCCGTGGCTTCCGGTGACCGGGCCGACCGGCGGCTGCCGTGACCGGCGACGCGTTCGTCGTCGGCGTCGACTCCGGCGGGTCAGGCCTTCGCGTGGCGCTCGGTCCGCCGGACGCGGGGCGCCCGGCGTTCACCACCGTCTGCGCCGAACCCGTACGGACGGGTGCCGAGGGCATCGACGCCGGGCATCTGCTGGAGCAGTTGCTGCCCGCCGTCCACCGGCTGCTGGAGCAGGCGGGAACCGGTGCGGCCGTCGCGGCCGTGGCGATCGGGGCGGCCGGCATGGCGACGCTCGGTGACCAGCTGCGCGCCCGGCTGCCCGGCGCCCTCGCCGACGCCCTGGGTGTGCGGCGGGTGGCGCTGGCCGCCGACGCGGTGACCGCGTACGCCGGGGCGCTGGGGCAGCGGCCCGGCGCGGTCGTCGCGGGCGGCACCGGCATGATCGCGCTCGGCACGGACCTCACGACATGGCGCAGGGCGGACGGCTGGGGCCACCTGCTGGGCGACAGCGGTGGCGGCGCCTGGATCGGCCGGGCGGGGCTGGACGCGGCGATGCGGGCCCACGACGGCCGGCGCGGCGGTTCGCCCGTGCTGCTGAAGAGGCTCGAGGCCGTCCTCGGACCGGCCACCGGACTTCCGGGCCTGCTCTATCCGCGTACGGACCGTCCCGCGCTGCTCGCCTCCTTCGCGCCCGAGGTCGGGGCCTGCGCATCCGAGGACCAGGTCGCGGCGGGGATCCTGCGGGACGCGGCGGCTCACATCGCCGAGGCGGCGGCCGCGGTGTGCCCCCGCCCGGACGGCTCCCGACCCGACGGCTGCGAAGTGGCTCTGACCGGTGGGCTCTTCCGCATGGGCGAGCCTCTTCTCGGACCGTTGCGCGAGGAGCTGGCCCGACAGGTGCCGCAGGCCCGGGTGGTCCCCGCGGAGGGTGATCCGCTGCATGGCGCCCTGAGGATCGCCCGGGCCCTCGCCGGACCGGGGCTGCACCTGCCACCCCACCCGTCCCTGCTGTTCGTACCGGGAGTAACGTAGGGAATTCGCGCGCCCATCTGTCCGGACAGAGCAGGCCAGTCGTCCACTATGCCGCTCAACAGACATATACGGACAGATAACGCCTGACGGCCCCCTCCCCGAACAGAGGGGCACCCAAAACCAGTAGCATGCGGCGCCATGAGCACCCCCACTGGGCCCGCTTCCGGCCTGCCTGTACGAATGCCGCGACCTCGCCAGTCCGGACGGCACCGCCGCCCGGAGCCCGTGGTCGCACCTGAGGGCGCTGCCGCGCTCGTTCTTGCCCTTCCCGGTACCCCTTCCCCGGCCTCGCGCAGCCTGGCCGAGGAAGTGATCAGCATCGCCCGTTCCGAGCTGCCCGGTCTGAACGCGCAGATCGGTTATCTCGACGGCGACGACGCCGAATATCCCACGCTCACCTCCGTACTGACCCAGGCCGCCACCGAGCGCACCGCGCGCTACGAGCAGGCCACCGCCGCGGGCCGCGAGGTCGCCGAGCCCTCGGGCCCGTCCGCCGTCGTGGTGCCGCTGCTCGCGGGCCCGGACAGCGCCCTGATCCGGCGCATACGGCAGGCGGTCATGGACAGCGGTACGCAGGCCGAGCTGACCGACGTACTGGGTCCGCACCCGCTGCTCGCCGAGGCGCTGCACGTACGCCTCTCGGAGGCCGGTCTGGCGCGCGCGGACCGCGCGCGGCTGTTCACCGTGGCGACCGCGGCCGACGGCATCGTGCTGGCCACGGTGGGCGGCGAGGAGGCCGTGCAGGCCGCCGGGATCACCGGCATGCTGCTGGCCGCCCGTCTCGCCGTGCCGGTGATGGCCGCGGCCCTGGACGTCGAGGGTTCGGTCGCCTCGATCGCCGCGCAGCTGCAGAACTCCGGTTCCGCCCAGCTCGCGCTGGCGCCGTACCTGGTGGGCCCGGAGATCGACGCCGGGCTGCTGGACGCCGCCGCGAAGGAGGCCGGCTGCTCGACCGCCGAGCCGCTGGGCGCGTACCCGGCCATCGGGAAGCTCGTGCTCTCCCTGTACGCGACGACGCTGGGCATCACCCCGGCGACCCCGCAGGGAGCCCAGGCGCACTGATCCGCGCCACTCCCGTGCCGGGACGACTGCGGCGCGGACCGGTTCTCCCCGGTCCGCGCCGTACGTCGTCGCGGGTCCGCGCCGACGTCAGACGAAGACCACGCAGGAGGCGGCCGGGACCTCGACGGATCCCGCGTGCGCCGGGATTCCCGTCTCCGCGTCCACGGCGAACCAGCTGACGTTCCCGGAGTGCTCGTTGGCGGCGTACAGCCACTGCCCGGTGGGGTCGAGGGCGAGATCGCGGGGCCAGCGCCCTCCGCAGCCCACGGCCGCCGCCAGGACGGGCTTCTCGCCCGTCTCGTCGAGCGTGAGGACCGAGATGCTGTCGTGCCCGCGGTTGGCGGTCCACAGGAAGCGGCCGTCGCGCGAGACCACCACTTCCGAGGGGTACGTACGCACGGCGGCTCCCTCGTCGTAGTCGTGCGGCAGCACCTGCGTCTCCCCGAGCGGTTCGAGCAGGCCTCCGGCCGCGTCCCAGCGGCACACGGTGACCGTCGGCTCCAGCTCGTTCAGGACGTACACGTGTCCCCCGGACGGGTGAAAGGCGAGGTGGCGCGGCCCGGTCCCCGGCCGCAGCGCCGTCTCGGCGTGCAGCCGCAGGGAGCCGGTGCCGGGGTCGAGGGCACAGACACGCACGGAATCCGTACCGAGGTCCACGCTCAGCACCCAGGCCCCCGAGGGGTCCGCCAGCACCTGGTGCGCGTGCGGGCCCGACTGACGGCTTTCGTCGGGGCCGCGGCCCTCGTGCCGGAGCACGGCGGTCGCGGGCCCGGGTGAGCCGTCGTCCCGCACGGGCAGCGCGGTGACACTGCCGGAGCCGTAGTTGGCCGTCAGGAGATGGCCCGCGGCGAGGGCCAGATGGGTGGGGCTGCTCCCGCCGACCGGTCGCACCTCGCCGATCAGCCGCGGTGAGCCGTCCTCGTCGGTGGAGAAGGCCGCCACGGCGCCGTCGGAGGCCTCACTGACCGCGTAGAGGACGGGGCCGCCCGCCCCCGGCGCGTGGCCGACCGCGAGGAAGGACGGGTCCGCCAGGGCGTCAGTGGACGCGAGCACGGACAGCGCCCCGGTGTCCCGGTCGACGGCGGCGACGCTGATTCCATGGCCGCCCGCCGAGGTGAACGACCCTATGAATGCCCGCTTTGCGTGGTCGGCGCCCATCGCGCTACCCCTCTTCACATCCGGCACGATCTTCCCGGGCGACGGTAGCAGGCGGCGTTTTCTGGTCCGGACCAGAAAGGAGGAGCGCGTCGTCAGGCGCCGGCCGGAATGCGGCTGGGCCTGCGCAGGGGCACGGCGAGTTCGAGCAGGGCGCGCTCCAGCGCATGGAGGTGGGCGAGCACCTGTTCGGCACCCGTCAGCTCCGTGGCCGTCGCGTCGTCGAGCCGGAGGTGCCGTCCGACGGCCGGCGCGTCGGTGAGCGCCTCGACGGCGGCCTCCACCCGCCAGCAGGCCGCGGCGAGCCGGATGTCGTGCGAGGCCTCGGGGTCGGCGGCGACGGAGGCCAGGCCGCGCACCTCGCGTGCGCAGTCGTCGAGCAGCGCGAGCACCTGCCGCGCCCGTCGCTTGCGTGCCTTCACCGGGTTGAGCGGATGCACCAGCGGCGCGAGCGACAAGCGCACCCGGCCGAGGATCGCCTCCAGTTCGGCGACGTGCCGGGGCGGGTCGGCCTCCTCGCTCCCGGCGAGCCTGGCGGCGGCCTCCGCCGTGCACGTGTGCACGCACCGCAGCGCCCGCTCCACCCACGCCTCGGTCACCGCGTGCGTGGTCACCGGCAGCACGAACAGCACCGCCAGTACGGCGCCGAGCGCCCCGACCCCCGTCTCGGTCACCCGCAGCATGAGCAGGCCCGCGTCGAGCACGCCGAGCAGCCCGTACAGCATGCTCGCCATCACGGTCACGGCCAGCATCATCCAGGTGTAGGAGACGGCGGCGGTGTAGAAGATCCCGAACACGCTGATCGCCACGACCACGGCGGCCACGACCGGCTCGTGGTGCAGCGGCACGGCCACGGCGAAGCCCAGCCCGATGCCGAGCACCGTCCCCAGGAATCGCCTGAACCCGCGCACGACGGTCTCGCCCCGCGAGGTCGTGGCCACGAACACCCACCAGGTGGCACCTACCGCCCAGTACCAGCGCTGATCGGAGAGCAGCTGTCCCACCGCGAGCGCGAACCCCGCCCCCGCCGTCGCCTGCACGGCCTGCCGCGTCGTGATCCGCCCGAGCCCCTCCGCCCCGGCGGGGAGGGCGACGGCCACGGGGGCAGCGATCCGCCGCTCGTAGCACCACACCCCGAACCGCACCGCCGACGACGCGACGAGCGACAGCAGGACGGCCGCGTACAGCTCGGGCAGCTGGCCGGGCACGGTGTGCAGGAACTGGGCGGAGAAATAGGCCATGAAGCCGAACACGCCCAGCGAGTGCCCGCGAGGGCCCCAGCGCCGCGCGTACACCCCTGCCCCGACGACGGCGAGGAACGCCAGGTCGCGTGCGACGGGTACGTCGTGCAGCACGGCGGCGAGCGTGAGCACCGGCAGGCCGACTACGGGAAGGAGCGCGGTCGTGACCGCCTGCCCGCGCACCGTCGGGTCGGTCACGGTGAACAGGGCGAGCAGCGCGGCCAGGCCACCGGCGACCGCCGCCACCAGCGAGTGCCCGGCCGCCCCGCACAGCGCGACGGCGAGCCCGATGCCGAGCACCGCCCGGGACGCGAAACGCAGGCGCATCCGGCCCGGGTCATGTGCGACGAACGCCCTCTTCAGCAAACTACCCCGCCCCTTTCACGCATGGACCACCGCAGACATGAGAAAGGCGCCGCAGAGATCCCCCGGGGGACCCGCAGCGCCATTGACAGCTCTATCTCAGCACCTGCCGGGCTGGCGGTTCAACCGATGCCCCGTTCATTGGGCCAATGGCCCAGCCTGACCCGTTCCGTCCCGGCCACAGCGGAGCCAACGGACCAGCCTCACGCGACACCGGCGTACGAACGGCGCGGGCGGCGCGCCGATCGCTTCAGCCCTGTGAACAGATCCCGAAGGGAGTTGACGCGTCACCTCGAACTCCCGCACTCTTGAGTTGATACATCAACTCATTCGGATGGGGAGCAGCCATGCCCAGAATTGCCGTGATCGTCGGAAGCGTCCGCCCGGGCCGGGTCACCCGCGAGGTGGCCGAGTGGGTGCACGGCGTCGCTTCCAAGCGTCCGGAGGCCGACTACGAGCTGGTCGACATCGCGGACTTCGACCTGCCGGCCTACGACGAAGCACTGCCGCCGCAGTACGGGCAGTACGAGGGGGCGCACACCAAGCGCTGGGCAGCGAAGATCGCCGAGTTCGACGGCTTCGTCTTCGTCACCCCTGAGTACAACCACAGCGCCCCCGCGGCGCTGAAGAACGCGCTCGACTACATCTACGGCGAGTGGAACAACAAGGCCGCGGGCTTCGTCAGCATCGGGGCCGCGGGTGGCGTGCGCGCGGTGGAGCACCTTCGGCAGATCGCTGCCGAGCTCCAGATCGCGACCGTGCAGGCACAGCTTCCGCTGCCCGTCTCGGCCGACTTCCCCGACTACCCCGCCTTCGCCCCGTCGGAGACCCGCGAGGAGGAACTGGGCCGGGTGCTCGACCAGCTGGAGAAGTGGGCCGGAGCGCTGAAGGCTCTCCGCGCCTGACCGTCCGGACGCCGCACCGCCTCCGCGCCGAGAGGCCCCCTCCCACGCCGAGCGCGGGAGGGGGCCTCTCGGTGCTCCGCGCGGAAGAGTGCCGGGTCCCGCCGCGGGGATCACCGCCCGTACGGAACCGCAGGGTCTTCGGAAGCACGCTCAGGGGGCGCGTACGCGCGGCGCTCCCTGTCGCGCACGGCGGCGATGTCGCCCGGGGGTACGTCGCTGATCGCCTGGATCCGTCCCGACCGGAGGCTGCCGGTGCGGCCGGCGTGGGCCCAGCAGATCGCCGAGTCGCTGACGGAGGCGGGAGCCAGGGCCGCGGCGGCGGGTGCCCGCCGGACGGCACCCCTCCGTACGCGGCCGTGCGGTGTACGGGGACGGGTTGACACGGGGGCGTGATCATGGCGCACTGGGATGACGTGTCAACCTCCCCTCGCTCTCCCTAGGATTCCGTGCCATGAACAGCACCGCAGACCATCTCACGGCGCGCGAGGACCGCGCCTGGCGTGCGTTCTTCGAGACCCAGGTGCTGTTCTGGCGGCGGCTCGGCCAGCAGCTCCAGCAGGACACCGGTCTGTCCGAACCCGACTTCGCCATCCTCAGCGCACTGGAGCAGGCTCCGGAGCATCGGCTGCGCGCCTTCGAACTGAGCGATGTCACGCAGTTCGAGAAGAGCCGGCTGCACCATCACCTGAACCGGATGATCGGCCGCGGGCTGCTCACCCGCGAGCAGTGCCCCGGGTCGTCCCGGGGCACGGTCATCGCCCTCGGCCCCGAGGGCCTCGCGGCCATCACCGCCGCGATCCCGCGCCGTGCCGCACACATCCGCCAGTGGCTGACGGATCCGCTCGACGACGGACAGCTCGACGCGCTGACGGAGATCTCCGAGACGATGCTCGGCCGCCTGCGCGCGACCGACGCTCCTCCCGCTCCCCCGTCGGCCGGCTGCGCCTGAGCCGGTACCGGCGACGCGGCCCACCGGTTCGACGCGCCGTCAACGGCCGTACGTGGTGCGGCACAGGTCGACGATCTCGGCGGACGCGACCCCCCGGCCGGTCGCGCAGACGGTGCGCATGTCGTACGTCTGCCGCGGCTGGGACCGGCGGGGCGGCGCCGCTGGGCGCGGTGCTTCGGGGCGGGCAGGAGCCACGTGTGGTGGCTGGTTCCGCGCCTCCTGGCCGGCCGGTGGTGCGCCGGCTTCCGCGCGAGCCGGCGCGCGCACCCCCTTCTCCTTCTTCCGCTTCCCGTCTCTCGTGCGGTCCGTCCCCTCGTCGGCCTTCCCCAGGGCGTCGTGGACGGCCGGGGGTGCGGCGGGCGCCGTGGACGCCTGCGCGGCGGGGGCGTTTCCGGGGCGTGCGGAGGCGGAGGGCGCGGGCCTCTCCGCCTCTGTCCGGACGGAGACGCATCCGGCCGTACTCAGCAGGGCGACGAGCACGAGGGACATGGGCCGCAGGTTCATGCCCTGGTCAACGACCGGCCGCGCGAGCGGACACGTCCAGATCCTCGGGCCCCGGGGCGGGGCGGGAGGTCAGTCGGAGAGGCCCGACCGGGCGATGGCCAGCGCCCGGTGGATGGTGCGGGACAGGGATTCCGGCCGCGGGTCCGCGCCCCACGCCCACTGCTCGACCGCGATGCGGAGCGCGCCGTTGAGCAGGGTCGCCTGCACCCGCGGCTGGAGATCGTCGGGTCCGTAGCCCGTCCGCTCGGCGATAACCTCGGCGAAGGCCGGCTCCGCGTCATGGTGGACCTGGAGCCATACGGCGCGCAGCCCCGGCTCGGTCCGGGTGAGCAGGACCAGGTCGCGCAGCGCCTCCGCGTCGGTGTCCGCCGACGCGTCCGCCCGCGAGGACGGCTTCCCCGCGACTGCCTCCGCCAGCGGCCGGTCACGTGGCCACGACCTCATGAGCGCGATGACGAAGTCGAGCGCGTAGGTCAGCAGGGGGCGTACGCACAGCTCCTTGGACGAGGTGTAGCGCCACAGGGTCCGCTGCGAGATCCCGGCGGCGGTGGCGATCTCGTCGGCGGTGGTCGCGGCCACACCCCGGTCGGCGAAGAGGCGTACGGCTTCGCGGGCGATCTCCAGCCGGGTCGCGGCCTTGCGGCGCTCGGTCAGCGGCGGGCGCCCGAGGCGTGCTCCGCCGGCCGCGGCACCTGCTCCGACCTCGGGTCCGGCCGCCGGCCGGGCAGCGTCGTCCGCCCCGTTGACGTGCGCGGTTTCCACGGTTTTCGGCCACCTTCCTTACGGCTGCGCCCATCGTATCGATATCTTTTCTGGCACCCCTCGCCATTTTGGCACTACCCGCCATTAAAGGTAGCGTGCCTCCCCCACCACCGGACACGAGGAGCATCACGTGAGCGTCACCACCAGCGGCCACGGCCGCAGCGTCATCGTCACCGGCGCCGGATCGGGCATCGGCCGGGCCACCGCCCTGCTGTTCGCGGAGGAAGGTGCGCGCATCGTGATCGCCGATGTCGACGGCGCGGCCGCCCGGACCGTCGCCGAGGAGGCGGAGCGGGCCGGTGGGACCGCGGTGACCGTGATCGGCGACCTGCGGGACCAGGCGGTCGTCGACCGGGTCGCGGCGACGGCGGTGGAGGAGTTCGGCGGCATAGACGTCCTGGTCAACAACGCCGGAGTCATGGACAGCATGTCGGCGGCGGCCGACACCGGCGACGACGAGTGGGAGCGGGTCGTCGGCATCAACCTCACGGCCCCGTTCCGCCTCACGCGGGCCGTACTGCCGCACATGCTCGCCGCCGGGAAGGGCGCCGTCGTCTTCACGGCCTCCGAGGCCTCCCTGAGGGGCAGTGCGGCGGGTGCCGCGTACACCGCGTCCAAGCACGGCATCGCCGGGCTGACCAAGTCCCTGGCGGTCATGTACCGCGACAAGGGCATCCGCTCCAACGCCATCGCCCCGGGCGGCACGGTCACCAACATCCGGGTCGACGCCGACCGCGGCGCCCACGGTCCGGCGGCCCTCGCCCCCTACATGGGCAATGTCGGATCACCCGCCCGGGCGGAGGAGCAGGCGGCGGCGATCGTCTTCCTCGCATCCGACGCGGCGAGCAACATCAACGGGGCGATCCTTCCCGTCGACAACGGCTGGTCCGCGGTCTGAGCACCCCTCACCCTCCACCGGGCGGGTCCGCAATGTGTATCAGCCACATGATGTGTACTATGCACTCTCAGGTCGGGACCGCACCGCAAGTCCCGTGAGAACCGCGGCAGTTGCCGATGGACTTCCCGGACGCAGACACCCGCACCCGCCCACGGCCGCCGCCCGGACACCCGGTGCGCCTGCGGCCGCACGACGACACCAGCCCTGGTCCGCCCCACGCCCTCCAGAGGAACGAGGCACCGCATGCCCTCCCCCCACACCTCACCCACCGGCCCCGACGCGCAGGAGCCGGGCTTCGATCCGGAAGAGCTGCGTCTGAAGTACCGCGCGGAACGCGACCGGCGGATCCGCCCGGACGGCAGTGCGCAGTACCGGAGCGCCGCCGGTGAGTTCGGCTATTACGACGCCGACCCGCACGCCGACCCGCACTTCACACGGGAGCCCCTGCTGGACCGGGTCGACGCGGTGATCGTCGGCGGTGGGTTCGGCGGTCTCCTGGCCGCCCGGCTGCGGCAGGCCGGCGTACGGTCGATCCGGGTGATCGAGAAGGGCGGGGACTTCGGGGGTACCTGGTACTGGAACCGGTATCCCGGGATCCACTGCGACATCGACTCGTACACCTACATGCCCCTGCTGGAGGAGGTCGGCTACGTCCCGAAGTGGAAGTACGCCCCCGGCGAGGAGATCCGCGAGCACGCGCAGGCCATCGCCCGGCACTTCGACCTCTACCGCGACGCCTGCTTCCAGACCGGGGCCACCGAGCTGCGCTGGGACGACGGCGCGTCGGAGTGGACGGTGGCCACCGATCGCGGGGACCGCATCAGGGCCCGGTACGTGGTGGTGTCGAGCGGCACGCTCAGCCAGGCGAAGCTGCCCGGCATACCGGGCATCGAGACCTTCGCGGGCCACACCTTCCACACCAGCCGCTGGGACTACGCGTACACCGGGGGCGACCAGGACGGTGGCCTGACGGGCCTGGCCGACAAGCGTGTGGCCCTCATCGGCACCGGCGCCACGGCCATCCAGGTCGTCCCGCACCTGGGGGCCGACGCACGTGAGGTGTACGTGTTCCAGCGCACGCCCTCCTCGGTCGACGTCCGGGACAACCGGCCCACCGACCCGGAATGGGCCGAGTCGCTCCGGCCCGGCTGGCAGCGGCGGCGGATGGAGAACTTCCTCGAGGTCGTCACGGGCAAGAAGGTCGACGAGGACCTGGTGGACGACGCCTGGACCAGCACGGCCCGTCTGCAGGAGAAGCTCATCCCGACCGACACGTACGCGGACGTACCGGCCGAGGAGCGTGAACGGGCTTACGAGATCGCCGACTTCCAGAAGATGAACGAGATCCGCGCCCGCGTGGACGCCCTCGTGGAGGACGAGGAGACCGCGGAGAAGCTCAAGCCCTGGTACCGCTACATGTGCAAGCGGCCCACGTTCAGCGACCACTACCTGCAGACCTTCAACCGGCCGGGCGTCACGCTCGTCGACACGGCCGACAGCCACGGCGTCGAGCGCATCACCGAGAACTCCGTGGTGGTCGGCGGCGTCGAGTACGAGGTCGACTGCATCATCTTCGCGACCGGGTTCGAGGTGGGTGTCTCCGGAGTGATGTCCGGGAAGCTCCCGGTGTACGGACGGGACGGGGTGACCCTGCTGGAGTCCTGGGCCGAGGGTCCGAAGACGCTCCACGGGTTCTACAGCCACGGGTTCCCGAACTTCTTCCAGCTCGGCCCGCTGCAGAACGCCAGCTCCGTCAACTACGTCCACATCCTCGACGAGCAGGCCACGCATGTCGCCGAGGTCGTCGCCGAGTCGGACCGGCGCGGGGCCAGGCACGTCGAGCCCACCGTCGAGGCGCAGGAGGAGTGGGTGGCCACGATCCGCCGGAAGGCGCCGAGCCTGCACGCGTTCCAGGCGGAGTGCACCCCCGGGTACTACAACAACGAGGGCAAGCCGCGGGCGCGCAGCGAATCCTTCGGCGACGGGCCGGTCGCCTTCCACGAGCTGCTCAGGAAGTGGCGCGCGGGCGACGGCATGGACGACGTCCTGGTCGAGGGGGAGTGACGGGCGTGCGCGGGACGGACGGGCAGGCGGCCGGTTACCCCAGCAGGTTCGGCGGAACAGGGTCACGGAGCGCCCACCCGACGGCGGAGAGGCTCAATCCGGCCAACCCGCTGTGGGGATCCAACGGCATCGCGTTCGGCCCGGACGGCCGGCTGTACGTCGCCGAGTTCCTGGGCGGCCGGATCAGCGCGGTCGATCTGGCGAGGGGTGAACTCGACGTCGTCGTACCGGCGGGCGGTCCGGTCCTGTCGCCGGACGACCTGGCGTTCGGTGCGGACGGCTCGATGTACATCGCCGACCTGGTCCCGGGCCGCGTCTGGCGGCGTACTCCTCGGGGCGAGTACTCCCTGGTGTGCGACGAGGTGAAGAACCCCAACGGCATCACCTGCGTCGGCGACCGGCTGTTCGTCAACGAGATGAAGCCCGGCGGCCGTCTGCTGGAGCTCTTCCCCGACGGAGGTGAGCCGGTCGTGCTCACCGAGGGGCTCGCCATGGGCAACGCGATGCAGCGCGGGCCCGACGGGTGCCTCTACTACCCGCACATGATGAGCGGGCAGGTCTGGCGCATCCCGCCGGACGGCGGTGAGCCGGAGATGGTCGCGGACCAGGTGGACCGGCCGGTCGCGGTGCGCTTCGACCAGGGCGGTGTCCTGCACGTGCTGTCACTCGGTCCGGAGGGCCGGGTGACCCGCATCGATCTGCACGGCTCCGGGTCGAGGACCCTGGTCACCAGCGGCGTGGTGGGCCTGGACAACGCGGCGTTCGACGCCGAGAACCGGATGTACGTCTCCAGCTACGCCAGCGGCGGCATCACCGAGATGCGCCCCGACGGTCGGACCCGGGTGATCGTGCCTCGCGGCTTCGACGGCCCGTACGGCGTCACGGTCGGCCCGGGCGGCACGGTGTACGCGGCCGACCACTACCGGGTGGCGGGCCCGCCGGTCACCCGCGAGGGCGTCCGGGCCGACGACACCGGCGGTGCGGACGCGGGTGAACCGGCCGTCCACGTCCTGGCGCCGTTCGTCCACGGCATCGTGGCGGAGGGCGGACTCCTGCACCTCACCTCGCAGTTCGGGGACGTACGGACCTACGACCCCGGGCAGGGATCGATGCGGGCCCGCGTGGGCGGGCTGGACCGGCCCATGGGCATCGCGGTGAGCCCGTCCGGCTCGCTCGTGGTCGCCGAGACGGGCGCCGGCAGGGTGCTGGCCGTCGACGGGGACGACAAGGTCACCGTGCTCGCGGAGGGCCTGCGCCGCCCGGTCGACGTGGCCTTCGACGGGGCGGGGCGGTGTTACGTCAGCGACGAGCAGGCGGGCGCCGTGCTCAGACTGGGTCCGGACGGTGCGGCGGCCGTCGTCGCCGACGGGCTCGGCGCACCTCAGGGGCTGACGGTCCTGGGTGACGCGCTGTACGCGGTGGAGACCGGGCACCGCAGGGTGCGCGCGATCTCCCTGACCACGTCGGAGAGTTGGACCGAGGCCGAGGACCTGCCGGTCGGCCCCTCGCCGGACGCCGGTCCCCTCCCACCGGAGGACGAGCCCGCGCTCTTCGCCCACGGCCTGCCGGGCCTGGCCCGCCGCTTCGCCGGGATCGCCGCCGCACCGGACGGTTCGCTCGTCCTGTCGGCCGACGGCGAGGGCACCCTGCTGCGGCTGACCCCGTCCGGCCGGCCGACATAGGATGGATGCGGTCGGGCGACCGATCACCGAGCCGGGAGGAGCACAGCCGGACATGGCGGTGGACGCCCTCGACACCCGCATCCTGCGGCTGCTCATCGAGCAGCCGCGCACCAGCGTGCGCGAGTACGCGCGCATCCTCGGCGTGGCACGCGGCACCCTTCAGGCCCGGATGGACCGCCTGGAGCGGGACGGAGTGATCACGGGCACCGGCCCCGCCCTCTCCCCCGCGGCCCTCGGCCACCCGGTGCTCGCCTTCGTCCACCTGGAGGTGACCCAGGGGCATCTGGACGAGGTGGGTGACGCGCTCGCCGCCGTCCCGGAGATCATCGAGGCGTTCTCGACGACCGGGGGCGGCGACCTCCTGACACGCGTCGTGGCCCGTGACAACGGGCATCTGGAGGACGTGATCCAGCAGCTGATCCAGCTCCCCGGAGTGGTCAGGACCCGGACCGAGGTGGCGCTGCGCGAGCGTGTCACCCACCGGGTCCTGCCGCTGGTCGAGGCGGTGGGACGGGCGGCGGGCCCCGGCTGACCGCCGTCGGGCATGCTGGAGGCCATGAACACCCCGCGCCGCCCCGCACCGCCCGTCCTCTTCGACCTCGACGGCACCCTCGTCGACAGCGAGCCGAACTACTACGAGGCGGGCCGCCGCCTCCTCGCCCGGTACGGCGTGCGGGACTTCGGCTGGGACGACCACGCCCGCTTCATCGGGATCGGCACCCGTGAGACCCTCACCGTCCTGCGGGCGGAGTACGGCATCGAGGCGCCGGTCGACGAGCTGCTGGCCGGCAAGAACGCCCTGTACCTGGAGCTCGCCGGGACGTCCACCACCGTCTTCCCCGAGATGCGGACGCTCGTCGGGCGGCTGTACGAGGACGGGGTGCCGATGGCGGTGGCGTCGGGGTCGTCCAGGGCCGCGATCGCGGCCACGCTGGCGGTCACGGGGCTGGACGCGTACCTCCCGCTGTACGTGTCCGCCGAGGAAGTGGCCCAGGGCAAGCCGGAGCCCGACGTCTTCCTGGAGGCGGCCCGGCGGCTGGGCGTGGCGCCGGACTCGTGCGTGGTCCTGGAGGACGCCGTCCCGGGAGTCCGGGCGGCCCATGCGGCGGGAATGCGCTGTGTCGCTATCCCGGAGACCCGTGCACCGTCGGACGACGCGGCGTTCGGGAAGGCGGAGCTGCTGTTCCCGGGCGGGCAGGGGGAGTTCACCGCGTCCGCCGTGCTCGACTGGCTCTCCGCCGGGTGAGAACAGGCCGGTCGGGCGGCTCCCAGGCGGGTGGGAACAGGCCGGTCGGGCCCGCCGATTGGCCGGATCCGGCGTCCCGGGCTCCGGCCGGGCGAGCGGAGGTCCGGGGGACGGATATCCTGATCATGCCGCGCATCCCGACGCACCGTACCGAGGCGATGAGCCCGACGAGGTCGCCGCCGCGGCAGTCGGAGCGGGCCACAATTCGAGATTGGTGTGCACAGGTGCTGGTTGCTGGACGGTACCGGCTGATATCCCCCATCGGCCGTGGCGGTATGGGCGAGGTGTGGCGCGCCGAGGACGAGGTTCTGGGGCGGGCCGTGGCGGTGAAGCTGCTGCTGGGCGACCAGGCCGATGCCTCGTCGACCGCGCGTTTCCGCCTGGAGGCGCAGACGGCCGCGCGTCTGAGCCACCCTCACCTGGTGGCGGTGTTCGACTTCGGTTCCTGGGAGGACCGCTTCTATCTGGTGATGGAGCTGGTCGAGGGCCGGAGCCTCGGGGATCTGCTGGAGGCTCAGGAGACGGTCCATCCCGAGCAGGTGGCCCGTATCGCCGGTGAGGCCGCCGCCGGCCTGGCCGCGGCGCACCGGCAGGGCATCGTCCACCGGGACATCAAGCCGGGCAACCTGATGCTGGACGCCGACGGGTCGGTGAAGATCGGGGACTTCGGCATCGCCCAGTTCGTCGACGACCCCTCGACGGCACTGACCACGGCCGGCCACATCGTCGGTACGAGCCTGTATCTGGCGCCCGAGCGGGCCCTGGGCCGTACGGCCGACTCGGCGTCGGACATGTACTCCCTGGGCTGTGTCATCTACCAGCTGCTGGTCGGGCAGCCGCCGTTCCGCTCGGACACGGCGACCGCGACGCTCTATCAGCACGTGGACACGCCTCCGGTGCCGGTCAGGCAGCGGGGGGTGGACGTCTCCCCCGCCTTCGACTCGTATCTGCTGGGCCTGCTGGCGAAGAAGCCCGAGGACCGGCCGAGTGCGCAGCAGGTCTCCGACTGGTTCCGTACGGACGCCTGGCGCGGGCGGCCGGAGCCGCTGCCGCATCACACGGCCGCCGCCCCTCGGCCCGTCGCCCCCGCCGCCGCACCGGCCCCGGGCACCTCGGGCCCCGCGAGCGGGTCGACGTACCGGCTGCCGCAGGCCACCGGCCGCAGACGGGCGGCTCCCGCACCCCGGGCGTCCAGATCCGCGGCCCGGTCGGCCACGACACGCCGGATCAGCACGGGTGAGGCCATCCGCCGGCGTCCGCGTGTGGCGAGCGCCGTGGCGGGGACGGTCGCGTTCCTGGCGGCGGTGTATCTGGGCACGGTCATCTTCGCGCCGGACACCGGGGCGGCGGACACCCCGGATCCCGGCTCCACCCCGACGGCAGGGATCGAGTCGCCCGCGCCGGCCGGGTCGGCGGTGGACCCGGCCGGTGACGGCGACGAAGACGAGGACTGAGCCGGCGGGTCACCAGCGCGCGTGGACCTCCGCGCGGATCCGCCGGTCGTACAGGTCGCGCACCGCGTCGAGGGTGCTCTGCGGGAGCGGCGGGAGGGCGGCGGCCGACGCGTTGGCGCGGGCCTGCTCCACCGACCGTGCGCCGGGGATGACGCTGGTGACGCCGGGCTGCTGGATGATCCAGCGCAGCGCGGTCTGGGCCGGGGTGGCGCCTTCGGGAGCGAGCGCGGCGAACTCGGCCGCGGCGGCCACTCCGGTCGCGTAGTCGATGCCGGAGAACGTCTCGCCCTGGTCGAACGCCTCGCCGTGGCGGTTGTAGGTGCGGTGGTCCTCGGGCGCGAACACGGTGTCGGCGGTGTACTTGCCGGACAGCAGCCCGGAGGCGAGCGGAACGCGCGCGATGATGCCGACCCCGGCCTCGATCGCCGCCGGGAGGACCTCGTCGAGGGGCTTCAGGCGGAACGGGTTGAGGATGATCTGGACGCTCGCGACTCCGGGCCTGGCGATGGCCGTGAGCGCCTCGGCGCACGTCTCGACGCTCACCGCGTACGCGGCGATCCGCTGCTCGGCGACGAGCGTGTCCAGGGCGTCGTACACGGCGTCGGAGGAGTAGACGGCCGTGGGCGGGCAGTGCAGCTGTACGAGGTCGAGGGTGTCGACGCCGAGGTTGGCGCGTGAGCGGTCGTTCCAGGTGCGGAAGTTGTCCAGGACGTAGTTCTCGGGAACCTGTTCCGCGCGCCGGCCCATCTTGGTGGCGACGAAGACGTCCGCGTCCGGGCGGTCCTTCAGATAGCGGCCGATGAGCTGTTCGCTGCGGCCGTCGCCGTAGACGTCGGCCGTGTCGAAGAAGGTGACCCCCGACTCGACGGCGGCGTCCAGGACACCGAAGGCATCGGTCTCCCGCACCTCGCCCCAGTCCCCGCCCAGCTGCCAGGTGCCCTGTCCTACGACCGATACGTCACGGCCGGTCCTGCCGAGTGTGCGCTGCTCCATGCGGATCATGCTACGTCGGTGCGCGGACCGGCGGGGGTGGCCGCCGCCGGTCCGCGTCCGCGGTCAGTCGCCCGTGGTCACACGGACGTAGTCGACGACGAGCTCCTGCGGGAAGCTGGTGCTGCCGTCCGGGTCGCCCGGCCAGTAGCCGCCGACGGCGAGGTTGAGGATGAGGAAGAACGGCTTGTCGAACACCCAGTCGTTGCCGTTGAGGTCCGCGGGGGTCCTCTGCTGGTAGACGGTGCCGTCGACGGACCAGGTGATGGAGTCGGGTGCCCAGTCCACGGCGAAGGTGTGGAAGTCGTCGGCGAACGCGGCCCCGCCCGGGAGGGTGTAGCCGGCGCCGATGCCTCCCGAGCCGGAGTAGCCGGGCCCGTGCAGCGTGCCGTGGACGGTGCCGGGTTCGAAGCCGACGTTCTCCATGATGTCGATCTCACCGCTGTTGGGCCAGCCGACACTGCCGATGTCGGCGCCGAGCATCCAGAAGGCGGGCCAGATGCCCTGCCCGCGCGGGATCTTCATCCTGCTCTCGACGTGTCCGTACGTCGCGGTGAACTTGCCGGAGGTGTTGAGGCGGGACGAGGTGTACTCGCAGGTCCCGTACCAGCACTGGTAGTTGCCGGGGTTCTCCTTGCGGGCGGTGATGACGAGGTTGCCCTGGCCGTCGAGGGCTGCATTGCTGTTGCCCGCCGTGTAGTACTGCCGTTCGTGGTTGTTGACGTTGTCGCCGGTCTCCGTCAGCCACTTGCCGCCGTCGACGGCGGATCCGGCGGCACCGTCGAAGTCGTCGGAGAAGGCGACGGCCTGCGCTGCCCGGGAACCCGTGGAGGACGCAGCCGTGTGGGGGTCGGGTGCGGCCGAGGCTCCGGCGGGAAGTGCGGTCATGACCACGGAGCAGCACAGCAGGGAGAGCGCGGCGTACAGCGTGGTGCGGCGCTTCCTGGAGAGGCGGCGCACCGCGTGATGGGGGGAAGGCACAGTCATCACTTCATTTCTGGTGGGGGGATGACAGTCATGCGCATGACAGACAAGCACCGAGAGATGAACACGTGACGCGCTCATCCCGGGCGTATCTTTCAACACTTGATTTAAGGCAGTGGCCCGAGGCCCGTCAAGGATCTGGTCCAGACCGGGTGACCGCGGAGGGAAGTCGCCCGCGAGGAACGGACAGCTGATGCGCATCCGTACCGACGTCACCCTTCCCGACGCTTTCGCCCTGGTCTGCGCCGCCGGCCGCGTTCCCGCCGTTCTCCGGCGATCCGGTGGACCGGCCGGCCGGCCTCGCAGTGCCCCGCTCCCGTACGGCCGTCGCCGTGCGGCGTGCGGTCGGCGGCGGCACAGTGGAGATATGGGCTGTGCGCCTGCCCGCACGGACCCGACCGGGCAGGCGCGCACCGTCCGACGCATCCCGGCGGAAGGATCAGGCGTGGACAGCGAGAGCACACGGCGTTTCGTGGTGCAGATCCACGACGCTCGGCGTATGCATTTCGACTTCCGTCTCGAGGTCGACGGCGTCCTGAAGTCCTGGGCCGTGCCGCGCGGCCCCTCGGACAATCCGAGCGACAAACGGCTGGCCGTGCCGACGGACGACCATCCCCTGGAGTACCGCGAGTTCGAGGGGGTCATTCCGCGGGACGAGCAGGGCAGCGGCACCGTGATCGTCTGGGACCAGGGCACCTACAGTCCGACCAGCCACGACCTCGCGGGCGATCCCGTCCCGTTCGCCGAGTCCCTGGAGCGCGGGCACGCCACGTTCCGGCTCGACGGGGCCAAGCTGCACGGGGAGTTCGCGCTCACCCGCTTCCACATCGACGACGAGGAGGGGGTCCGGGGGCCGGAGGCCTGGCTGCTGATCAAGGCCAACGACCGGCAGGCCGTCCACGACCGGCCGGGCACCCCCGATCCGTACCACGCCCGGTCGGCCCGCACCGGCCGCACCCTGCACCAGGTCGCCGTGGCCGAGCGGGAGGGCGCCCACTGAGAGCTCAGGGCGGGGGCGGCCCGTCGTCGGACCCGGTGAGCCGCTCCAGGACACCTGTGTAACGGGAGCGCCTGTCGGGACGGGCCTGGCCGGCGGCGTGGCGCAGTGCCGGAACCGCGGCTCCACCCATCAGCAGGAGCCCTTCGGCAGCCTCTCGGCGGACCGCGGGGTGCGTGTGGTCGAGCAGGGCGACCAGCGCGGGTACGGCGGGTTCCCAGCCGGCGCGGCAGAGCGTCCTGATCGCCATGCGTCTGATGTCCGGCTGCGGGTCGTCCAGCAGGGTGGCCGTGTGGAGCAGATGGGCAGGCCGGTCCAGCATGGCGCGCGAGGTCCGGTGGGCGTGCAGCCTGACCTTGGGCCTGGGATGGTGCAGCAGCTCGCCGATGACCTCTCTCAGGCCGGGGTCCCGGTCCGGTTCCCGGCCGCCGTGCTCCTCCGCGAGGCGGGCGAGGGCCCTGCGTATCTGCTCGGGGCCTCCTGTACGGGCCAGGCGCAGCAGCTCCGCGCGTGCCGGGCGGCGCGCCGCCGGGGCGGGAGCAGGCGTACGGGGGACGGAGCCCGGTCCTTCGTCCAGGAGGAGCCTCTCGGCGAGGTCGTCACGTCCCTCGGCGCGCAGCCGCTCCCTGATCCTCTTCATCTCGGGGGAGCCCAGCAGCCGCCGGCCCGCCAGCAGGTCCAGGAAACCCCGGGCCCCCGCCTCGATCCGGGGACGGAGGTGCTCCGCCAGTACCTCGGCGGGCGCAGCCCGCAGGGCGTGGCCGGCGTCCGCCCGGAGGCCGGCGGGGCCGTGCTCCCACCATCCGAGCAGCAACGGGATCAGCGGCACGACGTCCCAGGGGCCGAGCTGCCGCGCGAGGAGGGCCACCCTGTCGGGCAGGGTGGCCCCGCCGCTCAGCTCCGCGGGATCGACGGTGACCAGCGTGCGGGCCAGGCTGCCACCGGAGGGCAGGGGGATACGTCCTTGGAGGTACGCGTCGAGGACCGCGCGTACCGTGTCCGGCTCCGGCCGGCCCAGGAGCTGCCTGGCCGCGTCGGATCTGCGGCCGGCGTCGGGCCCTTCCAGCAGGTCGAGCAGCCGGGTGCGCCGCGCGGTGGTGCGCGGCCCGTCGAGGTCGCCGGAGCGTACGACTTCCGAAGCCGGGGCGGCTGTCTCGGCAAGCGTCCACGGGGGCGCTCCGAGGGGCTGGAGATCCGTCATCCAGTCGACGAGGAGGGCGCGCACTCCCACGTCGCCGGCCTCGGGGTACGCGGCCATGAGAGCCGAGAGGCGCTGCCTGGAGCCCGGTGGGTGCGGGACGCCGCACCGGAACTCCTCCAGGGCGCGGCGGGTGCGGAGGGCCGGGTGCAGGGCGGACCGCCACGCCTCCGCCCCAGGGTCGGGCGTGGGTGGCTCCGGCAGGGAGAACGCCTCACGCAGTACGGCGGTTTCGGCATCCCGCACATCGGAGGCGAGGCGGGCGGCGGCAAGGGCCCGGTCCAGGTCCTCCCTGGCCGGCACGGCGTCGCAGGCACGGAGCAGCCGCAGCGCCCGTACGTGCTGCGGGGGTGACATGGCGCGTACGGCGTCGGCGAGCTCCAGGCGTTCCGTACCGGACAGCCGGGGCGCCATGGCCTGGAGTACCGCGAGGAGGCCGGCCCGGTGTTCCCGCTCGCCCGCGAGGCCCTCCGTCAGCACCTGGGCGTACTCCGCGAAGCGGTCCAGCTCGTCGGGCGGCCACGGTGCGGGGCAGAGCCGCAGGACGAGGCCGAGGACCTGGTCCCGGGCGGCCTCCGGCACGGCCCCGGCCAGCCGGAGCCAGTCCGCCAGCATCGGCCGCAGCTCCGGCAGGCGCCGTACCGGCAGCGTGTCCGGGCTGTCCGCCAGGCGCAGGGCAACCTGTGCGGTCCAGCCGTGGTCGAGGAGCTCGGCGGCCCAGGATTCCGCGTCACCGGCCGCCGGGTGACCGGAGACGGTGATCCCGTACTCCGCGGCCGGCTCCGCGAGGTCCCCGGCGGCACTCCCCGCACCGAGACGTATCCGGCCGTCGGCCACCGCGGCGAGCAGGTCCGGGACGACGGGGGAGCTCTGATCGGCCAGGGCTGCGACCGTGCGTGAGGCGAGGGTGCCGTCGAGGCCCCGCAGCAGCAGCGTGCGCTCGCGGGGGTCCCCGGAGCGTACGGCGGCGGCGAGGAGCGTGGCCGTGCAGGCGTCACCCAGCACCGCGCGCAGTGCGGCGACGAGCCCCGTGCGCAGCCCCGGATTGTCGTTGCGGCCGAGTGCGCGCAGGAGGCCGGGCACGGCGGCGGGCGTCCCGGCGCGCGCCAGGACCGACGCGGCGGTCTTCCTGATGTTCATCGTGGGGTGGTCCAGGAGGTCCGTGATCGCCGTGCAGGCCCAGCGGGCCTCGGCTTGGCCGAGGGCGAGCAGCGCCTGCCGTACGGTCCGGATGTCCTCGGCCCGGGTCAGTGCGATCAGCGTGGCCGACAGGGCCTGCGCGTCCTCGCCCGTCGCGCCTGCGGCCAGCAGCGCGATGGCGTGCTTGCGCACATGCTGATCGCGGTGGCGCAGCAGCCGGTGCACACGGGGGCGGGTCCGGGCGGACGGTGCGCGGCGCAGGACTTCGAGCAGGACGGACAGCTCGCGGGGCGGCAGGCCCGGCCGGTCCAGCAGGTCCAGCACGATGTCGGCCAGCAGCGCGTCGCCCGCCTCCTGGGCGTCCCGGGCGCCGACCAGGCAGGACGGCCTGATCCTGCGCCGTTCGTGCAGCCGGCCGCCCAGGCCGCGTACGGCGTCCACGATCTCCTGGGGGACGACGGGTTCCTCGGCACGGGCCGGTTCCGGGAGCGGGCCGGTCTCCACCGTCTCCCACGATGCCGCCAGTTCGCCCACGACCCGCAGCAGCAGGCCGCTGACGGCGGGCAGGGTGGCCGCGCTGCTGTGGGCCGCGAGCGCGCACAGGGCCGCGGCCGGATCGTCCGGCTCCGGTCCCGCGGTCAGCAGGGCCAGTTCCCGCTCGTCGGGGGCTCCGAGGTCGGCCGCGACGGCCGGGGGCGGGGCGGCCGGGTCGACGCGGGTGAGGAGGTGGCGCCGAACCTCCGGATCGGTGGTGAGCTGCCACAGGAGTTCGAGTGCCCGGTGGTGTACGGGCCGGAGGAAGGGGGCGATCCCGCTCCCGTCGGTGTCCGGTCCGAGCGCTTCGGTCAGCGCCGCGACGGTGCGCTCTCCGCCGATGGCTTCGAGCGTGTCGAGGACGGCGGCGGGAGCACGGGGCAGCAGGGCGAGCACGGCCTCCTCGGCTTCCTCGTGGCGGAGTTCACGGATCGCTTCGAGATACGGCCCCGGGACGCGCGCGGACGGGAGCATGCGGGTGACCGCCGCCCCGATCGGGAGGTCTCCTGTCCCCTGCCCGGCCAGGGCGACGAGCAGGTCGAGGCGGCGCGGTCCGCCCGGGTCGTCCGCAGGTGCCTGGGAGAGCAGGTCCAGGACCGTCCGGCGGCAGGTGTAGAGGATCGCCGCGACGGTGCGGGGGTCGATCGAGTGGTCGGCCAGCGCCAGACCGACGACGGCCGGCGCCTGGGACGCATCGGGGAAGTGCCCGCGCCGGTGGAGTCCGTGCAGACAGCTGATAGCGGGCCCGCCGAGCAGCAGCGGATCCTGGGCCGCGATGTCCAGCAGCGCGCCGATGTCGCCGCGTTCCGCCAGGTCACCGAGGAGTTCCATGGCCAGGCGCCGTACCTCCGGGGGTACGGCGGTGTCCGACGCCGTACGCGGCAGCAGTGCCCCGTGCCCGTGCCGGGCGGCGGCGGTGAGCGCGAGAGCCGTCACCGGGGCCGCATGGGCGGCACCGAGGTACGGGGTGAAGCGGGCTGCGGGAAGAGGGTCCGAGGCCGCCCAGGGCTCGGCCAGTTCCTTCAGCGCGGCGGCTGCGGCGGCCGTGTCGTCCGGGCCGCCGCCGAGCAGCCCGGCCAGATGATCCCTGGCGAGGCCGGGTGCCAGCAGTCCGGCGTGCAGGCCCTGTCCGATCAGCCGGACCGCCTCCGTACGCAGGACGGGATCACCGGTGCCCAGGACGTCGGCCACGAGCCGGTCCGGGCGGGGGGCGTCCCCGGCGTCGACGGCGCGCACGGCCTGGTAGAGCGCTTCGCCGGGCTGCTCGTCCCGCAGCACCGAGGGGTCCATGAGGATCTCGGCGCGCAGCCAGGCGATCCGCACCCGTGCCGGCGGCGCGGCCGCACGCCAGGCGGGCAGCGTCCCGTGCGGGCTGTGGACTCCGAGCCGCCCGTAGAGCTGGGCCAGCAGGAGCGACTCGTCCGGCGGCCCGGGGACGTCCCGCGGCAGCAGGGCCGCCAGCTCGGCCGCCTCGCCGGCCGGCAGCCGGGGCCGGGCCGCCCGCTCGGCGAGGAGGGTCAGCCCCAGATACCGCGTACGACGGTCCGTGTGCCCGATGAGCGGCCCGAGTTCGGAGACCGGGCGGAGGGCCATGACGGTGTCACGGCCCGGCTGCCGCTGCGGAGTCCACGCGTCTGCGGGGGTCGTCGTCACCGTCGGATGTTAGGTGCGTACGGGACGTTCCGGCCAGCGAATACCGGCGTCCTCAGCGCACCGGCCGGCCCACCGGCCCGAGCCGGTCCGCGAGTTGCTCGCGCAGCCGGGTCAGGCGGGCGATCTCCGCGTCGAGCACGGCCAGCCTCCGCGCGGCGACCCCCTCGCTCCCCGCGTTCCCGTTCCCGGAGGCGCCGCACTGCGGCGGTGGGCCGTCCATCAGCAGATCGAGGCGGTCCGCGCACCGGCTCAGGTCCTCCACGGTGAGCCCGAGGGACAGCATCTCGCGGATGAACCCGACCCGGGCCACATCGCGGGTGCTGTACTGCCGCTGCCCCGTGGTGCTGCGCACCGGCGGGGGCAGCAGCCCTCGCTCCTCGTAGAACCGAAGCGCTCTCGGAGTCGTCCCCGCGGCTGCCGCGGCGTCACCGATCCGCATCTCCACCCCCGCTGTGCCGTCCTGGTGCTACAGCTCGACCACCACCGTGCCGAGGTGCCGCCCGTCCATCAACTCCTGCAACGCGGCGGGGGCGTTGTGTATGCCCGCGATCCTTACGTGCGGAAAGGTGATCTCACCGGAGCGCAGCCACGCGCCGAACTTCCGGGTCCATTCGCCACGGACCTCGGGGTGGTCGAGGCCGGAGATCCCCCGCATCGTGATCCGCTTGACGACCAGCTGGAACGTGTCGATCTCGACCGGCGCCGAGGTGCCGCCGCCCTTTCCTGACAGCTGTCCCGCCAGAGTCCCGATGAGCACGAACCGGGCGCCGGGCCGCGCCGCCCGTACGGCCGCGCGCAGCTGCTCACCCCCGACCATGTCGACAAAGACATCAATACCCTCGGGGGCCGCCTCCGCCAGCCGGTCGGAGAAGGTGTGCTCCGGGTCCCTCAGCACGACGGCGTCGTATCCGAGGGCATCCGTCATCCGCTCGGCCTTGGCCGGCGAGCCGGTGCTTCCGATCACGCGTCCGGCCCCGAGCAACCGGGCGGTCCGGCCCGCCACGGAGCCGATTCCGCCCGCCCCGCCCGACACGAACACGGTTTCCCCCGGCTGGAGTTCGGCGACCCGGGTGAGCGCCGTGTACGCCAGGGAGCCCTGGGAGAGATGGGCCGCCGGGTCGGGGAGTGCGCCGTCGTCGAGCGGTACGCACTCCGCGGCGGGCACCACCGCGTACTCCCGCCAGCCGAGGAAGTGCGAGACCAGCGATCCCACGGGCGGTCCGGCGGTGCCGGGCCGCGCCACGACCTCCCCGACGGCCGGGCCGAACAGAGCGTCACCGGGGCCCAGACCGGGGAAGGGCGCACCCTCCACCCCTCCGCCGACGAGGGTGCGCAGGGCGGGGAAGACCTGGAAGTAGGTGTTGCGTACGAGCACCTCCCCCTCCCCCGGCCGCGGGAGCGGCTGCTCCACGACACGGAAGTGCTCGGGGCGCGGCAGGCCCTCGGGTACGGCCGCGAGCCGTACCTCGCGGGAGACAGGGGGCAGGGCGGGGCGTGCGGTCATGGGCGGGCTCCTCGTCCGGGTGCTTCGGGCCCGGGCGGCCGGAAGCACCCGGACGCTAAGCCCTCACCCATGCGTCAGGGGCAAGGGCCGGAGCGCCTCAGGATTTCTTGGCGGAGGCCAGATGGGCGAAGACCACCACGTTGTCCTCGTAGTCCTTCTTCTTCTTGTCGTAGACACCGCCGCAGGTGATCAGCCTCAGCTGTGCGGTGCCGGCGTCGGCGTACACGCGCTTGTCCGGGAAATCAGCCTTGCTGAAGGTCTCGACGGTGTCGATCTTGAACGTGGCGACGACACCGTCCTTGCGGGTGATGTCGACCGTATTGCCCGCCTTGAGCGCACTGAGCAGCAGGAACACGGCGGGGCCGGTCCTGGTGTCGACGTGCCCCGCCACCACCGAGGTGCCGCGCTCGCCGGGCGTGGCTCCGTCCTTGAACCAGCCCGCGAGATTCGCGTCGTTCGCGGGCGGCGCGTCCAGCTGCCCGGAGGGACCGATCGACAGGGGCGTGAAGGGGGCGTCGACCGCGATCGACTTGATCGAGATCCGTTCGGGCTCGGACGGGGGAAGCCCGAGCGGAGCGGCGGAGGGAGTGGCGGACCGGGTTGCCGATGGGGTGGGCGAGGCGGATGCCGTGGCCGCGGGGAGGGACACCACGGCGGGTGCCGGCGGCACTCCGGCCGACGCGTCGAAGGAGTTGTAGACGAGGAGGAAGCCCAGCCCGACCGCCGCGACGGGCCACAGCAGGGAACGGCCGAGGGCTGGGGACTCGGGGGCTGGTTCGGACGGCTGCGGGGCGGCCATGCGCATGCGCCTTTCGCGTACGGGAGGGACGGGCGGCTGTACGGGGAAAATCGGCGCGGCCACCGCCCCGGGGAGGGCGGCGGCCACGACAGGATTCATGCGGTGTTGCGGGGCGCCTGTCAGACGGCCGCGGCACCCGAGGCGTTGCGGCGGCGCAGCTTGTACGCGGCGGCACCCAGGCCACCGAGCATCAGCACCGAGCCGGCGGCCAGGCCGCTGCCGGAGAGCGCCATCGCTCCACCGCCGGTGTGGACGCCGCCCTCGGGCTTCTCGTGCTTCCAGGTCTTCTCGCTGTCGCCGGAGCCGGACTCCTTGTCCTTCTCCCAGCCGCCGGAGTCGGAGCTGGAGCCGGAGTCCTTCTCCTTGTCCTTCTCCCAGTCGTCCGACGACACGGCGGCCAGGGCACCGCCACCCGCGTGGACACCGCCTTCCGGCTTCTCGTGCTTCCACGAGTCCGGCTTCTCACGGTCGTCGTTGCTGCCGGAACCGGAGTCCTTCTCCTTGTCCTTCTGCCAGTCGTCCGACGACACACGGGCCAGCGCACCGCCACCCGCGTGGACACCGCCCTCGGGCTTGTCGTGCTTCCAGGAGTCCGGCTTCTCACGGTCGTCGTTGCTGCTGGCGGAGGAACCGCTGTCCTTGTCCCAGTCGTCCGCCGAGGTCACGGCGTATGCGGCGGGGACGGAGACCGCGAGGACCGCCGTGACGGCGGCCGATGCGAACAGGGTGCGGGCAGAGCGCATGGATACACAGTCCTTTCGCCACCCCCGCGCTGGCCGGCTGGTTGTCGGCTCATCGGATCACGGGTGCGACGTGATCCACCGTCAGCTGAAAACCGGGGGCCCACCACTCGGGGAGGCCGCATTCGAGCGATGCGGTGGGCTCAACGTGTGACAGGGAGCCAGATGTCACCCGTTGGACGGCACGCCACGCCGAGGGGAGGTTTGGGCGCCGACGATCATCGGTGTAGGGGCGCCGCAGGGGTGCTCGTAGGATCACGGCATGAACGACATCGCACCGGCCGGCTGCTGCTCCCCCGGCCGCGGCAGGCCTGACGGCCCGTCCGGGAACACCCCCTCCGACCAGGCAGGACAGGAGAAGGACGCCGCCGTGACGTCCGTCGCGCGCGGGGCCGGTGACGGGATGGTGCTGCTCCCCGGCGGGTCGTTCCTCATGGGGTCCGAGGATCCGGACGGGTTCCGCGACGACGGTGAGGGCCCGGTCCGCGAGGTGCGGGTCTCCGCCTTCCGCATCGACGCGCACGCGGTCAGCAACCAGCGGTTCGCGGAGTTCGTCTCGGCCACCGGGTACGTCACCGAGGCCGAGCGTTTCGGCTGGTCGTACGTCTTCGCCGGGTTCCTGCCGGCCGCGCTCCGGCGCGGCGCCGGCCGTCCGGACTCCACGCCGTGGTGGTGCGGGGTGGAGGGCGCCCGGTGGGACACGCCCGAAGGTCCCGGCAGCGGGGTCGGGGACCGTGGGGACCATCCCGCGGTGCACGTCTCCTGGAACGACGCGCGCGCGTACTGCCGTTGGGCGGGCGCCCGGCTGCCGACCGAGGCCGAGTGGGAGTACGCGGCCCGGGGCGGCCTGGAGCAGGCCCGCTACCCGTGGGGCGACGAGCTGACCCCGGGCGGTGAGCACCGCTGCAACATCTGGCAGGGGCACTTCCCCACGAAGAACACCGCCGAGGACGGCTACGCGGGCACCGGCCCGGTCGGCGCGTACGAGCCGAACGGCTTCGGCCTGTACAACATGGCGGGCAACGTCTGGGAGTGGTGCCACGACTGGTGGGGCACCACCCACGCGACGGCCCGCCGGAGCGATCCGCGCGGTCCGGGCTCGGGTGACGCCAAGGTGATGCGGGGCGGCTCGTACCTCTGCCACCGCTCGTACTGCAATCGGTACCGGGTAGCCGCCCGTACCCGCAACACGCCGGACAGCACCGCGGGGAACCTCGGCTTCCGCTGCGTACGCACGGCCTGATCCCGCTGTCATTGCGGCAACATGAATATTTTTCCGGGTCATTGACTAAAAAATCGCGCGGTCATCATGCTGGGCGCCATGCACTCACACGGTGGACCTCTCTCGCGGCTGAGGCGCGGGCACGAGGAACGCGTACTCGGTCTGCTGCGCCGGCACGGGCCACAGAGCCGAGCCGAACTCGGACGCCAGGCCGGGCTGTCACGCACCACGCTGTACGACATAGTCGGGACCCTGGTCGCGAGCGGGGCCGTCGTGGCGGCCGCCGCGGAACCCGGTCCGCGCCGGCGCGGCCGTCCGGTGGAGCACCTCACGCTCAACCCCGCAGCCGGCCAGGCCGTCGGCATCGACTTCGCCCGCCGCGCCGTTCATGTGGCGGCCGCCAACGTGGCGCACGAGGTGATCGGTTCGGCGAGCCGGGCCCATGCCCCCGGGCTCTCCTGGGAGCGGCGCGTCGAACTGGCCGAGCGGCTCGTCGCCTCGCTGGCCGGCGGCACCCTGCGGCTGTCCGCCCTCGGCACGACCGGTGCGGTCGGGGTCGGCCTGGTCGGCCCGGTGCGCACGGCCGGCGACGCCCCGGAGGAACCGCTGGCGACCCTGGCGGGACTGCTGGGCAAGCGCTTCGGGGCCCCCGTCCTGCTGGACAACAACACCCGGCTCGCGGCGCTCGCGGAGTCCACCTGGGGGGCGGCGGCGGCGAGCCAGGACGTGCTGTACCTGCGGCTCTCGCACGGTGTGGGCGGCGGCCTCGTCGTGAACGGTTCGCTCCACCGGGGTGTCGACGGCCTGGCGGGCGAGCTCGGGCACATCACCGCCGACCCCGAGGGCGGGCCGTGCGAGTGCGGGGGCCGTGGGTGCCTGGAGACGATCGCGTCGATCGGGCCCGTCCTCGCCTCCTACCGCGCGCTGGGCGGCCGTGCGGACGACGTCCCGACCCTGCTGAGGGCGGCCGGGAACGGTGACCGGGCGGCCCACGAGGTCCTGCGGGCCGCGGGGACCCGGACCGGCGTCGTACTCGCGGGGGTCGTCAACGCGGTCGGCCCCGGTGTGATCGTGCTGGGCGGTGAGCTGGCCCGGGCGGGCGACGCGCTGCTCGTACCCGTACGGGAGGCGCTCGACGCCCATGTGATGCCGCTGGCCCGTGGGCGCGTGACGCTGCTGCCCGCCGGTCTCGGTGAGGCGGGGGGCGCGCTCGGCGGGGTCGCCCTCGCCCTCCATGAATCCCCGCTGCTCGCCCGCTACCCGGGTCCGGGCGGCGACGACCTTCCCGAGGACGCCACATGAGTTCCACGGAGACACCCGTGAAGCGGGCCGCACCCGTACGGGACAGCACGGGACCTGCCCGCGAGCCCCGGCGGAAGGGCCGCCGCCGTATCCCCGCCCTCGTCCTGAACCTGGTCGCCCTGGTGGCAGGCGTCGGACTGTGGGCGTGGCTGGCCTCGCTCGGGATCCAGGCGCTTCCCGGGCCGGCGGCCGTGGCGGACAAGGCGGGTGAGCTGATCGCGGACGGCACGCTGGCCGAGGACGCGCTGGCCAGCCTGCGACGGGTCCTGACCGGCTTCGCGCTGGGCACCCTACTGGCCGTGCCCGTGGGCTTCCTGATGGGCTGGTACCCGGTGGCGCGCGGACTGCTGGAGCCGTACGTCCAGTTCTTCCGCACGGTGCCGCCGCTGGCCATGATCCCGCTGGCCATCGTGCTGCTGGGCATCGGCGAGACGCCCAAGATCTTCGTGATCTTCCTGGCGGCGTTCCTGTCCAGCGTCGTGGCCGCCTTCCAGGGCGTCGTGGGGGTCGACAGGACGCTCATCGACGCGGCGCGGGTGCTGGGGGCCCGGGACGGGACGATCTTCCTCAAGGTGGTCGTGCCCGCCTCCGCGCCGTTCATCCTCGTCGGGATGCGGATCGGGCTGGGCTCCGCCTGGGGGACCCTGGTCGCGGCGGAGCTGATCGCCGCTCAGGAGGGCCTCGGTTACCAGATGCAGAAGGCCCAGCTCTACTACGACCTCCCCACCATCTTCGTCGGCCTCATCACCATCGGTCTGCTCGGCCTGCTGATGGACCGGATGCTGCTGCTCGCCGAACGACGCCTCACCCGTTGGCAGGAGACCCGATGAACGCCAAGATCTCCTTCCGGAACGTCTCCCGGACCTTTCCGATGAAGAACAGCACCTTCACCGCCCTGGACGAGGTGTCGCTGGACATCGGTGACGAGGAGTTCGTCACCGTCGTCGGACCGTCCGGGTGCGGCAAGAGCACCCTGCTCAATCTGGCCGCCGGGCTCGCCGTCCCGACCTCGGGCGAGGTCCTCGTCGACGGGAAGCCGGTCACCGGGCCCGGGCCGGACCGTGGGGTGATCTTCCAGCAGTACGCGCTGTTCCCCTGGCTGACCGTGCGCGGCAACGTCGAGTTCGGGCTGAAGCTGGCGTCCGTACCGGCCGCCGAGCGCAGGCGCCGGGCGGAGCGTGCCATCGAGCTGGTCGGTCTCACCGACTTCGCCGACGCGCTGCCCAAGACGCTGTCCGGCGGGATGAAGCAGCGCTGCGCCATCGCTCGTGCCTACGCCGTCGATCCGCAGGTGCTGCTGATGGACGAGCCCTTCGGCGCTCTGGACGCGCTGACCCGGGTCCAGCTGCAGGACCAGCTCCTGGACACCTGGAGCCGGGACCGGCGCACGGTCCTGTTCGTCACGCACGACGTGGACGAGGCCGTCTATCTCGCCCGGCGCGTCGTGGTGATGGCCGCGCGGCCGGGCCGGATCCAGTCGGTCATCGAGGTGGACCTGCCCTATCCGCGTACCGAAACCATCCGGCTCTCCCCCGAGTTCGCCCGGATCCGCAACGCCGTGTGGACCTCCGTCTACCACCAGACCCCGGCCGCCACGGCCGCCTGAGACACCACCTTCACCCGCTCCCCGAACTCCCGTAAGGAACCCAGCGCCATGCGTCTACCTCAGCGCGCCCTGACGGCGGCCGTCGCCGTGTCCGCCCTCGCACTCTCCGTCACCGGATGCTCGAACGACTCGTCGTCCGACGGCACCTCCACCGTCCGCTTCGGCTACATCAGCGACTACAACGGCGCGAGCCTGCTGGCCATCGCGGACGAGCAGGGGCTGTGGAAGGAACAGGGCCTGAAGTCCGAGTACTCGACGTTCACCAACGGCCCGCTCCAGATCCAGGCACTCGGATCGGGCAACCTCGACTTCGGCTACATCGGCCCCGGCGCCCTGTGGCTGCCCGCCTCGGGCAAGGCCAAGATCGTCGCGATCAACACGCTGGGCCGCGCGGACCGGGTGATAGCCCAGCCCGGGATCACCTCCATCAAGGACCTCAAGGGCAAGAAGGTCGGTGTGCCCGAGGGCACCTCCGGCGCGATGGTGCTCGATCTGGCCCTGCAGAAGGCCGGGATGTCGGAGAAGGACATCGAGAAGGTGCCGATGGATCCGTCCACGGTCGTCTCGGCGTTCGCCTCAGGGCAGATCGACGGGGCGGGCCTCTGGTATCCGCTGATCGACACCATCAAGACGAAGAAGCCGAAGCTCAACGAGGTCGCCAGTACGGCGGACTTCAAGGACCGGGCGTTCCCCAACGCGTTCGTGGCGCCCGCCGGGGGCGACGAGAAGCTGAACGCCAAGGTCGTCAAGGTCCTCCAGAAGGCCAATGACTGGCGCGCCGCGCACCCCGACGAGTCCATCGATGTGACCGCCTCGCTGCTGAAGGTCGACCGCGACAAGGTGGCGGCGGACGCGGCCAATGTGGAGACCATGTCGACGGCCGATCTCGTCGCCAGGACCGAGGACGGCACCGTGGACGGCTGGCTGGACGGGCTCGGCGAGTTCTTCGTGGGCACGGGACAGCTCATGAAGGCCCCGGCGGTGGACACGTACTACGAGGGCGACCTCTACACGAAGGCGTACAAGAAGTGAACCTGCTGTTCCTGATGACCGATCAGCACCGGGTGGACACCCTCGGCTGTTACGGCAACCCGCATGTCGCCACGCCGAACCTGGACCGGCTGGCGGCCACCGGCACGCGCTTCGACCGCTTCTACACGCCCACCGCGATCTGCACCCCGGCGCGGGCGAGCCTCCTCACCGGGCAGGCGCCCTTCCGGCACCGGCTGCTCGCCAACTACGAGCGCAACGTGGGGTATCTGGAGGATCTGCGCGAGGACGCCTTCACCTTCCCCGCGGCCCTGGCGGAGCGCGACTACCGGCTGGGCCTCATCGGCAAGTGGCACGGCGGGACCCACCGCAACGCCGCATCGTACGGCTTCGAGGGCCCGGACCTGCCGGGCTGGCACAACCCCGTCGACCATCCGGACTACCTGGCGTACCTGGAGGAGCGCGGGCTGCCGCCGTACCGCATCTCCGAGCCGATCCGGGGCATGGCCCCGGGCGGGAACCCGGGGAACCTGCTGGCCGCCCGGCTGCACCAGCCGGTGGAGGCCACGTTCGAGCACTACCTCGCCACCCGTGCCATCGAGCACCTGGAGCGGTACGCGGCCGGCGAGGAGCCGTTCTTCCTGGCCACGCACTTCTTCGGCCCGCACCTGCCCTATCTGCTCCCGGACGCCTACTTCGACCTCTACGATCCGGAGCTCGTCGAGCTGCCGCCGTCCATCGCCGAGACCTTCGAGGGCAAACCGCCGGTGCAGCGCAACTACAGCGCGCACTGGGCGTTCGACACCATCCCGATCGAGACGACGCGCAAGCTGATCGCCGTCTACTGGGGCTATGTCACCCTCATCGACGAGCAGATCGGGCGCATCCTCACCCGCCTCGACGAGCTGGGGCTCAGCGAGGACACGTCCGTGTTCTTCACCGCGGACCACGGCGAGTTCACCGGCGCCCACCGGCTCCACGACAAGGGCCCGGCGATGTACGAGGACATCTACCGGATCCCCGGCATCATCCGGATCCCCGGCGCCGCCCCGCAGGTCAGGGACGAGCTGGTGAGCCTCACCGACTGCACCGCGACTCTGCTCGAACTGGCGGGGTGCGACCCGTCCCCGGCGGTGGACAGCCGCAGCCTGGTCCCGCTGGTCAAGGGCGAACACCCGCGGTGGCCGGGCGAGCTGGTCGCGGAGTTCCACGGCCACCACTTCCCCTACCCGCAGCGGATGATCCGCGACGACCGCTACAAGCTCGTCGTCAACCCGGAGTCGGTCAACGAGCTGTACGACCTGGAGGCGGACCCGCACGAGCTGAGCAACCGCTACACGCACCCCGAGTTCGAGGCGGTGCGGGCCCGGCTGATGCGGCGCCTGTACGTGCTCCTGCGGGACAGGGGCGACAACTTCTACCACTGGATGACGTCGATGTACGACATCGGCGCCTCCGACCACGACCCGAGCCTCAGCGCCTTCGAGACCCACGACACGACCTGGACCGCGGCCGCGGAACCGGGCGGAACACTCGCGGAGACCCCATGAGACGCACGCGAAGGACGGCCCCCTCCCGCTTCCTTCCCCGGTGGGCGGCCGCAGTGGCTGCCCTGGTCTGGCTCGTCACCCTCGCCTCCGCCCCCTCGCAGGGCGCGCCGAGCCGTCCGGCCTCCCCGCCGACGTACACCAACCCGGTGTCCACCGGGGCCGTCGACACCTTCCCCGATCCCGCGATGATCCGCGGCAAGGACGGCCTCTGGTACGCCTACGGCACCCAGAACCCGGTCATGCAGAGCAAGGGTGAGGACGGGGAGCGCATGCTGCCCATCCTGCGCTCGGCGGACATGGTGACGTGGGAGTACGCGGGCGAGGTCTTCACCCCGGAGAACAAGCCGGCCTGGCACGAGGGTTCGCGGCTGTGGGCGCCCGAGGTGCGCTACGCCCTCGGCCGCTACTACCTCTACTACTCCGTACCCGGGCGCAACACCGTCGGCCTCGTCACGTCCGCCACCCCGACGGGCCCCTGGACCGACCGGGGCGCCGTGCTGCCCTCGCCGAGCGGCTGCCCGGCGGGGAACATCGACCAGGCGCAGTTCACGGACACGGACGGAACGCCCTATCTGTACTGGGGCAGTTACGACACGATCTGTGTCGCGAAGCTGAACGCCGACCTCTCCAGGACCGAGGGCGAGGTCACGCAGGTGGCCCGTGGCCGGCGCGTCGAGGGCGGCTTCGTCGTGCGGCGCGACGACTTCTACTACCTCTTCTACTCGGATGCCGGCTGCTGCGACGGCGCGTACAGCGGCTACCAGGTGAAGGTGGGGCGGTCCACCAGCCCCACCGGCCCGTTCACCGATGACGAGGGCACCGATCTGATGGCCCTCACCAGCAAGGCGGGTGTGGTCGTCGGGGCGAACGGCAACCGGTGGATCGGGCCCGGTCACAACTCCCTCCAGACGGACCTCGCGGGTCAGGACTGGCTGGTCTACCACGGCATCCCCGCCGAGTCGCCCGATCTCGCCCCGGCGTCGAACGGCACCCTGAAGCTGACCCGGCGCCCGATGCTGATCGACCGGCTCGACTGGATCGACGGCTGGCCGGTCGTACGGGCCGGCGCGGGGCCGTCGGACGGGCCGACCGCGGCGCCGGTGACCTCGTGGGCGACCGGCGGGACCTTCAACGACGGCGGTCTGTCGGGCTGGCACGCGGAGGGCGAGGGCACCTCCGGCTGGTCCGCCGCGACCGACCCGGACGCGCGGGGCCACGCCGTGCACACCCCCGGTGCTTCCGGGGCGAGCGCCGCGTATCTCGTCGCCGACGGGCGCGCCCCGGCGGACCTGCGGGCCGAGGCGGACCTGAGGGTCACGGAGGCAGGTGGTGCGGCGGGGCTCACCGTCGCCTACCGGGACCCCGGCAACCGGGTCGTGGCCTGGCTGGACCGGGCGCGCGGCGCGCTCGTCACCGACGTACGCGTGGGCGGCAGGAGCCGTGGTGAGCAGGTGACCGCACTGCCCGCCGGGTTCTCCTGGAACACCTGGAACAACGTGTCCGTGGAGCTGCGCGGCACCCGGCTGACGGCCGAGGTGACGGGCGACCGGCTCCGCGACCCGGTGGCCACGCAGTCACGTGATCTGCCGGCCGCCGCCGTGCGCAAGGGCGCGGTGGGTGCCGCCGCACGAGGTGCGGGTGCGGCGGCGGACAACGTAGGCGCGGCCGCCCTGTACCGGCCCGTGAAGAAGAGGGTGGCCCTCGATCCGCCGGGGCGTCTGCTGCGGGAACACAGCGACGAGTTCGACACCGCGACGGTCCCGGGCACGGGCACCACCTCCCCCTGGCGGTGGGTGCGTGGGCCGTCCGCGGGGGTCACCATGTCCGGCGGTGCGCTCTCCTGGCCGACGCAGGACGCCGAGCTCCATCTGGGCACCAACACCGCGTCCGTGCTGCTGCGGGACGCACCGAAGGGCGACTTCACGGTCGAGACGAAGATGCGGTTCGCTCCCGGTCAGGCGGCACAACAGGCCGGTCTCGTGCTGTACGAGAACGACGACCGGTGGTTCAAGCTCGTCCACTCGGTGCTGCCGCTCACCAACGGCGACGGCGCGGTGCTCGACGTCAGCGAGTTCGGCAAGGAGGGCGAGCGCCCCACGACCACTCCCCCGACGGCGGTGGCCAACGCCCCGATGTTCGGGGGGCCGCCGGCCGACACGATGTGGCTGCGGATGGCGTACCACCGCGACACCGCGCACGGGGAGCACGAGGTACGCGCGTCCACCAGCCGCGACGGCGTCCACTGGTCCGTGAGCGGCGTGTGGACCCTGCCGGTACGGGGCGATCTGAGGATCGGCCTCGTCTCCCACAACCGGTCGGGTGCGACGGCGGAGTTCGACTACGTACGGACGTACGCCGCGCCCTGAGACCAGCCGCCATTTCCTGAACCCAGGCCCTGTCAGATCTCACGCTCCGTCACCGAGTAGGGCGCCCCGGAGGGGTCATCACCACATCGCCGCCATTAGTTCTTGTCGCCAACAGGCCCTGATACATCTGGTGTTGCACATCTCTTGACGCGTTCGTAACAAGGGTGGAGTATCACGCACAGCCGGAGAGAGCGCTCTCTGGCTGTGCGCGTCGTGTACCCGCCCCACGACTCAGGAGACCCCTTTGTACGCACCTCCGAACCTCCACAGACCCTTTGCCGCCCCGACCGGAAGACGCGGCGCCCTGCTGGCCGTCATCGCCGGTCTCGTCCTCTCGCTCCTGGCCTTCGTCCCGCAGGTCCCCGCGAGCGCCGCACCCGCGCTGCTCTCCCAGGGGAAGACGGTCACCGCCTCCAGCCAGGAGAACGACGGCACCCCCGCTGCCGCCGCGGTGGACGGAAACAACGGAACGCGCTGGTCGAGCGCCTTCTCCGACCCCCAGTGGATCAAGGTCGACCTCGGCGCCGCCGCCTCGGTGAGCCAGATCGTGCTGCGCTGGGAGGCGGCCTACTCCACCGGCTACCGGATCGAGTTCTCCTCGGACAACAGCAGCTGGAGCACCGCCTACTCGACCACCACCGGCCCCGGCGGCACGGAGACGCTCAACGTCTCCGGCACCGCTCGCTACGTCCGGCTGACCGGCACCGCACGCGCCACCGGATACGGCCACTCGCTCTGGGAGTTCCAGGTGTTCGGCACGACCGGCGGAGGCGACCCGCAGATCCCCGGCGGCGGTGACCTCGGCCCGAACGTCCTCGTCTTCGACCCGTCGACCCCGAACATCCAGGGCAAGGTCGACGAGATCTTCAAGCAGCAGGAGTCCGCGCAGTTCGGCACGGGCCGCTACGCGCTGATGTTCAAGCCGGGCACGTACAACAACATCAACGCCCAGATCGGCTTCTACACCTCCATCGCCGGGCTCGGACTCAAGCCCGACGACACCACCTTCAACGGCGACGTCACCGTGGACGCCGGCTGGTTCAACGGCAACGCCACCCAGAACTTCTGGCGTTCGGCCGAGAACCTCGCCCTCAACCCGGTGAACGGCACCAACCGCTGGGCGGTCTCCCAGGCCGCCCCCTTCCGCCGCATGCACGTCAAGGGCGGCCTCAACCTCGCCCCGAACGGCTACGGCTGGGCGAGCGGCGGCTACATCGCCGACAGCAAGATCGACGGCCAGGTCGGCCCCTACTCGCAGCAGCAGTGGTACACCCGTGACAGCTCGATCGGCAGCTGGGGCAACGGCGTCTGGAACATGACGTTCTCCGGCGTCGAGGGCGCACCCGCCCAGAGCTTCCCGGAGCCGCCGTACACGACCCTGAACAACACCCCGGTCTCCCGCGAGAAGCCCTTCCTCTACCTCGACGGCAACGACTACAAGGTGTTCGTCCCCGCCAAGCGCACCAACGCACGGGGTGTCTCCTGGAACGGAACCCCGCAGGGCGAGTCCATCCCGCTCAGCCAGTTCTACGTGGTGAAGCCGGGTGCGACCGCGCAGACCATCAACGCCGCGGTACGCCAGGGCCTGCACCTGCTGTTCACCCCGGGCATCTACCACGTCAACGAGCCCATCGAGATCAACCGCGCGAACACCGTCGCGCTCGGCCTCGGCCTCGCCACGATCATCCCGGACAACGGGGTCACCGCGATCAAGGTCGGTGACGTCGACGGTGTCAAGCTCGCCGGACTCCTCGTGGACGCCGGTACGCAGAACTCCTCGGTGCTCGTCCAGGTGGGCCCCGAGGGCGCGTCGGCCGATCACTCGGCCAACCCCACCAGCCTCCAGGACGTGTTCGTCCGGGTAGGCGGCGCGGGCGCCGGCAAGGCGACCACCGGCATGGTGGTCAACAGCGACGACACGATCATCGACCACACCTGGCTGTGGCGCGCCGACCACGGTGACGGCGTGGGCTGGGAGACCAACCGGTCCGACTACGGGCTGACGGTCAACGGCGACGACGTCCTGGCCACCGGGCTGTTCGTCGAGCACTTCAACAAGTACGACGTGCAGTGGAACGGCGAGAACGGCAAGACGATCTTCTTCCAGAACGAGAAGGCGTACGACGCTCCCAACCAGGCAGCCATCCAGAACGGTGACATCAAGGGCTACGCCGCCTACAAGGTGGCCGACTCCGTCACCACCCACGAGGGCTGGGGCATGGGGAGTTACTGCTACTTCAACGTCGACCCGACCATCCGCCAGCAGCACGGCTTCCAGGCCCCGGTGAAGCCCGGGGTGAAGTTCCACGACCTGCTCGTCGTCTCCCTCGGCGGCCAGGGCCAGTACGAACACGTCATCAACAACACCGGGTCACCGACGTCCGGTACGTCGACCATCCCGTCCCAGGTGGTGTCCTTTCCCTGAGTCGGGATGAGATGAGCGGAGTCGGCTCATCGGACGGCGCGGGGCCCGGCGGTCACTCCTTGCCGGGCCCCGCGTCACGTCCCGGGGAGCCCGCGCCCGCGATCAGCACGTCGACGTCGGCCACGGGTGCCTCCCAGGGCGCGGGGCCACACTCCCGCCCGGCCCCGCGGTGCTCAGCCGACGTTGCAGGCCTCACCGCCCAGCGTGAACGCGCCGGGTGCGGTGCCGTCGCCCGTCGTCGTACCGGTGAAGCCGAAGCCGGCCGAGGAACCGGGCGCCACCTTGCCGTTCCAGCCGGCGTCCGTGACGGTCACCTTCGCACCGGTCTGCTGGTGGGAGGCGTTCCAGAGCTGACCGATCTTCTGGTCGCCGGGGAAGGTCCACCCCAGCTGCCAGCCGTCGTAGGCCGTGCCGCCGGTGTTGGTGAGCTTCACCTCGGCCTGGAAGCCGCCGGACCACCGGTTGGTGACCGTGTACGTCACCGAGCAGTCGGCGTCCGCAGGCGGCTCCTCCGGATCGGTGCCGGGGTCCGGATCGGGGTCGGTGCCGGGGTCCGTGCCCGGACCGTCGGTGTCCGAGGACTCGCCGACCTGGATCCCCCGGCCGTTCGTGGAGACGTACACCCGGCCGTAGACCCGCGGGTCCCCGGTGATCGCCGCGCCGGTCCAGGCCCACTGGTGCGCGTCGTCGTTGATCCGCGTCCAGCCGGCGCCGCCGTCGGTGGACCGGAAGATGCCGCGCACCCCGCCGATCTTCGCGCTGACGAACACCGTCTGGTACGAGGCACCGGGGGCGGCCTTGCCGAATCCGACGCTGTCGGCCTGTTCCACCCCGGAGAACCTGGTGAAGCTCGTGCCGGAGTCGGTGGAGCGCCAGAGCCCGTACGTGCCCGTCGGAGCGCCGCCCGCGAGCCAGATGTCGCCCTCCGTGCCGGGCAGCGCCTTGAAGCGGACGTTGCCCTCGGCCGGGAGCCCGGTCGCCTTCGCGGTGAACGTGGCGCCGCCGTCGGTCGACACGTAGAACGTGCCGGCGCTGAATCCGTAGAACTTCTTCGGGTTCTTCCGGTCCGACTCGACCGTCGCCCCGGCGGGGATCCCGGTGGAGGCGGTCCAGGAGGTGCCGTAGCCGGTGGTGTGGTGGACGGCCGCGCCCTCCGGGCTCCAGACGAATCCGCTGCCGTCCGCCGCGGCGGCGACCGTGCCTCCGCCCGTGACGCCGGAAGGCTCGGAGCCCTGGAACCAGTTGGCGCCGTTGTCGGTGGAGAAGCCGATGTGCGGAGCGGCGTCGGCGTTGCCGACCCGTACGACCGTGCCGGGCGTCGCCTCGGCGAAGTCCAGGCTGGTGGTCGAGTCCAGGTTCGGCGAGGTGAACATCATGGCGGGCACCGCGTCGAGGTCGGTGTGCCGGAAGCCTCCGATGTCACCGAGCGCGCTCAGCAGGGGCGCGCCCGAGGGCGGGCTCGCCAGGTCGTTGACGGCGGTCTCCTCCAGGCCCTTGACCATGGGCGTGATCGTGAACTTGGCGCCGGAGTCCCAGGAGGTGAGGTTCTCGGTGCCGTAGACCGTGGCGCCCGTGCCGTACATCATCCGGTCCGAGTCGAACGGGTCGATCTCCAGGGACTCCGTCATCCAGCCCAGCTTGGGCGCGGTCTCCGGCGGGGACGGGTTGGCCCCCCAGCTGAGCCAGGGCACCGAGGAGACGTCCAGCGTGTACCGGTTGGAGCGGTTGGGATAGCTGGTGTAGTCCCAGGCCCGGGTCCAGGTCGCGCCGCTGTCGGTGGAGCGGAAGATCTGGGTGTCGGGCCACCACGAGCTGTAGGCGGTCGCCATCAGGGTGCCGGGCTTCTGCCGGTCGACGGAGATGCCGCTGAAGCCGTAATAGGTATCGGCCTCAGCGACGGGGCTGACGTCCGACCAGGTGCCCGACTCCGTGTCGTACCGCCAGATCTGGCCCTTGGCACCGTCGTAGGGGCCGCCCGTGTCACTCAGCGTCAGATAGAGGTAGCCCGTCGAGGAGTCGAGTACACCCTTGTGCGCAAGGTATCCGGTCGGCTGGCCGGCGATCCTGGACCAGGTGGAGCCGCCGTCCGTGGAGCGGTAGACAGTGTTCTCCTTGTCGGCGACCCCGACGTAGATGTCCTGCGTGGCGCTGCCCGCGCTGCCGGAGCGTTCGTCGAAGGTGACCCACACGATGCCCTGGTTGTCGTTGCCGTACCCGCTGGTGTCGGACGGGTCCTGCGCGTAATTGCCCGGGTTCGGGAAGGCGGTCACCTCCGACCAGGTGACCCCGGAGTCGGTCGACCGCCACAGCCCGTTGCCGCTGGGGGCGCCGAGGTACAGCACGGAGTTCTTGTTCGGGTCGACCGCGAGCCGCTCCCCCATCCCTCGTCCCGGCATGTTGCCGCCGAGCTTGAAGGGCAGCGTGGCCGCCTTCCAGGAGGCACCGCGGTCCGAGGAGCGCAGGACCGCTCCGTTCGTCGGGTCCCAACTGTTGGTGTACGTGCCGACGGCTGCGTACACGTTGTCCGGCTCGGCGGTGTCGGAGGCGAGGCCCACCACCCCGGACCAGCCCCACCGGTCCCAGTCCACCCAGTCCAGCAGCGGTGTCCACTGCTTGCCCGTCTGGTCCCAGCGGTAGGCGCCGCCGATGTCGGTGCGCGCGTAGGCGAGGTTCTTCTCCGACCGGTTGAAGACGATGCCTGGCACGAAGCCACCGCCGTCGATCCGGGCGTTCTTCCATGTGTACGTGTCCGCCGCGATGGACACATCCGATGCTTCGGCCGCGGCGGGCCCGTCGTCCGGGCGTGCCACGGCCGGGGTTCCGGTGATCGACAACCCGGCGGTCAGGGCAAGTGCCGCCACCAGGGCGGCGATCGGTCTGGAGCTCAAGCGCACGGAAACGTCCTCTCCGAGCTGGACCGCCGCTGAACGGCGGTACGGGGCCGACAAGAGATGGGAGCGCTCCCATAAGGCATCCCGATGGTAGCGCCGCCCGTCGCCCCAGAGAAGGGTGGTGCAGTCGTTTCATCGGATGAATCAGCTCGTCCGCCGTGCATCGCCGCCCGCCGTGCCGCACGAACACCCACACCGTCCACGGCTGCCACGAATGGCGACACACCTTCTCCATATATCCGGAGGCCGCGTGACGCAATGGACACGCACACCCGGTAAATGCTTCATAAATACGCCGCCCATTCGCAGGCGCCCCACAGGGAAAAGAGAGCCGTGTTCACCTTTCACGGTAGCGTGAATACCGATACCTTCCGACTTCCCGGGGCGGTCCGCGCCACCGGAAGCCGGAATTACTGCACGGCACCCCGTTTCGGAGAAACCTGCACACGGCGTGCGCACACCGATCACGCGACCGGGCACGGAAGGCCAGGTCCAGACCGGTTCATGGGGCGATTGGGGCGGGACTGCCCCACTTGAGGAGCGTGAAGTTGCGCCGACTCGGAATTCATCCGGTGAAGCTCGTGAAGGATTTGCCGCCACCGAATGAACACTTCTGCACGTACGTCGATTCCAGCGGCCCGATAACCACAGATCCGCCTCAGTTCGATTGGCTGTACGAGGCGCAGGCGTGCTTTGATCCTGGCCCATACGGAGGCCGCACCACGGGTTTCCGTATATAGGCAATTTCCATACGAAGGGCAGCGCTCATCATGAACTACACCCCCCAGGTCGAGACCGCCGAGATCTCCGACAGCGACCTCGACAACGTCTCGGGCGGCCTCGTCGGCGGCCTCGTCGGCAACGCCACGGGCACCGTTGAGGGCATCGTCCCGGTCTCCGGCGTCGTCGGCTCGGTCACCGGTCTCGTCGAGTCCGCCACCGGCGTGAACACGGGCGCGGTCACCGGCCTGGCCTCCGGCCTGACCGCCGGTCTCTGAGACACGGCAGGACCCCACCGAGCCCCGGAACCCATCGGTTCCGGGGCTCGGTGCCGACCGCTGACAGGTGAGGAAAGAGTTCCGTGCAGTTCCGCCAACAGGCCCTTTCCAAGCTGCAGTCGCCCGAACAGCTCGATCTGCCGGTGCGCTTCGCCCGCCCGCAGGGCCTGCTCGTCCTCTGCGTCACCGTCGCCGTGATGGCCGCCGCCTGCGTCTGGGCCGTGACGGGTTCCGTCGCCAGCACGCTCGACGCCCCCGGCATCCTCACGCACTCCCGCGGAAGCTACATCCTGCAGAGCCCGGTCGCCGGACAGATCACGGAGGTGCTGGCCGACGAGGGCGAGACCCTCCCCCGGAACTCTCCCCTGTTCAAGGTCCGTACGGAGCAGGGCGAACGCGTCGTCCGCACCATCGACGCGGGCCGGCTCACCTCGGTGACCGCCACGATCGGCGCCGTGGTCACCACCGGCGCGGACGTGGCGAGCGTCGAGCGGATCGACGGCGCCGACGACCCGCTGGTCGTCCTGCTGTACGTGTCCGGCAGCAGTGCCGCGTCGGTCCCGGTGGGCGCCTCCGTCGACCTCACGGTCCAGTCCGTGCCCGCCCAGCAGTACGGGGTGCTGCGCGGCAAGGTGGCCGCGGTCGGCCGGGCCGCGCAGACACAGCAGCAGATCACCCGCTTCCTCGGCGACGCCCAGCTCGGCGAGCAGTTCTCGAAGCACGGGCGGCCGCTGGCGGTCCTGGTGAAGATCGAACGCTCGTCCTCCACGGAGTCCGGCTACCGGTGGTCCTCGGCCGACGGCCCTCCGTACGCCATCGGATCCATGACCCTGGCCACCGGCTCCGTCCGTCTCGCCGACCAGCGCCCGATCGATTGGCTGCTCCCGTGACCGCACCGCACCCGTCCCCCGCCGCCCAGCAGCTGCCGCCGCCCGGCCGCGGCAGGCACCGGCCGGAGGGTGCCCCGGCCGGCCGGCGGCGGTCACGTCCGGCGCCGAAGCCCGGGCGGACGAAGACCGTGCGCACCCCCACCGTGCTCCAGATGGAGGCCCTGGAGTGCGGTGCGGCCTCGCTGGCGATGGTGCTGGGCCACTACGGCCGCCATGTGCCGCTGGAGGAGCTGCGGATCGCCTGCGGCGTCTCGCGCGACGGCTCGCGCGCCAGCAACGTGCTCAAGGCCGCGCGTGGTTACGGCCTCCAGGCCAAGGGCATGCAGATGGAGCCCGCGGCCCTCGCGGAGGTCCAGGCGCCCGCGATCCTGTTCTGGGAGTTCAACCACTACGTCGTGTACGACGGTGTGGGGCGCCGCCTCGGACGGCGGGGGGTGCACATCAACGATCCCGACAAGGGGCGCCGGTTCGTGCCCGCCGAGGACTTCGACACCAGCTTCACCGGGGTCGTCCTGGTCCTCGAACCCGGCGAGGACTTCGAGCGCGGCGGCCGGAAGCCCGGCGTCATGTCCGCGCTGCCGGCCCGGCTGCGCGGCACCACGGGCACGATGCTGGTCGCGCTCCTCGCCAGCCTGCTGCTGGTGGCCGTCGGGGCCACGCTCCCGGCCCTGAGCCGCACCTACATCGACATGTTCATGATCGGCGAACAGACCTCGCTGCTGGGCGTGCTGTTCGCCGCGATGGGCTCGATGGTCGCCCTCACCGTCGTACTGACCTGGCTTCAGCAGGCGAATCTGCTGCGCGGGCGGATCATCTCGTCGACGCTCGGCAGCGCGCGCTTCTTCCGGCATCTGCTGCGGCTGCCCGTCACCTTCTTCTCGCAGCGCAGTCCCGCCGACCTCGTCCAGCGCCTGCAGTCCAACGACGCCGTCGCCGAGACACTCGCCCGGGACCTCACCGCGGCCGGTGTGGACGGCATCGTCGTCCTCCTCTACGCCTTCCTGCTGTGGACGTACGATCCGCAGCTGACCGTCATCGGGGTGGGGATCGCGCTGCTCAACGTCGTCGCGATGCGCATCGTCGTACGGCTGCGGGCCACCGGCACCCAGAAGCTGCGGGCCGACAGCGCGCGGCTGACGAACACCTCGTACACCGGTCTCCAGCTGATCGAGACGATGAAGGCCACCGGGGGCGAGAACGGCTACTTCCGGCGGTGGGCCGGGCAGCACGCCACGACGCTGGACGAGCAGCAGCGCCTCGGGGTGCCGAGCGCCTGGCTGGGCATCGTCGCCCCCGCCCTGGCGACGCTCAACAGCGCGCTGATCCTGTGGATCGGCGGGCTGCGTGCCGTCGAGGGGCACATCTCGATCGGTCTGCTGGTCGCCTTCCAGGCGCTGGTGACCCGCTTCACCGCACCGCTCACCCGGCTCAACGGGGTGGCGGGCCGGGTGCAGGACTTCGCGGCCGACGTGGCCCGGCTCAAGGACGTGGAGAACTTCCCGGTCGACCCGCTGTACTCCCGCCGTGAGCCGGCCGCGAGCACCCGCCGGCTGAAGGGGCATGTGACGCTGGAGGACATCACCTTCGGCTACAGCCCGCTCGACAAGCCGCTGCTCACCGGCTTCTCGCTGTCGGTGGGCCCGGGGCAGCAGGTGGCGCTCGTCGGCGGTTCGGGCAGCGGCAAGTCGACGGTCTCCCGGCTCATCTCGGGGCTCTACAGCCCCTGGGAGGGCACGATCCGCATCGACGGGCAGCGGCTGGAGGACATACCCAGGGGCGCGCTGGCCGCGTCGGTGTCCTTCGTCGACCAGGACGTCTTCCTCTTCGAGGGGACGGTCCGGGACAACGTGGCGCTGTGGGACCCCTCGGTCCCGGACGAGGCGGTGACCGAGGCCCTGCGGGACGCCGCTCTGTACGACGTCGTCGCCCGCCGGCTCCGTGGCATCCACAGCCGGGTGGAACAGGACGGCCGCAACTTCTCCGGCGGGCAGCGTCAGCGCCTGGAGATCGCCCGCGCGCTCGTACGCCGCCCCAGCATCCTGGTCCTGGACGAGGTCACCAGCGCGCTGGACGCCGAGACGGAGCGGATCATCATCGACAACCTGCGCCGGCGCGGCTGTGCCTGTGTCGTGATCGCGCACCGGCTGAGCACGGTGCGCGACAGCGACGAGATCGTGGTCCTGGACCACGGGACCGTCGTGGAACGCGGCCGGCACGAGAACCTGGTGGCCGCCGGTGGCCCGTACGCCGATCTGGTCAGGGAGCACTGACGTGGCATCCGTACATCCCTTCGCGGGCGCGGAAGCCCCGGCCCAGGACCCGGTGATCGGCGCCCTGGGCGCCCTCGGCGAGCCCGTCGACTGCACCGGGCTGCGGAGCCTGTCGCTGGAGGGCCCCCAGGTGCTGTGGCTCGTCGTGGGCGGCGCCCTCGACCTGTTCGCGGTGGACGCGGTGGAGCAGGGCCACTGGCACTTCCTGGGCCGGCTCGAACCGGGGACGCTCGTCCTCGGCCCGGTCGAGGGCCCGCAGCACACCCTGGTGGGGCGCCCCCTCCAGGAGTGCGTGCTGCGCCGGATCCCGCTGCGTGAGCTGTACCGGCCGGAGTACGCCGCCCAGGGGGCGTACGAGGGGCAGTACCGCAGTCATTACGACACCGGGGACGCGACGCTGAGCCTGCTGGAGCACGCCTTCTCGCTCGGCGTGGGCCGCAGCCAGCGGGTGCTGTTCGAGGCCCCGCTGGACGGGCGGACCACCTTCGACGAGACGGTGGGCGACGACGACATCCTGTGGCTGCCGGTGTCGCCGGGCAGTGTGCAGTACGGCGCCGCGTTCAGCGCCGAGGCGGCGGGTGACCTGCTCGTCGATCCGGAGATGTGGCAGGGGATGGTCAATCAGCAGTACCGCCTGCTGTCGGCGCTGGACCGCTGGATCGAACAGCTGGAGCGCGCCCACGAGGACCGCACCGCGGCGGGCATGAAGGCGGGCGAGGCCGTCCGCAAGGAGGCCGACCATGCGCTGCTGACCTCGATCGGCCGGTCCGGGAGGGGCACTTCGCGTGCTTCGGGGGCCTCGGACGACGCGGTGTACGCGGCCTGCCTCCTGGTGGCCAGGGACTCCGGGATCGTCCTCGCCGAACCGGCCACGGGCGGGGCGGTGAGCGACCGGATCGACCCGGTCGAGCGCGTCGCGGTCGCCTCGCGCATACGTACCCGCCCGGTGCGCCTGACCGGGCGCTGGTGGCGGCAGAACTCCGGGCCGCTGGTGGGCCACCGCGCCGCGTCCGGAGCGCCGGTCGCCCTGCTCTGGCGCCGTGGCCGCTACGAGGCGGTCAACCCGCTGACGGGGCGGCGCAGCCGCGTCGACAGCGACTCGGCGGAGGAGTTCGAGGAACGCGCCGTGATGTTCTACCGGCCGCTGCCGGAGCGGCCGTTGGGCAAGTGGCAGCTGCTGCGGTTCGGCCTGTTCGGCACCCGGGGCGACCTGCGGAAGCTGGTGCCGGCGGGGCTGATGACGGTGGCGCTGGGCTCACTGGTGCCGATCGCGACGGGCAAGGTGCTCGGCGTGTACGTGCCCAACGCGCAGAACGCCCTCATCGTGCAGGTGTCGCTGGCCGTCGTCATCTCCGGTGTCGTCTCGGCGGCCTTCATGCTGCTGCAGAACCTCACGATCCTGCGGATGGAGGGCCGGATCGAGGCCACGCTCCAGCCCGCGGTCTGGGACAGGCTCCTGCGGCTGCCGACGAAGTTCTTCACCGGGCGCTCCACGGGAGAACTGGCGAGCGCGGCGATGGGGGTGAGCGCCATCCGCCGGGTGCTGTCAGGCACCGGTCCCGTCGTGGTGCAGGCGGGCACGCTCGGGGCGATGAATCTGGGCCTGTTGCTGTGGTTCAGCGTTCCGCTGGCGCTCACCGCGGTCGCCATGCTGGTGGTCATCGCCGGGGTGTTCCTCACCATGGGCATGTGGGAGCTCCGCTGGCAGCGGCGGCTGGTCGTGCTGGGCAACAAGCTGAACAACCAGGCCTTCCAGACGCTGCGCGGCCTGCCCAAGTTGCGGGTCGCCGCGGCGGAGAGCTTCGCGTACGGGGCGTGGGCCGCGGAGTTCGCGCGCAGCCGTGAGCTGCAGAAGCGGGCGGGCCGGATCAAGAATCTGACGACCGTCCTCAACGCGGTCTATCTGCCGCTGTGTTCACTGGTCATCTTCGTCCTGCTGGCGGGCCCGGCGCGCGGTTCGCTGACGGCCGCGGAGTTCCTGACGTTCAACACGTCGGTGACGATGCTGCTGACGGCCGTCACCCAGCTCACCGGCGCCTTCGTGTCGGCCGCGGCCGTGCTGCCGATGTTCGAGCAGATCAAGCCGGTGCTGGACGAGGCGCCCGAGGTACGCGGCGCCAGCACCCAGCCGGGCACGCTGTCCGGGGAGATCGAGGCCAGGGGGGTGTCGTTCCGCTACTCCGAGGACGGCCCCGTCGTCCTGGACGAGGTGTCGCTGACGGTGCGGCCGGGCGAGTTCGTGGCGATCGTGGGCCCCAGCGGGTGCGGCAAGTCGACGCTGCTGAGGCTGCTCATCGGCTTCGACAAGCCGGTCTCGGGCAGCGTTCTGTACGACGGCCAGGACCTGACGGCGCTCGACCCGGCGGCCGTGCGCCGTCAGTGCGGGGTCGTCCTGCAGAACGCCCAGCCGCTGTCCGGGTCGATCCTGGACTGCATCTGCGGCGCCGAGGTCTTCACCCAGGAGGAGGCGTGGGAGGCCGCGGCGATGGCGGGGCTGGCCGAGGACATCAAGCGGATGCCGATGGGACTGCACACGATGATCTCGGGCGGCGGCTCGATCTCCGGGGGGCAGCGCCAGCGGCTGATGATCGCGCAGGCGCTCGTGCGGCGCCCCCGCATCCTGTTCTTCGACGAGGCCACCAGCGCGCTGGACAACGAGACCCAGCGCACCGTGATCGAGAGCACCCGGTCGCTGCGGGCCACCCGTGTCGTGATCGCGCACCGGCTGTCCACGGTGATGGACGCCGACCGTGTGGTCGTCATGGCGGACGGCCGGGTCGTCCAGCAGGGGCCGCCCGCCGAGCTCCTCGCGGACACGGGCGGGCAGCTCCATGAACTGGTCCGGCGTCAGATGAGCTGAGTCACCGGTCCCGCCTGCCGCCCGGCACCGGGGGCTCCACCGCGTCACGGATGCTGGCGCGGGCCGCCGCGGCGACGGCCTCGGCGGTGATGCCGAACTCGTCGTACAGCCGCTGGTAGTCGGCGGAGGCGCCGTAGTGCTCCAGGCCGACGATGTGTCCGGCGTCGCCGACCACCTCTCGCCAGCCCTGGCCGACGGCGGCCTCGACACTGACCCGGGCGCGCACGTCCGGGGGCAGCACTTCGTCCTGGTAGGACAGCGGCTGCTCGGCGAACCACTCGCGGCAGGGCATCGAGACCACGCGTACGGACAGTCCCTCGTCGACCAGCAGCTTGCGGCCGTCGAGGGCGATCTGGACCTCCGACCCGGTCGCCACGAGGATGACGTCGGGGGCGGTCCCGGCGCCCTCCACCAGGACGTAGGCGCCGCGCGCGGCTCCCTCGGCAGGGGCGTGGACGCCGTCGGCGCGGTCCAGCACCGGGAGGTTCTGCCGGGTCAGGACGAGACCGGCGGGGCGGTCGGTGTGCTCCAGGATCGTCCGCCAGCAGACGGTGGTCTCGTTGGCGTCCCCGGGGCGTACGACGTCGAGCCCGGGGATCGCGCGCAGGGCGGCCAGGTGTTCGACGGGCTGGTGGGTGGGGCCGTCCTCGCCCAGGCCGATGGAGTCGTGGGTCCACACGTAGGTGGCGGGGAGCTTCATCAGGGCGCCGAGACGGACCGCGGGGCGCATGTAGTCGCTGAACGTGAGGAACGTGCCGCCGTACGGGCGGGTCAGGCTCTGCAGCGCGATGCCGTTGAGCACGGCGCCCATGGCGTGCTCGCGGATACCGAAGTGCAGGGTGCGCCCGTAGGGTCCGCCCGAGAACTCGGCCGTCTGCCGGTCGGCCGGGATGAAGGAGGGCTCCCCGTCCATGGTGGTGTTGTTGCTGCCCGCGAGGTCGGCGGAGCCGCCCCACAGCTCGGGCAGGACCGGTGCGAGGGCGGTAAGCACCTCACCGGACGCCTTGCGGGTGGCCATGCCCTTGGCGTCGGCCGGGAAGTGCGGCAGGGCGTCGGCCCAGCCGTCAGGCAGTTCCTGTTCGCGCAGCCGGTCCAGCAGGGCCGCCCGCTCGGGGGCTGCGGCCCGCCAGTCCTCGTAGACCCGCTGCCAGCGCTTGTGGGCGTCCCGGCCCCGCTCCCCCACGGCCCGGGTGTGGGCGAGGACCTCGTCCTCCATGGGGAAGTACGTCCCGGGGTCGAAGCCGAGGAGCCGCTTGGTGCCGGCCACCTCGTCGTCGCCCAGGGCCGCTCCGTGCGCCTTGCCGGTGTTCTTCTTCGTCGGGGCGGGCCATCCGATGATCGTGCGCAGCATGATCAGTGAGGGCCGGGACCGCTCCGCCTTGGCCGCCTCGATCGCGTCGAGCAGCGCGTCGACGTCCTCGCCGTAGTCGCCCGTACGGGTCCAGTCCACGGTCTGCACGTGCCAGCCGTACGCGGCGAAGCGGGCCGGGACGTCCTCGCTGAACGAGATGTCGGTGTCGTCCTCGATGGAGATGTGGTTGGAGTCGTAGAAGGTGATGAGGTTGCCCAGCTGCTGGTGGCCGGCGAGCGAGGCGGCCTCGGAGGCGACGCCCTCCATCATGTCGCCGTCGGAGGCCAGCACGTACACGTGGTGGTCGAAGGGGCTGGTGCCCGGCGCGGCGTCCGGGTCGAGCAGGCCCCGCTCCCTGCGCCCGGCCATCGCCATCCCGACGGAGGCGCCCATGCCCTGGCCGAGCGGGCCGGTGGTGATCTCGACGCCGCGGGTGTGCCGGTACTCGGGGTGGCCGGGGGTCGCCGATCCCCAGGTCCGCAGCGCCTCGAGGTCCTCCATCTCCAGGCCGTAGCCGGCCAGGTAGAGCTGGATGTACAGGGTGAGGCTGGTGTGGCCGCAGGAGAGGACGAAGCGGTCCCTGCCCAGCCACTGGTCGTCGGCGGGGTCGTGCCGCATGACCTGCTGGAACAGCAGGTAGGCGAGCGGCGCCAGGCTCATCGCCGTACCGGGGTGGCCGTTGCCCGTCTTCTGGACGGCGTCGGCGGCGAGCACCCGTACGGTGTCCACCGCGCGCACGTCCACATCGCTCCACCCCGCCCGCTCGGCCAGCGGCCGGGCGAGGCCTGGGTCGCGCGGTGCTGCGCTGCCGGAAGAGGATCGCTCGGGCGCCATGGTGTTGTCTCCCTCGGACGTCGCTTCTCGGTACGACGGGGCCGGTGCGGCTCGCCACCCCTCGCATCCTCTGTTCCCTCGCCGTCCTCCGCACCCGGAGAGGGCCCGGCGGTGCGGGGTGGGGACCGCGATGCGCACGACGGGCGGAGATGCGCCCGGCGCGGGTGACGGTGACGCACGCCCCGTCGACCGGTCGCCTACCCCGAGCGGTGGCCGGCAGGCGGGGCGGTCGGTGCGACGAACTTGTTCGTTACGAACATGTTCGTTATGGTCGAGGGGTGACTCCGCGAACCCCAGCCCCCCGCAGCCGCCGCGAACGGCCGGCCAAGCCCGCCCTCACCCATGAGGCCATCATCGCCGCGGCGGTCCGTGTCATGGCCGCCGAGGGACTCCAGCGCGTCACCATGCGCCGGCTGGCCCAGGAGCTCGACACGGGCCCCGCGTCGCTGTACGTGTACGTCGCCGGCACGGCCGAACTGCACGCCGCGATCCTGGAGGAGCTGCTCGGCGCGGTCGACCTCGCACCGGCCGCCGACGGGGGCGACTGGCGGGACCGGCTCGCGCAGGTCCTGCTGTCGTACACAGGGGTCCTGTTCGACCATCCGGGCCTCGCCCACTCCGCGCTGCTCGCCCGGCCCTCCGGGCCGCACTACCTGGCGCTCGTCGAGACCGTGCTCGATCTCCTGCACCAGGGCGGTGTCCCGGACGCACAGGCCGCCTGGGGGGTCGACGTGCTCCTCCAGGTGGCCACCGCCACCGCGGCCGAGCAGTCCGGACGCGAGGGCGCCCCCGGCGCCGAGGACGAGCACAACGCCCTGGTCGAGGCGTTGAGCCAGGCGTCCGCCGGGACCCATCCCCGCATCGCGGCGCTCGGCACCGACCTGTTCTCCGGCACCCCGCACCAGCGGCTGGCCTGGATCTTCCGGGCGGTCGTCAACGGCACGGCGGCCACCCCCCGCTGAGCCCCGCCACCGGCTCCCGGCAGAAAGCGAAGGCACCACCATGAACACCACCCACCACCCCGTCACCATCGTCGGGGCCGGCCTCGGCGGCCTGGTCCTGGCCAGGGTCCTCCATGTGCACGGAATCCGGTCCGCCGTCTTCGACCTGGACGCCGGCCGGCAGGCGCGCACCCAGGGCGGCATGCTCGACATCCACGAGGAGACCGGTCAGGCCGCGTTGCGCGCCGCAGGGCTGTACGAGGAGTTCCGGGTCAAGGTCCATCCCGGCGGCGAGGCCCTCCGCGTGCTCGACAAGCAGGCCCGGATCTGCCTGGAGGAGAAGGACGACGGCAACGGCGGCCGTCCCGAGATCGACCGGGGCGACCTGCGCGATCTCCTGCTCGACGCGCTTCCCGAGGGCACCGTCCGCTGGGGCAGCAAGGTCACGGACGCCGCCCCGCTCAACGGCGGACGTCACGGGGTGACGCTCGCCGACGGCACCACGTTCACCACCGGCCTGCTCATCGGCGCGGACGGCGCCTGGTCGAGGATCCGGCCGCTGCTCTCACCGGACCTGCCCGCCTACACCGGCATCTCCTTCGTCGAGCTGGACCTCCTCGACGCCGATGTCCGCCACCCCGAGTGCGCTGACCTGATCGGGGGCGGGATGTTCTTCGCACTCGGTGACGACAAGGGGTTCCTCGCCCACCGCGAGACGGACGGAAGCCTGCACGTCTACACCGCCCTGCGTGCGGCCGAGGACCGGCTGTCCACCATCGACTTCACCGACTCGGATGCCGCCAAGGCCGCACTGCTGGAGCACTTCTCGGGCTGGGCGCCGGGTCTGCGCCGGCTGATCGCCGAGGCGGACGGCCCGCTGACCCCCCGGCTCATCCACGCCCTGCCGGTCGGCCACCGCTGGCCGCGCGTCCCCGGCATCACCCTGCTCGGCGACGCCGCGCACCTGATGTCCCCCTTCGCGGGGGAAGGCGCCAACCTCGCGATGATCGACGGCGCGGAGCTGGGCCAGGCCCTCGCCGCGCACCCGTCGGACGTCGAGGCCGCGCTGTCCGTCTACGAGTCGGCCCTGTTCCCGCGGAGCGAGCAGACCGCCCGCGAGTCCGCCCGGAGCCAGGAAACCCTGTTCAACGACCGCGCGCCCCAGCCGCTCATCGACATGTTCGCCTCTTTCGGGGCATAAGCGCCAGACACTGACGACGTCATTGTCAACAATATCGTCAACTCCTATTGCCCCCTGAGACGCGTCGGGCTACGTTCCTTGCTCGTGCCGCCGCTCCCTCAGGGGCCTCGGCGGCAACTCCCCCATGCCCCGAGCGAGTTGGAGACCGAGCATGCTCCTGCGGTTGAGAGGGCGCCGGTGGAAGCCGGCGGCCCTCATACCCACCTTCGCGGCCCTGGTCGCCCTGGCCACCGGTGCGAGCGTCGCACTCGCCGACGGCGGGACCGGGGGCCGGTCCGTCGGTTCCCGGGCCTCCGCCCCGGTGAGCGCCGCGACAGCCGGCATCGCGCCGGCCATGGACTGCGCCGATGTCGCGTCGCTGGATCTGGCCTCGGCCGTCCCGGGCGTCCCCTTCGCCATCGGCTCGGCCACCGAACTCGCCGCCGGCAGCAACACTCTGGGCGACTGGGCGGCATGTCTCGTGAAGGGCGTGATCGCGCCCCAGATCCACTTCGAGATGCGGCTGCCCAGGACGGGCTGGCAGGCCGACTACCTCCAGCTCGGCTGCGGCGGACTCTGCGGCAACGTGAGCACGAGCAGTGCCCCCGCTTCCAGCGGCTGCGCCCCGCTGACCACGGGTGCGTTCGCCGTCGCCTCCAGCGACGAGGGCCACTCCCTGGGCGGCGGGCTGTTCTCCACGGACCCGACGCTGCGCGCCGACTTCGGCTACAAGTCCGACCACCAGCTCGCGCAGGCCGCGAAAAAGATCATCGAGAAGTACTACGGGCAGCCCGCCAGGCACGCGTACTTCGACGGCTGCTCACAGGGCGGCCACCAGGGGCTGACCGAGGCCCAGCGCTACCCGGAGGACTTCGACGGCATCATCGCCGGGGCCCCCGCCAACAACTTCACGGCGCTCAACACCTTCTCGCACGCCTGGACCGCCCAGTCGGTCTTCCTGAACGGCGGTCCGGCCACCCTCACCACCGCGGACCTCCAACCGCTCCACGCGGCCGTCCTCAAGGGCTGCGGTGCCACCGACGGCATCATCGCGGACCCGTTGAGCTGCACCTGGGACCCGGCCGGCATCCGCTGCGAGGCGGGGCGGACGTCCACGCCGGAGGCCTTCTGCCTGACGGCCGACCAGGTCACGACCGTACGCAGGATCTACGCCGGACCGACGGACAAGCACGGCTCCCTGCTGTACCCCGGTTACCAGCTGCGCGGCTCCGAGCTGAACTGGGCCCAGGTCATCGTGCCGAGCACACCCACCGGACCGACCGGCGACATCAACTTCGTCAAGGACACCATCCGCTATCAGGTGTTCGACAGCCCGCAGCCTCATCTGACGTACAAGGACGTCAAGTTCACCGAGGCCTACTACGAGAGGATCGTGGGGCGGAACGAGGGCGTGTACGACGCGACGGACCCCGACCTCAGGGCCTTCGAGGCGGCCGGCGGCAAGCTGATCCTCTGGCACGGCCTCGGTGACCAGCACATCCCCGCGGTCGGAACCATGGCGTACTACAAGGCCGTCCAGAAGGTCATGGGCGGGCAGAAGGCGACGGAGGACTTCGCCCGGCTGTTCCTGCTCCCGGGTGTCGCACACTGCGGCGGCGGCCAGGGCCCGGACTCCTTCGACGCGCTGACGGCGCTCACCGACTGGGTCACCGAGGGCAGGGCCCCGGGCAGCCTGCTGACGAAGTCCGTCGACTCCGGCGGGCACACCACCGCCACCCGGCCCGTCTTTCCCTTCCCGTACGTCGCCGTGAACACCACCGGCGGTCCCGCCGACGAGGCCGGCAGTTACACCCCGGTCAGGTCCACCGCCCAGGCCCGGCTGACGCTGGATTGGCTCGGCTCCTTCCGCTCCGGCTACGAGACGGTCGGCAACTGGGTCGACGGCCGATGGGTCGTCACCAGGGGCAGGAGCTGAGGCCCCGGTGCGGGCCGGGCCGGCGGTGGCCCGGCCCGCACCGGCTCACATCACCGCCACCTGCGTGAAGCGGGCGGCGATGTGCAGTTCGGACTCGATACCGCCCGCGGTGAGGCGCAGTTCGGGCAGCACCTGCTCAAGGCATTCACCGATCGTCCGGCTGCTGCTGTGCATGGCCACGTTGATGGACGCGACCGCCGAGCCGGCCCGGTCCCGCACGGGTACGGCGATCGAGCGCAGGCCAGCCTCCAGCTCCTCGTCGACCAGGGCGTACCCCTCGGCGCACACACGCTCCAGCGCGGCTTCGAGCTCGGTGCGGTGGGTGAGGGTGTGGGGGGCCAGGGGGCGTAGCTCCGCGTGGTCGAGGAGGGGCCCGAGTTCACCGGGGGGCAGGTACGCCAGCAGGGCGCGGCCGAGGGAGGTGGCGTAGGCGGGGAATCGGGTGCCGACGGTGATGTCGACGTCCATGATGCGCTGGGTCGCGGCGCGCGCCACGTACTGCACGGAGTCGTCGGCGAGGACGGCCAGGGACGCGGAGTCCTGGATGCGCCCCGCCAGGGCGGAGAGGTGCGGGCCGGCGATGCGCGCCAGGGTGGTGCGGGAGAGCGGTGGATACCCGAGCGCCAGGACGCGTGGTGTCAGCCGGTGTTCGCGTCCGTCGGCCGTGACGTAGCCGAGGTGTTCGAGGGTGATCAGGGCGCGGCGCGCGGACGCGCGTGAGAGGCCCGTCGCCCGTGCGACCGCGCTCAGCGTCAGGGCCGTACCGCTGTCGCCGAAGGCGGTGATGACGGTCAGGCCCCGGGCGAGGGACTCGACGAACCCCCGGCCCAGCTCCTGCTTCGAGGCCGCGGTCCATGAGGCGAGGGTCCCCGGGGAGGGCGAGGGGTTCTCCGGCGGAGCGTCGCGCAGCCGGTGTTCCATCGCCGAGGCGGCGTCCCGCAGCCGGGGCAGGAGGTCCTCGCGGAGCCCTTGCGGGGTGTGCCTGCTGGTGTGGCTGACCACGCTGAGCACACACGCGAACCCTCCGGCCGGGTCCCGTACGGGCACGGCGAGGGCGAGCAGGCCTGGTTCGATCAGCTGGTCGTCCACCGCCCAGCCCTCCGCCCGCGCCGTCTCCACCCGCTCCTCGAACAGGTCGTCCGCCGGGCGGGGGCGCCTCGGCAGGGACGGGAAGCCCTCTCCGTCCGGATCCGAGGTCCGCCGCTCCCGCCAGGCCCGCCACTCCCCGGCTCCCCAGAGGGTGGCGAACAGGGGGCCCGGGGCGGTGCGTTCGACGGGCAGCAGGTCGCCGGTGCGGAAGCGCAGGGACATCGCGCGCCGCCGGGTGGCCTGGTGCACGAAGCGGATCCCTCCGCCGTCCGGCACGGCGAGGGACACGGTCTCGTCGAGCTCGTCCGCGAGGGCGTCGGCCCGGTCGCCGAGGAGGCCGGGCAGGCGGACCGACGAGAGATAGGCGTTGCCCAGCTCCATCAGGCGCGGCGCGAGGGTGACGGCCTTGCCGTCGATGCGGACGTATCCCGTGCGGGCGAGCGTGAGCGTGACCCGGTCGACGGTCGAGCGGGCCAGCCCGGTGGCGCGCTCCAGGTCGCTGAGGCTGAGGGAGCCGTCCGCGTCGGTCAGCCGGCGCAGGACCGCGATGCCGCGCATCAGCGGGGCCACGGCCTCCGCGGGCGTCTCCACGCCCTGCTGTGACGTGCCGGTCGGTGCCATCTGTTCTCCGTCGGGTGAGGGCGGCAGGTGCCGGGGCCGTTGACAGAGCTCCGGCCCTGGCGGCAGACTCACATCATCATAGTGAAGGAAACTTCACTATGCGAACACTAATGGATGGACGGTCCCATGGACAAGGTGGTCGCGTCAGCGGCGCTGGCCGTCGCCGACGTGCCGGACGGTGCGTCGGTGGCAGTGGGGGGCTTCGGCCTCAGCGGTGTGCCGAACGTGTTGATCGACGCGCTGTACGCGAGCGGTGTCAGCGGGCTCGGTGTCGTGTCCAACAACTGCGGAGCGATGGACTCCGGCCTCGCGGTGCTGCTCTCCGCCGGCCGGATCAGCCGGGTGACCGGCTCGTACATCGGCGCGAACAAGGAGTTCGCCCGGCAGTACCTCGGGGGCGAGCTGGAGCTCGAGCTGATCCCCCAGGGCACCCTGGCCGAGCGGCTCCGGGCCGGCGGGGCCGGGATACCCGCGTTCTACACCCCCGCCGGGGTGGGCACGCAGGTCGCCGACGGCGGACTCCCCTGGCGCTACGACGGCGAGGGCGGGGTGTCCGTGGCCTCCCCCGCCAAGGAGGTGCGCGACTTCGACGGCACCGAGTATGTCCTGGAGCACAGCATCCGCACGGACTTCGCCCTCGTCAGGGCGGCGAAGGGCGACCGGCACGGCAACCTGGTCTTCAACAGGTCCGCACGCAACTTCAACCCGCTCGCCGCCATGGCCGGCCGTATCACCGTCGCGGAGGTCGAGGAACTGGTCGAGCCGGGCGAGATAGACCCGGACCACGTGCACCTGCCGGGCATCTTCGTGCAGCGGGTGGTCGCGCTGACCCCCGAACAGGCCGTGGACAAGAAGGTCGAGAAGCGGACGATCACCGAGCGGGAGGCGCGGGACTGATGGCCTGGACCAGGATCGAGATGGCCGCCAGGGCGGCCGCGGAGCTGCGCGACGGCGAGTACGTCAACCTCGGCATCGGGCTGCCGACGCTCATCCCCAACCACCTGCCCGAGGGCGTGCACGTCGTCCTGGAGTCCGAGAACGGCATCCTGGGCACCGGCGCCTTCCCGTACGACGAGGACGTCGACCCCGATCTGATCAACGCGGGCAAGGAGACGGTGACCGTCCGGCCCGGCGCGTCGTTCTTCGACTCGGCGCTCTCCTTCGGCATGATCCGCGGCGGTCACATCGACGCCGCCGTCCTCGGGGCCATGGAGGTCTCGGCCCGGGGCGACCTCGCCAACTGGGCCGTGCCGGGGAAGATGGTGACCGGCATCGGCGGGGCCATGGATCTCGTGCACGGGGCCCGCCGCGTGATCGTGACCATGACTCACACCGCCAAGGACGGCAGCCCGAAGATCGTCGAGGAGTGCACCCTGCCGCTGACCGGCAAGGCGTGCGTCCACCGCATCATCACGGATCTCGCCGTGCTCGACGTGACCGACGACGGCCTGGTCCTGGTGGAGACCGCCCCCGGGGTGACCGCCGCCGAGGTCCTGGAGAGGACGGCCGCGCCGGTCCGTACGGCCGAAAGGACCGCGTCATGAGCTTCCGCCCCCGCGACGTGTACATCGTCGACGCCGTCCGCACCCCGATCGGCAGGTACAACGGGGCGCTGGCGCAGGTACGGCCCGACGACCTCGCCGCCCACGCCATCCGTGCGCTGCTGGACCGCACCCCGGAGCTCGACCCGTCGCGCATCGGTGACGTGGTGCTCGGCAACGCCAACGGCGCGGGCGAGGAGAACCGCAACGTCGGCAGGATGGCGGCGCTCCTCGCGGGTCTGCCGGTCTCCGTGCCCGGGGTGACCGTCAACCGGCTCTGCGCGTCCGGTCTCGAAGCCGTCGTGCAGGCGGCCCGCGCCGTGGCGCTCGGCGACCACTCGCTCGTCGTGGCCGGCGGCGTCGAGTCGATGACCCGCGCTCCCTACGTGCTGCCCAAGAGCGACCGCGCCTTCCCGGCCGGGCACCCCGAGATGTACTCGACCACCCTGGGCTGGCGCATGGTCAACCCAAGGATGGATCCGCAGTGGACGGTGGCGCTCGGCGAGAGCGCCGAGCTGATCGCCGAGAAGCACTCCATCAGCCGTGAACAGCAGGACGAGTTCGCGCTCGCCTCCCACCGCAAGGCGTCGGCGGCCCGGGCGGCGGGGCTGTTCGACGGGGAGATCGCGCCCCTGACGATCCCGCGCCGCAAGGGTGATCCGGTCGTCGTCGACCGGGACGAGTGCATCAGGGACGACGCGTCGCTGGAGGCGATGGCGAAGCTCCGCCCGTCCTTCCGTACGGACGGCGGCACCGTCACCGCGGGCAACTCCTCCCCGCTGAACGACGGCGCGTCGGCCCTGCTGCTGGCCGACGAGGGCGGTCTGCGGGCCACCGGCCGCGAGCCGCTGGCCCGGATCACGGCCTCCGCCGTGTCGGCCAACGAGCCGCACTACTTCGGGCTCGCCCCGGTCGAGGCCGTGAACAGGGCACTGGACCGTGCGGGCAGGAGCTTCGCCGACCTCGCCGCCCTCGAACTCAACGAGGCTTTCGCCGCCCAGGTGCTCGGCTGCCTCGCCGAGTGGCCCGATCTCGACCCGTCCGTCCTCAACCCGAGGGGCGGGGCGATCGCCATCGGCCATCCGCTCGGTGCCTCGGGGGCGCGTCTCGCCGGGGCGGTCGCCCACCAGCTCAAGGCCGCGGGGTCCGGGGTGGGCGTGGCGACGCTGTGCATCGGCGTGGGCCAGGGTTCCGCGCTCGTGCTGGAGAGGTAGTCCCGGGCGGAGGCCTCGGTACAGCGGGGCGGGCCCGTCCCGAGCGGCGGAACGGGCCCGCCGGATGAATGATGGACCGCATGACCTCCCAGACCGTGTTTCCGGCAGCGGACACGATGCCGCCCGTGCGGCTGCCGCCGGGCGGTCCGGGGTGCGTGACGAAGGCGAGCGGGGGCAAAGAGGTCCGCCCGAGGACGGCGGGGGCCGCTCGATGAGGTCAGCGGAGGGGCTGCTCGAGATCGGGTTCATGCGCACGGTGTTCGACAGCCTGGGCGCGGGGGTGTTCGTCACCGGCACCACGGGTCTGCTCACCGCGTGCAATCCACGCGCGCAGCAGCTCCTCGGCCGTCCGCAGGACGAGATGCTCGGTCACGACATGCACGATCTGCTGCACCGCGGTCCCGACGGCAGCACGCTCCCGCGGAGCGAGTGCGGCATGCTGGCCGTCCTCGACAGCGGCCGGCCGGCCGAGGGCAGCGACGAGCTGTTCCTTCGCGGGGACGACAGCCTGGTGCCGGTCATCTGGGCGGCCACCCCGTTGCGGCACGAGGGGCGGCTGGAAGGCTCGGTGGTCGTCTTCCACGATTTCAGCCTGCACCGTGACGCCGCCGAGCAGACCGCGGCCCACCTCGCCGCCCTGGAGGGGCTGACCGCCCGGCTGACGATGGTCTCCGAGGTGTCGACGGTCCTCATCTCCGCCCTGGAGACGCCGGAGATGCTGGACAGGCTGGCGGGACTGCTCGTGCCGGACATGGGTGACTGGGCGGCGATCGACGTGCGTACGGCGGGGCAGACGGGCGAGATGCGGCGCGTCACCGTCCATGCCCCGGACGACCCCCGTACGGCGGAAGCTCTCAGGGGCCCGCTGCCGCCCCTGCCCGAATCCACCCGTTCAGCCGTGGTCCAGGCGCTGCGGAGCGCCGAGCCCGTCGTACTGGACGCGGAAGACCTCGCGGCGGAGCCGGACAGTCCGCTCGCGCTCGCCCACCGGGAGCTCTTCGACCGGCTGGGAGGCAGCTGCGCCGTCGTGGTGCCCCTGCACACCCGGCGGCAGGTCTTCGGCGCGCTGACCGTGGCACGGGCGGACCCCGGCTCCTCCTACACCGAGGCCGAGCTCTTCGTGCTCGCCGACATCGCGCGCCGCGCCGGCCTGGTCATGGAGGCGTCCGCACTGTTCGAGCAGCAGCGCCACGTCGCGGAGACCATGCAGCGCCAGCTCCTGACCCCCCTGCCGCAGGTCGACCACCTGGAGCTGGCGGCGCGCTATCTGCCCGCCGAGAGCGTCGCGGAGATCGGCGGCGACTGGTACGACTCGTTCCTCCTCAGCGACGGCGTCCTGACGATGGTCATCGGGGATGTCGTCGGCCACGACCTGAAGGCCGCCGCCCACATGGCCGAGGTCCGCAACATGCTGCGTGCCCTGGCCTGGGACCGCACGGAACCCCCCAGCCTGATCATGCGCCGCCTGGACGAGGCCATGACCCATACGAGCGACGCCCCCATGGCCACCTGCGTCTTCGCCCGTATCGAAGGCCCGGAGGGCGGGCCCTGGCAGCTCCGCTGGGTCAACGCCGGCCACCCGCCGCCCCTCCTGGTCACGGCCGACGGACACACCCGCTTCCTCGAGGACGGCCACGGCCCTCTGCTCGGTCTCAGCTCGGCCCTGCACATGGGGCTGGGGTGGCCCGACGCACAGGCGGACCTTCCGCCCCGGTCGACCCTCCTGCTGTACACGGACGGGCTCGTGGAGAGCCGGACCCGCGACATCGAAGCCGGCCTCGACACACTGCGCCGGCATGCCGCGGCCCTGGCCCGCCGCGACATCGAGGACTTCCTCGACGAGCTCCTGCTCCGCATCGGCCCCAGCGGCGACGACGTCGCCCTGCTGGTGCTGCGCACCCCGGCGGCCGGGGTCGGCGCCGGTTCCGGCGAGGCACCGGCGCAGCACGCGCACAGCCCGGCGGCCGCCAACCGCGGAGCGCCCGGCTCCCGCGTCGAGGACACACCCGTCAGGGACACCTCGGAATCGGCCTGACGCAGGCAACGGGCCCTTCGACAGGCGGGTTTGACGACACCTCCTGTTCGGGTCCTGGGGTGACTCGGCCCACGCCGCAGGTCCCGACCACGTCACCTGCCGGGCCGGCCGGGTCGGGGCCGGCCGGGTCAGGTCCGGCCGGCGGCCCTTCGGCCGAGCTGTTCAAGAAAGTCCTGGACGGACTCCGCGACAGCTTCGAAGTCATCGAGCCAGGAGGCAGTGGTCGACCTCCAGACCCGCCCGCTGCCTGCCACGGCGAACAGGTGGCCACCACCGTCGCTGGCGAACACGATGGCAGGTGGCTCGTCGTCGATCCGGACAGCCCCGTACTCGCGCAAGTGCTCAGCCACTGCCGAGGCCGGGTGGACGAAGTATCCGTGCTCCACATCAGGCATGGAGACTTCGCGGACCACCCAGTAAAGGGTCGTCAGGTCGGAGGGGATCGGCGTCAGATCCACGAGAGCGTCCGTCGCCCCATGACTCTCATCCGTTGCGAGGACGACGGCATTCTCACCGGGCGGGTAACCGTGCGTCTCCCGGAACGACGACATCAGAGCCGAGAGACCCGCAGAAGTCCGCTCGCACCAGCCCCGCACCCACTCCGGGTCGAGCCTCTCACCGGACACGTCCGTCCTCCTCACACCCGACGCGACGGACGTATCGCAGGCGGTGGGGCCCACTTGGTACCGAGGGTGACGCTCAGTCCGCCGCTGCGGTGCTCTCGCGCCGGCCGGCATGGAAGCGCGCCTTCTTCTGACGATTCCCGCATGTGTTCATGTCGCACCACTTGCGGGTGCGGCTCCGGCTGGTGTCGAAGAAGGCGGCGCGGCAGGTCGGTGACGCGCACAGGGCCAAACGTCCGTCCCGTTCGCCCGAGATGACGCTGATCGCGTCGGCGGCGATCACACCGAGGGCGTCCTCCACGCGGGAATCCGGGCCGAGCCGCCATCGCCGTTCACCCTCGGGCGTCAGGATCGCCGCCGCCCGCCCCTGGGCGCTGTGGTCGTTGATGGTTCGGACAGCGGCTGCGGGGAGGGCGTCCTGGATCGCGGCCGCTGTCGCGGCGGCGTGGATCGACTCCCTCAGCTCGCGGGCGAGATCGAGCTGGGCCGTGGTGCAGGAGTCCACGGCGAGGCCGTACACCGCCAGCCAGTCGACGAGCCGGCCCGGCGTCGGAATGCGCTCCACGGGGCTGCCATGACGCTCCGACAGGGTCCCCGTGAAGCTGGTCGCCAGCACGCTGCCGAGGCGGAAGTCTGGGAACGCGGCACACATGGAACCACCATAGCCGGTTGCAGCGTGGCTCGGAGAACTGCTAGAACCGTCATAGCCGGTTCGCGGTGGATCGCGGCCGGCTCCACGACGGCCAGGAGGTCCCATGCCCCGTCCGACCAGCGACGTGCAAGCATTCGAAGCCCGTGCCGGTGACGCCGACCTCGACGATCTGCGCGCGAGACTGGCCGCGGCGCGGCTCCCGGAGGCCGAGACGGTCCATCCCGCCGCGCCCGGCCCTCGCCGATGGGCGCAGGGCGTCCCGCTCGCCGACCTCGTCGACCTCGTCGACTACTGGCGCACCGGGTACGACTGGCGGTCGTTCGAGGAGCGCCTCGACGAGATCGGCCAGTTCCGCACGACCATCGATGATCTGGGAATCCACTTCCTGCACCGCCGGTCCCCGCGCGCGGATGCCACTCCTCTGGTCCTGACGCACGGCTGGCCGGACAGCGTCGTCCGGTTCATCGACGTCGTGGACGAGCTGGCGGATCCGAAGGATGCGGACGCACCGGCGTTCCACGTCGTGGTCCCCTCGCTGCCGGGCTTCGGTTACAGCGACAAACCGGCCACCACCGGGTGGGGAACCGAGAGGATCGCGGCCGCCTGGGTGGAGCTGATGGGAAGGCTCGGCTACGACGAGTTCCTGGCCCACGGCGGCGACTGGGGCGGCAACATCACCACGGTTCTCGGCGGCAGGTTCCCGGCGCATGTGCTCGGTATCCACACCACGTTCGCGGAGGGACCGCCCGGACTGACGACGGACGGGCTGACCGCGGTCGAGCGCAGGTGGACGGAGGAGACCAGTGATTTCTGGCGCCACCGCGCGGCGTACGCGAAGCAGCAGGCGACCCGGCCCCAGACCATCGGCTACTCGCTGGTCGACTCACCGGTCGGGCTGCTCGCCTGGATCCTCGACAAGTTCGCCGAGTGGTCGGACACCGAGGACAGCCCGTTCGAGACGATGTCCCGGGACCGCGTCCTCGACGACGTCACCCTCTACTGGCTGACACGGACCGGAGCATCGGCGGCCCGCATCTACCACGAGAGCCACAACGCGCTGGACCCCCGGCTCCGGGTCGACGTCCCGTCGGCACTCACCATGTATCCCCGCGACGTCGAGAAGTGTCCGCGCCCCTGGGCGCAGGAGCGGTACCGGCGGATCGTCCGGTGGAGCTCGCCCGAAGCCGGGGGGCACTTCCCGTCCCTGGAGGTCCCGGAGTATTTCGTCAAGGACCTGCAGGAGGGCCTCGCGGCTGTGCTGGCCGCTCATCGGTGACGGTGCAGGTGACGACCGACTGCTCCGATCCGCAGCCCCCGGCGGCAATGAATTCGACGTCACCTGAGAGCCGTTGCGAACGTGCTGACCACAGCCGTGCACGAGTGGCCGGCTCAGTCGGCCGTGCGTGCGGCCATGTCGAGCAGCTTCTGTATGCGCAGGCCGTGGGCGGCGTCGATGCCGGTGCCCTTGCCCGTACGCACCGCGTCGGCGAACTCGCGGCGGAGGACCGGCCAGCACTCCTCGTGGTCGATGCCGGCCGTGTCGTAGACCAACTCCTCTCCGGGGCCGAACAGTTCGACCCTGGTCCTGGCCTTGGGGAGCCGGACGCAGCCCGAGAGGGACGCCTGGCTGACCGCGCCGTTCTCGTGCTCGCAGGTCAGCTCGGTCCAGCGGCGCGGGTCCCCGGTGGCCCGTACGGAGACGATGGGTGCGACCGCGGTGTCCAGGATGTCCAGGAGGTGGGGGCCGAGGTCGAGCAGGGCGCCGTGTTCCAGACGCCAGGCCGTGGCGAACTCCCCGCCGAGGAAGGCCCCGTGGAGATAGCAGGAGCGGGCTCCGGTCACCTCGCGGCCGGCCGCCTCGGCGAGGAAGGCGCGGGTCGCCGGGTGGTACCGCTTCGTGAGGACGAGCTGGGAGACCACCCCGTGTTCGGCGACGGCGTCCGCGACGGCGCGCGCCTCGTCGAGGTCGGCGCCGAGCGGCTTCTCCAGCAGGAGGGCCCGGCCCGCGGCGGCGGCCCGGGGTGCGAGGGCGGCCTGCACGGCGGGCGGCACGGCGAAGGCGACCGCTTCGCACCGGTCGAGGAGTTCCTCGAAGGAGGCGGCGACGGGGGCCCCGTAGGCCTGGGCGACCTCGGCCGCGGCCTCCGGGCGGCGGGCCCAGACCGCCGCCAGTGAGGTCTCGGGCCCGGCCGCGAGCATACGGGCGTGCATGGCGCGGGCCCAGGGACCTGCGCCCACGAGGCCGACACGGACCGGTTCGTGGGGCCGGCTGTCCGGGAGGGGGGCGGTGGACATGGTGCTCTCCGTCGTTCTGGTGGGGCGGTGTGCTCAGACGCCGGTGCGGGCCAGGGCCGCGAGGCGGGCGTCGGCGCGTTCGGGTGCGTACAGGTGGTCGATGACCATGCGGGCGGCTCCGACCAGGGCCGCGCGGTCGCCCAGGGCGGAGGTGACGACCTGGAGGTGGGCGGTGGTGCGGGGCATGGCGCGCTGGTAGATGAGTTCGCGGACCCCGGTGAGGAAGGGGGTGCCCGCGAGGTCGCCGCTCAGCATCAGGACGCCGGGGTTGAGCAGGGTGACGACCGTGACCAGGACCTCGCCGACGCGCTGCCCCGCCTCACGGGCGAGCCTGACGGCGTCCGGCTGGCCCGCGGCGAGGTGTTCGCGTACGTCGGATCCCGACGCGGTGGGCACACCGGCCGCGGTGAGCTGGCCCGCGATGGACCGGCCGCTGGCGACGGCGGCGAGGCATCCGTAGGACCCGCACATGCACAGGGCGTCGGGGCGGTCGTGCAGGCGGATGTGGCCGATGTCGCCCGCCCCGCCGTCGATGCCCCGGTAGACCTCGCCCCCGACGACGACACCGGCGCCGATCCCCGTGGACGCCTTGACCAGGACGAAGGCGCTGCAGTCCGGGTGGCCGGCCCGCTGCTCCGCGAGGGCCATCAGGTTGGCGTCGTTGTCGACGAACACGGGCAGGGCCCCGGCGGCCGGCATCGGGCCGACGTGCTCGGTCCAGGCCTCGCGCAGTCGTTCCCGTACGGGGAAACGGTCCCAGCCGGGCATGATCGGCGGCTGCACGATCCGGGCCGACTCCCAGTCCACCGGCCCCGGCACGGAGAGACCGATGCCGCAGACCCGCTCGGCCCCCACACCCGCCTCGGCGAGCAGCGGGCCGAACCAGCGCGCCAGTTGGTCCAGGGCGCGGTCGGGGCCGTCGGCGATGACGAGGGTGCCGGTGTGCTCGGCGAGTACGGTGCCGGAGAGGTCGAGCGCGGCGACGCGGGCGTGCCGGGTCTCCAGGTCCGCGACGAGCACCACGGCGTGCGCCGGGTCGAACTCCAGCCGGGCGGAGGGGCGTCCACCGGTGGAGGTGCCGGTGGCGCCGCGCAGCCAGCCCGCTCCGAAGAGCTGGTCGAGCCGGTGTCCCACCGTGGAGCGGGAGAGCCCGGTCGCCTGCTGGAGCTCGCCGCGCGTGGTGGCCTCGCCGCTGCGAATAAGCTGCAGCAGATGCCCCGCGCTGGCCTGGTTTCCTGCCATCCCCGCCGTCCTCGCCCTCAGCCCTTGTCCGCGCCGCTGGTCAGGCCCTCGGTGAGGAGCCGTTCGGCGGAGAAGAACAGGAGTACCACAGGGATGGTGAGGACAACCGAACCGGCCATCAGCACCGTCTTGGACACCTCGATGCCGTTGGCCAGTTGCTGGAGTCCCAGGGAGACCGTCCACCGTTCTGGGTCGGCCGCCAGGAAGAGGAGGGCGAACAGGAACTCGTTCCAGGCGATCATGAAGACGTACAGCCCGGTGGCCATGAGCGTCGGCAGGGCGAGCGGCAGAATGATCCTGCGTACGGTCTGCAGCCGTGACGCGCCGTCGATCGCCGCCGCTTCCTCGATGCTGAACGGGATGGTGACGAAGTAGTTCTTCAGCATGTAGATCGAGACGGGGACGGTCTGCGCGATGTAGACGATGGCGAGCCCGATGAGGCTCCCCGACAGCCCCATCTTCGCGAACATGACGAAGAGCGGCACGGCCAGCAGCGTGGCCGGGAAGAGGTAGACGGCCAGGAAGAGGGCGCTGACCTGGCGGTTGCCGAAGAACTTCAGCCGGCTGACGGCGTACGCGCCGGGGACCGCGGCGGCCAGCGTGAGCAGGACCGTGGCGACGGCGACGAGCGCCGAGTTGAGCAGCATGCCGAGGAAGCCCTGGCCGCCGTCCTCGGAGGACTTGAGGACGCTCTCGTACGTGCCGAGGGTGAATTCCTTCGCCGAGACCCAGAGGTTGCCCGGGTCGAGGAGGAGGGCGTCGATGGGCTTCACCGACAGCATCAGCATGTAGTAGAAGGGCACGATCGTGATCGCGGCGAGGAAGGCGATGACCACCCAGCGCAGGACTCCGAAGAACCGTTCCTCGAACTGGGCGCGGGTGAGCCGGGGCCGCCTGGGGGCGGGCAGCGGGCGGGTGGTGCGCTCCGCCTGTTCGCGGGTCATCGTCGGGGTGGCGGTCATGCCGACTCCTCCTGCATCTTCTTGCCGAAGAACTTGAAGTAGACGCCCAGGAGGGCCATGAGGACGACGGCGAGGACGAGGGCCTGCGCGGAGGCGGCCCCGACGTCGAAGCGCGAGGTGAGGAAGTCGTAGACGCGGACGGCCACGACGTCCGTGCCGGAACCGCCGCCGGTGAGCAGGTAGATGTCGTCGAACTTGTTGAACGTCATGATGAAGCGCAGGACGGACAGCAGGGCGATGACGGGCATCAGCTGCGGCAGCAGGATGTGCCGGAAGCGCTGGGACAGCGTGGCGCCGTCGACCTCGGCGGCCTCCTCCAGGCCGGCCGGTACCGCCTGGAGGCGGGCGAGCATGAAGAGGAAGGCGAACGGGAAGTAGCGCCAGGTCTCGAAGGCGATGACGGTGAGCAGCGCCAGCGGGATGTCGAAGTGGACGCCGAGCACGCCTACTTCGTAGGAGCGGGTGGACAGGAAGGCGATGGGGTCGTCCCACCCGAAGAGCTTCCGGCCCCATTCGTTCACGATGCCGTACTGCGGGCTGAGGGCGACCTCCCAGACGAAGGAGACCGCGACGACGGGGGCGACGTACGGCAGGAGCATGGCGGCGCGCAGGACGCCCCGGCCCCGGAAGGGCCTGCGCAGGGCGAGGGCGGCGATCAGCCCGAGGACGACGGAGCCGGCGGTGGCGCCGACGGTGTAGAGGAGCGTGGTGCCGAGGCTGCTCCAGAAGCCGGGTGAGCCGAAGACCTGGGAGAAGTTGTCCAGGGTCCAGCGGCCGAAGAGGCCGCTCTCCTGGATGTCGACCAGCTTGGCGTTCTGGAAGGCGAGCAGCACGGTCCACAGGATCGGCAGGATCACCACGACCAGGACCACCAGGAAGGTGGGGGTCACGAAGGCGAGGCCCGCGCGGTTCTCCCGCCTGCTCGAACTCTGGGGTGGGACACGGCGCTTCTTCGCGCCGCTCTGAATTGTGCTCATGGGTCGGTTACCTCGTGAGGGAGCGGCGGGCGGCTACTGGAGGGACTTCTGGAGGGCGGTCACTTCGTCGTTCGCCTCCTCGGCGGCCTCGTCGGGCGAGAGCTGGCCGCTGGTCATCGCCCTGATGGCCTTGGCGACGGGGAGTTCGCCGTTGGTGGCGCCGACGAGGGCGCCCTGCCCCTGGGTGAGGCCCCAGCGCTGCATGCCGCCGACCCCGGTGACGAGCCGGTCAAGGAGCGCGGAGGGGTAGGCCTTCTGCATGGACTCGCGCCGGTCGACGCCCATGACGCTGGCGCGCCAGGCCTGCTCGAAGGAGCCGGGCTTCTGCGCCGTGCCGGTGCGGACGGGGATCTTGCCCTCAGGCGCCATGCCGAACCAGTCGGCGTACCCCTCGCCCATCATGTACTCGATGAACTTCCGGGAGGCGCCGGTCTCGGCGGTCCTGGTGACGGCCCAGGACGTGATCTCGCCGAACTGGGCGGGCTCCTTGCCGTCGGGGCCCTTCAGGGAGGTGACGACGCCGGTGTTGCGGGCCAGGAACTTCGGGTCCTTCTTGCACTCGGGGCAGCTGGGCAGGGCGTCCGAACGGAGGCCCGCCAGCTCGTCCAGCAGGAAGGACGACCAGACCATCATGGACGACTTCCCGGCGAAATAGGTGGCGCGCGTGGTGTCGACGCTCTGGGTGCCGGGCGCCCCGTGTTCGCGGGCGAGGGTGTCGTACGCCTTGAAGGCCGTACGGCACCCCGGGGAGTCGAGGGCGGGATCGCCCACCTCGTCGACCAGCTGGCAGCCGTTGGCCAGGGCGAGGTCCTCGAAGCTCTGCTGGGTGAAGACGTCCGAGGGGTCGGTGGCCAGCGAGATGCCGTCCCGGCCGCCCTTGTCGAGGGACGCGGCGGCCTTGAGGGCGCTCGCGTAGTCCTCGGGTGCGTCGAGTCCGGCCTTCGCGAACAGGTCCTTGCGGTAGACGAGGACCTGGAGCCAGGCGTCGGAGGGCACGCCGAGCCTGGTGCCGCCGTCGGAGGTGAGCGCGAGCGCGTTGCTGTTGAACGTGTCCGGCTGCAGGTCCTTCACGATGCGGTCGGCGACCTCGGTGTTGAGCAGGCCGTTGCCGTACATCTGCCAGACCTGGCCCATCGGGACCGCCCCGATCACGTCCGGGAGCTTGCCGGCCGCCGCCGCGGACATGATCAGCTGCGGCAGCTGGGCCTCGTCCACGCCGACGAGATCGACCTTGACGCCGCTCTCCTTCTCGAAACGGCTGATGACCTTTCTGGTCGCCGCCATCCGCGGCGGCAGGTTCTCCTGCGACCACACCGTGATCCTGTTGTCGGACTGCTCCGCGCCCGAGCTGCCGGAGCAGCCGGCCAGCAGGCCCCCGGCCAGGGTCGCGGCGAGCCCGAACAGGGTCACCCTCGACCGTCGGGTCTTCATCACCATGCTCTGTCCTCACGCCACTTACGCATTTTCCTGATGCATCTCAGCATCACTTTTGCTTGTTGACAAGACATAACTCTGAGATATCTTCGACTGAAGTCAGCGAGCAATACCCCTCCAAGCGCTACCGGAGCCCCCCGTGGAACGCGTCGTCCAGTTCACCGGCCCCCGTCAGGTCGAAGTCGCCGAGCACGAGAGCGCTCCGCTGCCCGCCGGGCATCTGCGGGTCCGCACCCGCTACTCCGGCATTTCGGCAGGAACGGAACTCACCGCCTATAGGGGTACGAACCCGTACCTCACGCGCACCTGGGACGCCGAGGCCCGGATCTTCCGCGACGGGGCGGCCGGGATCGAGTACCCGGTGGCCGGCTGGGGCTACTCCGAGGTCGGCGAGGTCACCGAGGTCTCCCCCGAGCTCGTCGGCACGCCCGGCATGCCGGTCACGGGGGATCTGGTCTGGGGCATCTGGGGCCACCGCAGCGAGGGCATCGTCCCCGCCGAGCGCATGGTCGGGCACGCCCTGCCCGCCGGTCTCGAACCGCTCGCCGGGGCCTTCGCCCGGGTCGGCGCCATCGCGTACAACGCGATCCTGGCCGCCGACATCCACCTGGGCGAGGACGTGGCCGTCTTCGGCCAGGGCGTCATCGGTCTGCTGACCACTCGCCTCGCCCAGCTCAACGGCGCACGCGTCACCGCGGTCGACGCGCTCGACGGCCGGCTCGCGACGGCCCGTGAGTACGGTGCGCGGCACACCCTCAACGCCCGTACCGACAGCGTCGCCGAAAGCATCCGGGCCGCCACGGGCGGGGCGGGCGCCGATGTCGCGATCGAGATCAGCGGGGTGTACCCGGCCCTGCACGAGGCCGTGCGCTCCGTCACCGTGGGCGGCCGGGTCGTGGCCTCCGGCTTCTACCAGGGTGACGGCGCGGGTCTCCGCCTCGGCGACGAGTTCCACCACAACCGGGTGCAGCTGATCTGCTCCCAGATCGGCGGGGTGCCGCCGCAGCTGGCGGGACGCTGGACCGTCGAGCGGCTCCAGCAGACCTTCCTCTCGCTGGTCGCCGAGGGCCAGGTCGATGTGAAGTCGCTGGTCAGCCATGTCGTCCCGGTGGCGGAGGCCGCCGACGCATATGTGCTGCTCGACGAGACGCCCGCCGACGCCCTCCAGGTCGTCCTGGAGTTCTGACCTCCGCGACCCGCCCCGATCACCCCAGGAACTCCCGCGCGCCGTACACCGGCGCCGAAAGGCACCCCATGCTGAAAACCGCCTGCCAGGAACAGCTCCTCCCCGGCGACACGCTCCAGGAGAAATGGGCCTTCGCCCAGGACGCCGGCTACGACGCCGTGGAGCTGCGGTCCAAGGGCGACTTCCACTTCCGCGACCGTCTGCCCGAGCTCAAGCAGGCCCTGGCCGACGGTGTGGTCATGCCGACCGTCTGCGTCGACATGCTGCACTTCTTCGCCGCGTTCGACGACGGCCTGCGCCGTGACGCGCTGGAGCAGATGAAGTCGCAGCTCTCGGTCGCGGCCGAGATCGGGGCGCTGGGCGTCCAGACCCCCGCCTCCTACGGGATGTTCTCGCGAAGGCTCCCCCCGTTCGAGCCGCCGCGCACCGAGGAGCAGGACCGCGAGGTGCTGCTGTCCGGCCTCTCCGAGCTGGGCGAGCACGCGCGCGCCGAGGGCGTCACCCTCTATCTGGAGCCGCTCAACCGGTACGAGGACCACATGGTCAACCGGCTGGAGCAGGCCGTCGACCTGATCCGCACGGTGGGCCTGGACTCGGTCCGCATCGGCATCGACAGCTACCACATGAACATCGAGGAGGCCGACCCCTCGGCCTCGATCCTCGCGGCGGCGCCCTACATCGGCCACGCCCAGGTCAGCGACTCAAACCGGTTCCAGCCGGGGGCCGGACACCTCGACTGGCCGGCCTGGATCGGCGCGCTGCACGGCATCGGCTACGACGGCTACCTCGCCGCCGAGTGCCGGCTGACCGGCGACCCCGTCGCCGCCGTGCGCTCCGTCCCCGCGTTCCTCCGGAGGTCCGGCGCGTGACGACGCTGCTCGAAACCCCCGTGCCCGCCGCCGCCGATCACCTGACCCTTCGGCGCGGCGCGGCACGGGTACTCCTGACCAACTGGACGGGCTCCTCCACCGTCCCGTCGCACGGTCTGTATCCGCACCAGTGGAGCTGGGACTCGGCCTTCATCGCGATCGGGCTGCGCCATCTGTCGGTGCGCCGGGCCCAGCGCGAGCTGGAGAGCCTGCTGGGCGCACAGTGGGCCGACGGACGTGTCCCCCACATCGTGTTCAGTCCCTCGGTGCCCCTGGACGCGTACTTCCCCAGCCCCGACTTCTGGCGCTCCTCCACGGACGGCGCCCGGGCGGGCGCCCCGGCCGGCACCGAGACCTCCGGCATCGTGCAGCCCCCGGTGCACGCGCTCGCCGCCTGGCTCGTGCACCAGGCGGACCCGGAGACCTCGCGGGACCGCGGCTTCCTGCCCCGGGTGTACGGCAGGCTCGTGGCCTGGCACGACTACCTCACGGGCCCCCGCGACCTCGGCGGCGGCGGGCTGGCGGCCATGGTGCACCCGTGGGAGCCCGGGATGGACAACAGCCCGTGCTGGGACGGCCCGTTGGCGCGTGTGGAGCCGGCCGCCCCCGGTTCGTACCGGCGCGCCGATCTGGACCACGGGCAGGCCTCGGAGCGCCCCACCGACCTGGACTACGGCCGCTATGTGCGGCTCGCCGCCGACTACCGGGACAGCGGCTACGCGGATGTGCGGGGCGGGCATGCCTTCGCGGTCGAGGACCCCTGTGTCAACGCGCTGCTGATCGTCTCGGAGCACGCGCTGGCCCGGATCGCCGCCGAGACGGGTGCGGACCCGGCCCCGCACGAGGCGCGGGCCGCGCGCCTCACCGCGGCCCTGGTGGAACGGCTCTGGTCGCCCGCCGACGGCATGTTCCTCGCCCGTGACCTGGTCGGCGGCGAGCTGATCCCCGAGCGCAGCGTCGCCGGGCTCGTGCCGCTCATCGTCCCCGGGCTCCCCCAGGGTGTCGTGGACGCCCTGCTGGACACGGTGACAGGTACGGGCTTCCGCCTCGGCGAGGTCCCGATGACACCGTCGTACGACATCACCGGGCACGCCTTCGACCCCTCCCGCTACTGGCGCGGTCCCGCCTGGTTCAACACCAACTGGCTGCTGGAACGCGGTCTGCGCGGGTACGGGCAGGCAGGTGCGGCCGACGCCCTGCGCACGGCGATGCTCGACGCGGCCGGCGCCAGTTCCTTCGCCGAGTACGTGGACCCCTTCACCGCCGAGGCCCGGGGCACCCGCGCCTTCGGCTGGACGGCGGCACTCACCCTGGACCTGCTGGCCGCAGCGCGCCCGGCGGACGAGGGCACCACTCGCACGACGATCGGAGTACGTACGTGAACGGCACGGCGGACACCACCCTGGTCCGCGCGGGTACCTTCGCCGTCCTCGGGGCCGACGGCGGTGTGGAGGGCCGGCGAGGCACCTCCCCCGACGGTCTGTTCCACCGCGACGCCCGGCATCTGAGCCGGTGGACCCTGACCGTCGACGGTGCCGCGCCGGCGGTGCTGGTGCCGTCGGCGGGCGAGGAGTCCGCCCGGTGCGTCCTCACCCCGCCGGGCACCCGGGACGAGCCGGCCGCCTACACCGTCTTCCGCGAACAGGCCGTCGACGCGGGTGTCCTGAGTGAGAGTCTGCGGCTGGTCAACAACCGCCCCGCGCCGGTCACCGCCGTCCTCTCGCTCACCGTGGACGCCGACTTCGCCGACCAGTTCGAACTGCGCTCCGACAAGCGCCGGTACGAGAAGGCCGGCGCCCTGCGCACGGCGAGCACCCACGCGGAGGGCGTCACCTTCACCTACGAGCGCGGCGCCTGGCTGTCGCGTACGGCGGTCTGCGCCTCCCCCGCCCCGGCCGCCGTCCGGCCCGTAGCCGATCAGGACACGGCGCACCGGCTGGACTGGCACCTGGAGCTGCCCGCCCACGGGACGGCCGAACTCCTGCTCACGGCCACGGCGTACGCGCACGGAGCGCCAGCGCCGGCCCTGGTCGGCACACCGGCCGAGGCCGTCGCCGAGCGCGCGGCGGACACCTCGGCCTTCACGGGCACACCGCTGCCCCTGCCGCCGGGGTCCCCCGAGGGGCTGGCCGCCGCGTGCGCCCGTGGGCTGAGCGACCTGGCGGCGCTGCGGGTCCCCGCCACCGGCCCGGACGGCGAGCACGTGCGCGTACCGGCGGCGGGGATCCCCTGGTTCCTCACGCTCTTCGGCCGGGACTCCCTGTTCACCTCGCTCTTCGCGCTGCCGTACCGGCCCGAGCTGGCGGAGGGGACCCTGCGCGCCCTCGCGGCGACCCAGGGCACGGAGTACGACACGGGGAGGGGCGAACAGCCGGGGCGGATCGTCCATGAGATCCGGCACGGCGAACTGGCCCACTTCCGCCAGGTCCCGTACGGCCGCTACTACGGCTCGGTGGACGCCACCCCGCTCTTCCTCGTGCTCCTGGACAGCTACACCGAGGCCACCGGCGACCACGCGCTCGCCACCCGCCTCGAACACCACGCACGGGCCGCCGTGACCTGGATGTTCCGGGACGGCGGCCTGGACGACGGCGGCTACCTGGTCTACTCGCCCGACCCGCAGGGCCTGGTGAACCAGAACTGGAAGGACTCCGAGGGCGCCATCTGCTTCCTCGACGGCACCCAGGCCGAGGGGCCGATCGCCGTCGCGGAGGCGCAGGGGTACGCCTACGACGCACTGGTGCGCACCGCGCGGCTGGCCCGCTCGCTGTGGGACGACGCCGCGTACGCCGACCGGCTCGACAGCGCCGCCGCCGGTCTGCGGGAGCGGTTCCTGCGGGACTTCTGGATGCCGGGCCCCGACTTCCCGGCGCTCGCCCTGGACGGCCGGGGGAGGCAGGTCGACTCGCTGGCTTCGGACGCCGGACATCTGCTGTGGTCCGGCATCCTCGACGCACGGCACGCCACGCGCGTGGGCCGGCGCCTGCTGGAAGCCGACTTCTTCTCGGGCTGGGCGATCCGTACGCTGGCTTCCGGCCGGCCCGGGTACCACCCGCTCTCGTACCACCGGGGCACGTCGTGGCCGCACGACAACGCGGTCATCCTGCTCGGTCTGGCGCGGTGCGGTCTGAAGGACGAGGTGCGCAGGGTCGCCCTCGGTCTGCTGGAGGCGTCGGCACACCACGGGCACCGGCTGCCCGAGGTGATGGCGGGCTACTCCCGCGACCAGCACCCGCGCCCGGTGCCGTACCCCCACTCCTGCTCACCGCAGGCCTGGGCGGCGGCCACCCCCCTGGCCGTGCTCACGGCGCTGCGGGAGGCCGGTTGACGCGTCACCGCCTGCCACGGCGCCCCGGGAGTGGCACAGTCGTGTCCGGTGGACCAGGGGGCCGTGGCGGTCGGTGGAAGAGCCGGCCGGTGGAAGAGAGTGATGCGCGATGAGGCTTGTCGTACAGGAGTTCCTGTCCCTCGACGGTGTCTCCCAGGGCCCCGGGTCCCCGGACGAGGACCGGAGCGACGGATTCGACCGGGGCGGCTGGTTCGTACCCCACCTGGACGAGGAGTTCGTGGAGGTGGCCGCCAGCTGGCTCGGCACGGCGGACGCGTTGCTGTTCGGCCGCCGCACCTACGAGAACTTCGCCCGGGACTGGCCGACGATGACCGACCATCCTTTCGCGCCGCTCATGAACGGCCTGCCCAAGTACGTCGCCTCCCGCAGCCTGACCACGGGTGCGTGGAATCCGACGACGGTCCTGAACGGGGATGTCCCTTCCCAGGTGGCCGAGGTGAAGAGCCGTCCCGGCCGGGACCTGCAGATCCACGGCAGCGCCCGGCTCGCCCAGTCCTTGCTGGCCGCGGGCCTGGTCGACGAGCTGCGCCTCGTGATCGCCCCGGTCGTGGTGGGCCGTGGCCGCAGGCTGTTCCCGGACGGTGGCGCCCCGGCCGGCCTGCGGCTCGTCAGCCACAGGACGACCGCGCGCGGGCTCTCCGTCCACACCTTCGAACCGACGGGGCTGCCGGAGCAGGGCGTTTACGGGGCCGGGGCCTGAACCCGGTTACGTGAAGGGGCCAGGGGCGGGCCGCTCTACCGCTGTCCGCGCCCCTGGTCCTGCAGGCGCCGGCCCTCGTCCCGCAGCCGCTGGTCCTGCAGGGCCTTGCCGTCCGCTTCCATCTTCCGCCCGCGCAGCTGCTGGAGCGCGGAAACCATCTTGCCCATGAGATCACCTCACGTCGGTGCCGCCGGACCCGCTCACGGCAGGCCCTTCCGCCCGGCCGGCCGGGGCGACTCCGAAGAGTCCCACCGGTCCGCCTTGCCCCAATTTTTCCCGCCGATCGAAACCGAATGCAAGTGCGGACGGTCACCTTTCTCCGAACAGGCGGAAGGGGCACGGGCGTGCGCTCAGCGTGGTGCCCGGATCCGGTCGATGATGCGCGTCCAGTTGTCGTTGCCGTGCCCGTCCTCGATCGCGTGCCGGTAGTGGGCCTGCACGGCCAGCGGGAGCGCGGGATCGAGTCCGAGTGACCTGCTGGTCCCGACGATGTGGTCGGCCGTCGCACCCATCATGGTGACCGTGCTGAGGTCGCCGGGATGCTCGCCGGCGTCGAGCGCGGCGCCGGGACGATCGTCGCCGGCCCTCAGGATGTCGCTGAGCGTGTCGGCGGTGGAGAGCAGCTCCGGGAGCGATTCCTCGGCCTTCATCCCGGCGGTCCCCAGCATCGCTGTGGCCTGCATCAACGCGGAGAGGGTGGTGAGGAACACCGTGAGCTGGGCCTGGTACATCATCTGGGCGAGGCCCGGATCCTCGCCCAGATACCTGGGTGTCCCGAGCGGCGCCAGCGCCGCTCGACGGCTCTCCATCACTTCGCCGGGGCCGCTGTAGTAGACGTAGGACGCCTCCGTGCCGACCATCGGCGCCGGGGCCATGATCCCGCCGGTGAGGAAGGCGGCCCCGTGGCCCGCCGCCCAGGCGGCGGCCTCGCGTGTGCGATCGGGGGTGTCGGAGCTCAGGTTCACCAGGGTCCGGCCGGCCAGCGATCCGGTGGCGCTGCCGAGGATGTCGTACATCGCCCGGTAGTCCGTGAGGCTGAGGATCACGAGGCCGCTCGCCTCGACGGCCTCGCGCGGTGTCGCCGCGCGCGTCGCTCCCTCGGCGACGACGCCGTCGGCGCGGGCGGCGGTGCGGTTCCATACGGTGACGGGGCGGCCTGTGGTGAGGAGGGTGCGTGTCATCGCCCGGCCCATCGGGCCGAGCCCGATCACGGTGACAGCGTCGTCCTGTTCGGTGTTACGGGTCTGTTCGTTCACCCCTTCATCGTCGGAGAGCGCCACTACGCTCGGAAGTACCCACTATTTACTGCGGTACTTACCTTTTAGTAAGGGAGCGAGCCACTGATGGCCAAGGCACCCAGACGCGGGCCCTACATCTGCGGCATCGACGCCGCGTTCGACGTGGTGAGCGGCAAGTGGAAGGGACTGATCCTCTGGGAGCTCGATGCCCATGGCGTACGCCGGTTCGCCGAACTACGCCGCGGACTGCCGGGAGTGAGCGAGAAGATGCTCACCCAGCACCTGCGTGAGATGGAGGCCGACGGCCTCGTGCACCGGAAGGTCTACGCCGAGGTGCCGCCCCGCGTGGAGTACTCCCTGACCGAGCACGGGCACACGCTCAACAAGGCGCTCGAACCACTCGGCGCCTGGGGCATCGAGCGCATGGGCCGCGAGGGCTCCGAACGAGCCGGCGCGGTGGAGACTCCGCACGGTTGAGGGGTTGCCCGTCCGGTCGGACGTGGCACGTCGGGACCCGCACCCACGGACGTCGCTCCCCCGGCCGGCTCGCGCATGGCGAGCCGGCCGGGGGCTGTGTGTGCGGTCCGACCGGGGGCTGTGTGCGGTCCGGCCGGATCTACTTCCGGGCGGACGCCCCTCCCGCGCCGCCGTTGATGACGAACTGCGACCCGGGTTCGATCACGACGTCCCCGTCGGCCGAACCGGTGATGGTCACATCGGTCAGCGTCGCGCTGCCCCGGGCGCCCCCATGGGCCAGAATCCCCGCCCCGTTGACGGAGTTGTCGATGCGGACGTCCGAGATCTTCGCGCCGGGCACGGACCCGCCGCCGGACTTGAACTGGATGCCGTCGTACATCGAGTCATGGATGTCGGTGTCGCGGATCGTGACGCCCGGGATGTCCTGCCCGGCCGCGAACAGTGTGATCGCGCCGAACTCCTGGGCCTCCCCCCAGAACGCCCCGCCCGTGCGGTGCAGTGTGTTGCCGGCGATCACTGTCTGCCCGGAGAAGGGCAGCGGATCGTGGTCCGTCGCCAGCATGATGCCGGGGTAGTTCATGGTGTCGGAGATGATGTTGTTCTCGATCGTGTTGCCGTAACCGCCGTAGACCGCGATGCCGTTGGCCCGCCACGGCAGCTGGATCGTGTTGTTGCGGAAGTGGTTGTCGTGGCCGACGTCCACCCAGGGGTAAACAACTGTTCCTATTTTTTCAGTGGATATGCGGTGTTCTCTGTGAATACCGTGGTGTTGTGAAGCTTTCGGAGTGGGCGGCGCGTAACGGTGTGCATTACCAGACTGCGTGGACGTGGGCGAAGGAGGGCCGGATGCCGGTTCCGGTCGTTCAGACGCCGTCGGGTACGTGGCTGGTGACCGAGCCCGCGGTGAAGTCCGCGGGCCGTGTGGTGGTGTATTGCCGTGTGTCGTCGGATGATCAGAAAGGGGACCTGGAGCGGCAGGTGGCTCGGACGGTGCAGGGCGCGACCGCCCGGGGCCTGGCGGTCTCGGACGTGGTGACGGAGATCGGGTCCGGTCTGGACGGGCGCCGCCGTAAGCTGCACGGGCTTCTGGCCGATCCGGGGGTGGGCACGATCGTGGTGGAGCATCGTGAGCGTCTCGCCCGGTTCGGTGTCGAGCATCTCGAAGCGGCCTTCTCGGCCTCGGGGCGGTGTCTGCTGGTCCTTGACCCGGCCGAATCCGACGATGACTTGGTGCGGGACGTCACCGAGGTCCTGACCTCGATGTGCGCCCGCCTGTACGGGCCGCGCTCGGCGAAGAACCGGGCCGCCCGCGCGGTAGCGGCCGCCACCGCGCAGGACGTGGCCGGATGAAGAGATTCGTCCCGCAGCCGGGCTTCGCCGTCTCCGCGCACAGGCTGGCCCTGGACCCGAACGCCACAGCTATAGCCCGTCTGTATTCGCATGCGGGTGGGGCGCGGGCCGCGTACAACTGGGCTGTCGCCCATGTCACCGCGGTGTGGGATCAGCGCCGGGCCGAGCAGTCGTACGGGATTCCCGAGAACGAGCTGACGCCGTGGCGGTCCTGGTCACTGCCCGCCCTGCGCAAGGCGTTCAACGAGGCCAAGCGGACCGATCCGCGGTTTTCGGGGTGGTGGGAGGAGAACTCCAAGGAGGCCTACAACACCGGTCTGGCCAACGCGTCCGCCGCGTTCGACAACTACGCGAAATCCAAGAAGGGGAAACGCAAGGGCGCGAAGGTAGGTCTTCCGCGTTTCAAGTCGAAGCGGAAGGCGCGTTTGGCCTGCCGGTTCACGACCGGCACGATCCGTATCGACGCGGACGGCAGGCATGTCACTCTGCCCCGGATCGGCACGGTCCGTCTCCACGAACCCCGCCCCGACCTGCGCGCCCGTATCAACGCGGGACACATGCGGATCCTGTCCGCAACCGTGCGGCTGGACCGGGGACGCTGGTTCGTCTCCTTCCAGGTCGAGCAGCGAGACGAGCTGGTGCGGGTGGCCCGCCCGGATGCGGCGGTCGGCATCGACCTGGGCATCAAATCCCTCGCGGTTCTCGCGGACAGTGACGGCACGGTGACCGAGGTGCCCAACCCGCGTCACCTCGACCAGGCGCAGAAACAGTTGCGTCGGGCCAGTCGTGTCGTCTCGCGCCGCCAGGGTCCTGACCGGCGTGCGCGGAAGCCCTCGCGGCGGTGGGAGAAGGCGAACCGGGCCCGGAACAAGGTTCAGTACCGGGTGGCGAATCTGCGCGAGGACACTCTCCACAAGCTGACCACTCGCCTCATCCGCACGTACGGCACCCTCGTGGTCGAGGACCTCAACGTGGCCGGGATGGGCCGCAACCGGCGGTTGTCCCGCCGGGTCGCGGACGCCGCGTTCGGCGAGATCCGCCGCCAGCTCACCTACAAGACCCGCCGGCACGGCACACGCCTGGTGGTGGCCGACCGGTGGTTTCCCTCCTCGAAGACATGCTCACGCTGCGGCGCGGTGAAAGCCAAACTGCCCCTGAGCGTGCGTGTCTTCGAGTGTGATGCCTGCGGGCTCGTCCTGGACCGGGACGCGAACGCGGGACACAACCTGCTCACCCTCGCCACCCGCAACACCAGCACCATTCGTATGACAGGTACCGGAGTGGCCGGAGACCTGGACCCCACCCCCATGGTGGTGGGGTCGAAGCCCCGTGGAGCCGACCGCAAGACCCGCACCACCCGTCCCGGCCACCCGGCCGGGAAGGGGCGGGCAGGTGGCACAATCCCCAGCCCCAGAGCCGGGACAGAAACGGGAGACCGCCAACAGGACACCAGAACGCAACTCGCACTCTGGTGACACCGTCACGGACCATTCCGACAGAAACGCCGGAATTGCTGAGATCCACTGATGATCAAAGCAACGGTTCTTCACGTACTTGCTGGACCAGACGGCCAGCGAGTCGTCACCGGTGTTCCGGAACGAGGAGTTGAAGACCGTCGAATCATGCGTCCCGTTAGCGAAGTTGATGCCGTCCGCGTAGGTGTTGCGTATCCGCATGCCGGTGAACTCGACGCCGCCCTCGGCGTTGCCGTCGCCGCCGCGGATGGTGCCGGCGCCGAAGATGGCCCGGCACGTGCGGGCTGCCGGTACACCGACGGGAGTGATCAGGGACGCCGGCAGGAGGGAGGGAGCAGGTCACCTGCCGGGAACTCGCGCATGTTGCATGGAATTTTGAGTGATCTGGTCAATATTTTGTGGTGCCGAGGTGACAGGTTTCTAGCAGCGCGCACATTTGTCAACGGTCCTCACACCGCTACCGCCCGGAGGCTGTTCAGCGGCCGGCGGGCGCCACAGGGCGCTCGGGCCGGTGCCACACGAGCGAGTAGCGCCAGAACAGCCGCCGCCGTAACCGCGCGCCGGGCAGGATCTTCGCGGCCTCACCTGCGATGTCGTCGAAGGTCATGGAGGCGGGGCGCGTACGGGCCGTCATGGAGACGGGGCGGCGCGAGGGCCTGCCCCTGTTCCTGATCCAGCCCGTGGCGGCGTTGGCCGGCACGGCGACGAGACCGAGCGCGTGATCCAGGGGACTGGCGGCCCGGGACAGCCCGAGGACCACCAAGGTGCCGCCCGGGGCCAGTTGGCGGCCGAAACAGGTGAGCGCCTCGGTGAACGGCAGATGGTGGAGCGTGGCGACGCACGTGATGACGTCGAAAGGGCCGCCGGGGAGCTCCGCCGACACATCGGCGACGGCGAAGGTCACGGGGAGCGTGGCGGGGGTGAGTTCGCGGGCGCGGGCGGTGATCTCCGGATCGGCGTCCAACGCCGTGACGGCCTTCGCACGTCCGGCGAGGAGTCTCGCAAGGTCACCGCTGCCCGATCCGACGTCCAGGGCGCTCCCGAAGCGTCCCGGCAACTGCCGGAGGATCCAGCGGTGGTAGTGGGCGTTGTGATCCCAGGGATAGGTGGCGTTGAACCGTTCAAGGGCCCGCAGGACCCGGGGCGACAGCAGATTCATGCGGTCAGTCAATCAGCCGGGCCTCAGGGCGGGGCGGACGGCCGGGCAGGGCAGGTCAGGCGGGCCGCAGGCCGGGAGCCGGGCGCGGGGGCGGGGGCGGGCGCGGGTCGTCAGTAGAACTGCGACAGGCAGAATTCGTTGCCCTCGGGGTCGGCCATCACGACGACCACACCCTCGTCGTAGTCGTGCCGCTCGCCGGTGGACCGGCCGCCCAGCGCGACGACTTGGGTGATCCCCCGGTCGATGTCGTCGACGTTCACATCCAGATGCAGGCGCACCTTGCCCTGCTTCGGCTCGGTCACCGGCTGGAAGACGAGGCGCGGCTGGGGGTCGTCGACGCTGCCGAGATAGACCCAGCCAGGCCGGGTGGGCCCCTGCGGGCGGTCCAGCAGCACACTCCAGAAGCGGGCGACCCGCTCCACGTCGACGCAGTCGACGGTCACCCCGACCCAACGATTCGTCATGCCGGACAGCATACGGCGCTACCCGATCCCCGCATCATGGGTTAGGTTAGGCATACCTAAGTAACTGCAATGAGGTCTCCCCGCCCGCTCCTCTGGAGAACTTGGATGCGTCCTTTCAACTCCCGCGTCACACAGCCCACCCCCGCCGAACGCGTCCTGTCCATCCTGACCGCAGCCCATTCGATGACTGTGGTGAGCGATGGGCTCGACCCCGTCGAGGTGCACCGCCTCGACGGTTCGGCAGCGATGGGCCACATCCACCTGCACGAACCGTCCGAGGAGGGCTCGCCCCAGCCGGGGCCGCGCATCCCCGTGCGGCTGGAGTTCACCGACATCGCGCCCACGCCCGTACGGGACCGTATGCGCGCCCGCGTCACGGTGACCGGCCTGCTGGCGGCCCCGTACAGCACGGACTCCGAGGAGAGCACCTGCATGGAGTTCGGCCAGGCGGTGTTCGAGGACGACAGGGGCCGCGCGTTCGTCACCCTGGACACGCTGCAGGACACCGTCCCGGACCCGATCGCCACCAGCGAGGCGGGGATGCTCACCCACCTCGTGGACGACCACGGCGAGCTCGTCCCCCTGCTCCTGCGGCTCGTGCACCCCCAGCCAGAGAAGGGCGCGACGCGCGTCCTCCCGCTGGCGATGGACCGCTACGGGGTGACGCTGCGCCTGGAGTACCCGAGGTCCCACCGCGACGTACGCCTGCCGTTCGCCAAGCCCGTGGCCCGGCTCGACCAGGCCGGCCCCCAGATCCACGCCCTCCTGGCCGCCGCCCGTCGCGCGTCCCACCGCAACCAGCTGCTGACCTGAATCACGGCCCGCGGCCGACGCCGCCAGGAACGGGTCCGGGGGGTGGCACCCATGTGCCACCCCCCGGACCCGTTCCTGGCGCGCCCTCAGGTCTGGGGACGGCTGCCGTGGTTCGCGCCGTTCTTGCGGCGGGCCTTCTTCTTGCGACGTCGCTTCGAGGACATCGAACCTCCTGAGTCAGTAGTTTTTGCACACTATCCACCGGATTGTCGGCTCCGGCAGCCACAGAGCCCCTTACCCACCCACGCGTCGGCAAACACCCCGAGATGCACCGAAGAGGTGGCGTACGCCACGCCACGCGACAGGGCTCTCACTCCGTGTCCTCCCCCCGCCTCCGGCGCCGACCGTCGCCCTGATCGTCGTGGACAGCCATCGACCTGCTGTGATGTGATCCGTGCGGCGGAACGGCCCCTTCCGGGCGCGGCTCACCGGGCGATCCCCAGGTGCGACGCGCGAGGGCGGCCCGACCCCCTCGTCATGTTTCCGCCGCTCGATCACCCGTGGGTCCCCGCATCGCCACGGCGAGCGCTCGGGTCCGTCCCCCCAGGCTCGAAAGTTCCGTACACATGCAGAAGACCAAAGCCGCACTCTGGGAGTTCCTCCAGGGACTCGGCAAGACGTTCATGCTCCCGGTGGCCCTGCTCGCGTTCTGCGGCATCATGCTGGGCATCGGCTCCTCGCTCTCCAGTGAGGCCGTCACCGACAACCTGCCCTTCCTGAAGGCCGAGGTCTTCCACCTCGTCTTCACCTGGATGGCCAACACGGGGCTGGTCGCCTTCACCTTCCTGCCCGTCCTCTTCGCGATGGCGATCCCGCTCGGCCTCGCCCGCGAGGACAAGGGGGTGGCCGCCTTCTCGGGTTTCGTCGGCTTCGCCGCCATGAACCTCGCGGTGAACTTCTACCTCACCTCCAAGGGGGTGGACTTCGAGGACGCGTCCGCGATCGAGCACTACGGCATAGCCGACGTGCTCGGCGTGCAGTCCATCGATACGGGACTCCTCGGAGCCGTGGCCGTTGGCATCGTTGTCAGCCTTCTCCACCAGCGCTTTCGTACGCAGCGGATGCCTGATGCACTGGCCTTCTTCGGCGGTCTCCGCTTCGTCCCCATCATCTCCGCTCTCGCCCTGAGCGTGCTCGGTCTGCTCATCCCGCTGGTGTGGCCGACCTTCAACGGCTGGATCACCGCCGTGGGCCGGGGCATCGGGCACACCGGGGTCTTCGGGCCGTTCTTCTTCGGCATGGGAGAGGTGCTGCTGCGGCCGATCGGGCTCCACCACATCCTGGTGGCCATGTTCCGGTTCACCGATGTCGGCGGTTCGGGAGCGGTGTGCGGGGACCATGTCTCCGGCGCCCTGAACCTGTTCTACGCGCACCTGGACTGCGCCGGCGCCCCGAACGGCGAGGTCACCGAGGCGACGCACTTCCTCTCCCAGGGCAAGATGGCGTCCTACCTGGGCGGCCTCCCGGGCGCGGCGCTCGCGATGTACCACTGCGCCAAGAGGAAGATGCGCCCGGAGATCAAGGCCCTGCTGGTGTCCGGTGTGGTGGCCTGCGTGGTCGGCGGCATCACGGAGCCGCTGGAGTTCCTGTTCCTCTTCGTCGCCCCGTGGCTGTACGCCATCCACGCGGTCCTGGTGGGGCTCGGCTTCCTCACGGCGGCGGTGCTCGGCGTGTTCATCGGGAACACGGACGGCAACGTCATCGACTGGCTGGTCTTCGGCGTCCTCCAGGGCTCGACGACCAAGTGGTACCTGGTGCCGGTGATCGCGGCGGTGTGGTTCGCCGTGTACTACTTCCTGTTCCGCTGGGCGATCACCCGCTTCGACCTCAGGACCCCGGGCCGCGACGAGGAGCCGGACGACGCGGACGGCGACACCGCCGCCCCGGAAGCGGCGGCGCCCGCGCGTGAGCTGGTCGCCGGGAAGTACGACGCCGTCGCGATCCTCGACGCGATCGGCGGTGCCGAGAACATCCGCACCCTGGACAACTGCATCACCCGCCTGCGCATGACGGTCGAGGACGCCGCACAGGTGGACGAGGCCCGGCTGAAGAAGCTCGGCGCCGTAGGAGTGATCAAACTCGACGGCCACACCGTGCAGGTCATCATCGGGCCGCAGGTCCAGTCGGTGAAGGACGCCATCGCCACCATGATCCCGGTGGGCTGACCATGGTCTCCTCCTCCCCTGCTCCCTCGGCCCGTGGGGCCGCGCCGGATCCGTACGGCTTCGACACCGTGGTGGACCGGCACGGCACCTGGTGCACGCAGTGGGACTACGTCGAGGACCGCTTCGGCGTGCCGGATCTGCTGCCGTTCACGATCTCCGACATGGACTTCGAGACCGCCCCGGAGATCATGGCCGCGCTCCGCGGCCGGCTGGACCACGGGGTGCTGGGCTATTCGCGGTGGCGGCAGGACGACTTCCTGTCCGCGATCGTCCACTGGTACGCGACCCGGCACGCGACGGCCGTCGATCCCGGGTCGATCGTCTACGCGCCGTCGGTCGTCTACCAGCTGTCGCAGCTGCTCCGGCTCTGGTCGGATCCGGGTGACGGCGTGGTCGCCCACACCCCCATGTACGACGCGTTCCCCAAGACCGTGGCGGCCCACGGGCGCCGGCTGCGGGAGTGCCCGCTCGACGACTGGACGGAGCTGGAGCGACTCCTGGCGCTGCCCGACACGTCCGTGCTGCTGCTGTGCTCGCCGCACAACCCGACGGGCCGGGTCTGGTCCGGGGACGAGCTGGACCGGATGGCGCGGCTGTGCGCGCGGCACGGGGTGGCCGTCATCAGCGACGAGATCCATTCCGATCTGGCCCATCCCCCGCACGTCCACCGCCCCTGGGCCGGACACGGCGGCGAGGGCCGGTGGGCCATGATCACCTCGGCGTCCAAGTCGTTCAACATCCCTGCTCTGACCGGAAGTTACGGGATTATCGGTGATCCCGCGTCGCGCGACGCCTATCTGAGGCAGCTCAAGGAGGCCGACGGTCTCTCCTCGCCCGCGGTGCTGTCGCTGGTCGGGCACATCGCGGCGTACAGGGACGGCGCGCCCTGGCTGGATGCCTTGCGTACGTACCTCGCGGGCAACCTCGCGACGGTCGCCGGCCGGCTGCGCGAGGAGTTCCCCGAGCTCGGCTGGGAGCCTCCGCAGGCGGGGTACCTCGCCTGGATCGACCTGCGGCCGCTCGGCGTCGACGACGAGGCGCTGCAGCGCGAGCTCGTCGAGGTGGAGAAGGTGGCCATCATGCCGGGAGCAACGTACGGCTGTCCGGGGCGGGTTCGGCTCAACGTCGGATGCCCCCGGTCCAAGGCGGTCATGGGTGTCGAGGCGCTGGTGCGGGCGTTGCGCCGGCTGACGCGGGAAGGGCGGGGGCCGGGAGCTCACCGGGGCGGCGCCTGACCGGCCGGGCGGGGCCGTCCCCGCCCGGCCCGGGCCCGCGGTGGGCGGCAGCGTCTGCGAAGTGTCAGTGCCCGGCGGCGGCCTTCACCAGTGCGACCGCGACACCGATGACCGCGTCGGCCAGACCGGCCAGCACCGCGAGGAGGACGCCGCCACCCATGCGCAGCCCGCCCGCGCAGCCCCAGGCGAAGAGCGAGGCGATGCCCACGCCGGCCGCCGTCATCAGCGCGGCGGACAGGGACAGGACGTCCAGAGCGGCGAGGGCGATCATCACGCCGGGGCCCACCGCGCAGGACAGCAGCGGGCTGCTGACGTACAGCATGCGGCGCAGGTCGTGCCCGGTGGCGAGGTGGCCGTGCACGGTGCGGTGCGCCTGCTGGTCGGCGACGAACGCGGCGAGCCACAGCCCCAGTGCGGCGGTCAGGACCGTGGCGAGGGCTCCTGCGGTGCCGGCGTCGCTCACGGACAGACCGACCACCACGGCGATCATCGTGATCGTCGCGTAGATCCGCTCCTTGAGCCGGTCCACCAGCGCACCCGTGGCCGGTCCGGGCGGCGGTCCCGGCCGCCGGTCGTCCGCCATCCGGTTTCCTCCGCCCGTCACGGGACGGCGGACGTCGCGCGTCCCTGGTCCGGCACCGCGGCAAGCTCACGGAGAGCGCCGTGGTCACGGCCACCAGCATGCCCTGCCGGCGGGCCGAAATCCGGAACCACGGGCCCGCCGGCCGTCGGTGTCACCCCTGGAAGCGCCTACCGCCCGCCGGGGACGAGGGTACCGAGGTGGCGCAGGAGTGCGGCCAGCGACTCCTGCGGCTCCTCCCCCGCCGTGTCGACGACGATGTGGTCCCGGTTCCACGGCTCGTAGTCGTGGTCGAGCACCTGCTGCCAGTCGGGCGGGGTCAGGCCGGGGATGTCGATGGTCCGTGAGGTCACCCGCTGTCTGTGCTCGTCACGGTCCGAGCAGATCACCTCCACCTCGGCGAGGGGGACGGCCGCTCCTGTTCCCACGTCCCGCCAGCTGTCCCGGGTCACGGCGAGGGGGTTCACGGATTCCGCGATCACGGTGAGCCCCTGCCGGAGGTGGTCGCCGGCCAGGGCGTATCCCACGGCGTATCCGACCGGTCCGAGGGGGTGCTGAGCGAGGCCCGAGCGGACGACCGCCTGCTCGATGGTGTCGATCCGCAGGTGGACCGCGCCGATGCGTGAGGCCAGCAGGCGGGCGAGCGTGGTCTTGCCGGTTCCGGGCAGTCCTCCGATGACGATGAGCATGGCTCCATGCTGTCATCGTGCGGAGCCCGGGCGGTCAGCCGAGGACGAAGGGAAGTTGCGCGGCCAGTTCGCCGAGCTCGGCCTTCTCCGCTTCGGTCGGTGGACGCCGTCCGGTACCGACCAGGAGCGCGTCCCTGTCGGTGAGCGACGCGGGGAAGGCGTTCCCGGCGATCTCCTCCAGCAGCCGGCGCGACCTGGCGAGCGTCTCCTCCGGGGCTTCCGGGGCGTCAGGGAGGTACGCGATCAGATCAATGTGGTGCAGCGTCCACTCCAGGACGTACGTCGTGAGGTAGTCGGCCGCGGTCAGGACCTCGCCGCGGGTGCCGACGCGGAGGTCCGGTGCGGCAAGTGCGGCGGCGCGGCCGGCGGCGGATCCCACGTCGTCCAGGTGGAACTTCAGCAGGCCGGGCTCCTCGTACGCGGCTGCCAGCCGGACGGTCAGCGCGTCGAGCGGGTCGTCGCCGCTCGGCGGCGTCCGGGTGACGTCCCAGTAGGTCGCCGCGTCGCGGGTCGGTTCCGTCCCGGCGGGTGTCGCGAGCGTGATCAGGACGTCCTGGGCGTCGATGACCAGATGACACACGAGGTCCCGCACGAGCCACCCGGCGCAGCCGGACGGTCGGGAGAAGTCCTCGTCCGGCAGTCCGGCGACCGCTGTGCGCAACGCCGTCCACGAGCGTGAGAAGAGATCCACGCCGGCGACGCTAGTGCAGCGCCGCGAGGGTCCACAAGAAGAGGCCGCCCGGACGCGGGTACCTCCACGGCGTCAATGTGGTTTCTGCGGGCTCGCATCGAGCTGAGCTCGTAGGGAGTGTGCCAAGTGGTCCGCCTGATCGGCCGTCACCCGCTCGGGCTCCGGTCGGCCGAGCAGCCCGAAGACGCCCGCCCCCCGTTGCTCGGGAGGCAGTCCCGGCATCCGCGGCACGATGTGGAAGTGCGCGTGAGCGAAGCCCTCGGCCTCGGCGAACTGGATGACGTAGGTCTTGACGCAGCCGGTCACGCTCCGGAGGGCCCGGGAGAGCTTGACCTGCCATGTCCCCAGGGCCGCGGCCTCGGCGTCGGTGAGGTCGTGGACGGCCGTGACATGACGGCGGGGCAGGAGCACCAGCCAGCCGGGCACCGCCGTGTCGAAGGCATGGGCCACCCTCCAGAGTTCGTCGAACACGACGCACTCGCGTGGCGGGAGTTCGCCGAACTGTGCTTCTCTGCCGCACACGTAGCAGTCGGGAGCCGTCATGGAACCGGATCGTAGAGCCACCTCGCCCCTGGGGCACGGGAGTTGGCGTCGATGCCGTGCTCACGTGATACACCGGAGAATCACCGCGACGCCGGCAGAGAGGGTCCCGCCCATGAGCAGGCCGACGACATCAACTCCGCTGCCCAGGGACACGAAGGTGCTGTCCATCGGGTTGCATCCGAGTGCGCTCGACTACAGCCGGATGCCCGAGGGCCTCGACGAGGCGGTGCTCACCGCCCGGATCGAGGCCGGGAACGCGGCGCTGCGCGAGGCCGGGTTCGATGCCGTCCCCTGCCTGATCGACACCTCCCCGGACCGCGCCGAGGCGACCGTCCGGGAGCAACTCCAGGAGCATGCGTTCGGCTTGGCGATGATCGGCGCCGGCGTACGGGTGGCCCCGGAGAACACCCTGCTGTTCGAGCGGCTGGTCAACGTCCTCGCCGAGGCGGCGCCCGGGATCCGGCTGTGCTTCAACACGGCGCCGGAGAACACGGTCGAGGCGCTGAGGCGGTGGATCCGCGCGTGAGCGTGCTCCTCACCCCGGGTGGGCCCGTGGGTGCCCGGTGCCAGGAACCAGCACCGGGCACGCCGCTACGACGCTGAGGAGTCGTCGTCAGAGCGAGGTCATGACGTGCTTGATCCGGGTGTAGTCCTCGAAGCCGTACGCGGAGAGGTCCTTGCCGTAGCCCGACTTCTTGAACCCGCCGTGCGGCATCTCGGCGACGAGTGCCATGTGGGTGTTGATCCACACACAGCCGAAGTCGAGGTTCTTCGACATCCGCATCGCCCGCGCGTGGTCCTTGGTCCACACCGAGGAGGCCAGGGCGTACTCCACGCCGTTGGCGTACTCCACGGCCTGGGCCTCGTCCGCGAACGACTGGACCGTCATGACCGGCCCGAAGACCTCCTGCTGGACGATCTCGTCGTCCTGCCGCAGCCCTGACACGACGGTCGGGGCGTAGAAGTAGCCCTTGTCGCCCACCCGGTGGCCGCCCGCCTCGATCCTGGCGTGCTCGGGCAGGCGCTCGATGAAGCCGCTGACCTGGGCGAGCTGGCCCGCGTTGTTGAGGGGGCCGTACAGCACGTCCTCGTCGTCCGGCAGGCCGGTCCTCGTGTCGGCCGCGGCCTTGGCCAGCGCGGCAACGAACTCGTCGTGGACGGACTCGTGGACCAGGACACGGGTCGCGGCCGTACAGTCCTGGCCGGCGTTGAAGAAGCCGCCGACCACCAGGTCCTCGACCGCCTTCGCCAGGTCGGCGTCCTCGAAGACCACCGCGGGGGCCTTGCCGCCGAGCTCCAGGTGGACCCGCTTGACGTCCTTGGCGGCGGACTCGGCGACCTGCATGCCGGCCCGCACCGAACCGGTGATGGAGGCCATCGCCGGGGTCGGGTGCTCCACCATCAGGCGGCCGGTGTCACGGTCGCCGCAGACCACGTTGAAGATTCCGCGGGGCAGCTCCAGCTCAGCCAGGACTCCGCCGATGATCTCGGCGATCAGCACCGTGGACGCGGGGGTGGTGTCCGAGGGCTTGAGGACGACCGCGTTGCCCGCCGCGAGCGCGGGTGCGAACTTCCACACCGCCATCAGCAGGGGGTAGTTCCAGGGTGCGACCTGTGCGCACACGCCGACGGGTTCACGCCGGATGATGGAGGTCAGCCCCTCCATGTACTCACCGGCCGAGCGGCCTTCGAGCATCCGCGCCGCCCCCGCGAAGAAGCGCACCTGGTCGATGGCGGGGGCGAGTTCGTCGCTGCGGAGGAGGTGGAGCGGCTTGCCGGTGTCCCGGCTCTCGGCGGCGACGAGGTCGTCCGCGCGTGCCTCCATCGCGTCGGCGATCTTCAGCAGCGCGCGCTGGCGCACGGACGGTGTGGTGTCGCGCCAGACCGGGAAGGCGGCGGCCGCGGCCGCCATCGCCGCGTCGACGTCGGCCGCCCCGGACAGCGGGGAGGTCGCGTAGACCTCGCCCGTGGTGGGGTCCACCACGTCGAGCGTGCGGCCGTCCGAGGCGTCGGCGAACGCACCGTCGATGTAGTTGCGGAACGTGGTGCTCATTGGGCGTCTCTCCCGGTCAGGCGGTGGTGCGGGCGGAAAGGTGCTCGTGGACGGCGGCCCAGCGGCCGTCCTCTGTGCGGGCGAAGACGATGGTCTCCCGCTCGTGGACCGTCTCCTCACCGGCGTGTGTGGCGACCCGGGTCTCCACGTCGTGGCTGAAGACGGCCGTGTCGCCGAGGTGCTGGATCAGTGGGGCGGACGAGATGCAGCCGAGGACGCGGAAGCCGTCGTGCTCCACCCACTGCTGCCAGAGGGCGCGGTACTCCGCGGTGGAGCCGAGCCGCTCGGCAGTGGTGTGGAAGACGAACGTCGCGTCCGGGGCGAAGGCACCGAAGTAGTCGTCGAGGCGGCCTTCGGCGAAGGCAGCGACGAGGGCGTCGGCGGCATCCCTGACCTCCGGGGCGGTGGTGGTGCTCATGGTCAGCTCCTGGTCACGGGCGTACGGCGGTCGGTCGGGGGTCAGTGGGCCGCTGCGGGCTCGGTGACGGTTCCCTCGGTGCCGCCGGTGCCGCCGGTGATCGGGGGCACCGGGGTGTCCGAGGCCCGTACGAAGCGGGGTCCGTCGGGGCCGTACACGGCGCGTGGTTCGGGGAACAGGGCGAGCAGCGTGAGGTAGAGGACGGTCGCGAGGGCGAGGCCGACCGGCAGGGAGATGTCCGCGCCGTTCGCGAGGTCGCCGAGCGGGCCCACGAACTGGCCGGGCAGGTTGGTGAAGAGGAGCGCCACGACGGCCGACACGGACCAGGTGGACATGCCGCGCCAGTTCCAGCCGTGGGTGAACCAGTAACGGCCGCCGCGCTGACGGCGGTTGAAGACCTGGAGCGCCTCCGCGTCGTACCAGCCACGCCGGGTGACGTAGCCGAGGGCCATCACGATCATCCAGGGCGCGGTGCAGGTGATGATCAGCGTCGCGAAGGTGGAGATGGACTGCGCGAGGTTGAGTGCGAAGCGGCCGACGAAGATGAACGCGATGGACAGTACGCCGATGAAGAAGGTGGCCTGGACGCGGCTGAAGCGCGTGAAGACGCTGGAGAAGTCGAGGCCCGTGCCGTACAGGGCGGTCGTGCCGGTGGAGAGGCCGCCGATCAGGGCGATCAGGCAGAGGGGCAGGAAGTACCAGCCGGGCGAGATCGCGAGCAGCCCGCCCACGTAGTTGGGGGCGGCCGGATCGACGTACTTCGTGGCCTTCGAAGCGATGATCGACGCGGTGGCCAGGCCGAACAGGAACGGCAGCAGCGTGGCGATCTGGGCGAGGAAGGCGGCGCCCATCACCCGGCGGCGCGGTGACCCGGCCGGGATGTAGCGGGACCAGTCGCCGAGGAACGCGCCGAAGGAGACCGGGTTGGAGAGCACGATCAGCGCGGCGCCGATGAACGACGGCCAGAAGAGCGGGTCGGCGGTCGACGCGAAGGCTCCCGCGTAACCGGGGTCGAAGTCGCCCGCGAAGGCGAACGCGCCGAGGGCGAAGAGGGATGAGGCCGCCAGCACCGCGATCTTGTTGACCAGCAGCATGAAACGGAAGCCGTAGACGCAGACGACGAGGACGAGCCCGGCGAAGAGGGCGTACGCGATGCCGTACGTGAGATCCGATTCGGGGACGTCGACCAGGCGGTGCGCGCCGCCGACGAGCGCGTCGCCCGAGGACCACACCGAGATCGAGAAGAACGCGATGGCGGTGAGCAGGGAGAGGAACGAGCCGACGACCCGGCCGTGCACGCCGAGGTGCGCGGAGGAGGAGACGGCGTTGTTCGTGCCGTTGGCCGGTCCGAACAGTGCCATCGGGGCGAGCAGCAGCGCGCCGGCGACGAGACCCAGGAGGGTCGCCGCGACGCCCTGCCAGAAGGAGAGGCCGAAGAGGATCGGGAACGCGCCCAGTACACAGGTCGCGAAGGTGTTGGCGCCGCCGAAGGCGAGCCGGAACAGGTCGACCGGGCGGGCCGTGCGGTCCGCGTCCGGGATCCGCTCGACACCATAGGTCTCGATTTCGGTGATCGAGGTCGTCACGGACGCTCCACCTTCCGTTCATGCGTAGGGGCGTGCGCAGGGCGTCCCAGCAGTGTGTGGCCCGTGGATGATCAGCGACAACTGTGTTCAGCACAAAGATGTAGGCTCCCGACTGTGGCCCGCAACAAACTCACCGTCGAGGATCTGCTCACCTTCCCGGCGCTCCAGCTCTCGGTGACGGCCGGCAGCGGCGGCCTGGGCCGGTCCGTGTCGTGGGCGCACGCCAGCGAGCTCGCCGATCCGACGCCCTGGCTGCTGGGTGCCGAGGTGATCATGACGGCGGGTCTGGCGGTCCCCCGGGGCGCGGCCGGGCAGCGCGCCTATCTGGAGCGGCTCGACGACGCGGGCGTGTCCGCTCTCGCGCTCTCGGCGCAGCTGCACATGCCGCCCCTGCACGACGCGTTCTTCGAGGCGGCCGAGGAGCGGGGCTTCCCGGTCCTCGAAGTCCCGCTCGCCGTCCCCTTCATCGCCGTCGCCCAGGAGGTCGCCGCCTCGGTCCAGGAGGACGCGCGGTACCGGCTGGGCGCGCAGCTCCAGGTCTTCGGCTCCTTGCGCTGGCTGGTCGCCGAGGACATCGACACCCCCGCGCTCCTGCGCCGCCTCGAAGCGCTGTCGGGCTACGACGTCTACCTCTGCACACCGCAGGGCCGCCCGCTGCTGCCGGGCGTTCCGACCCCGGACCCGGGTGTGCTGCCCGCGTCCGTCGACGCCCCTCCCACGGTGCCCGGCGGCTTCGTCCTGCCGGTGCCCGCGCCCGGCGGACCGGCCGGCTTCCTCGTGGCGTACGAGCGTCAGGGTGCCCAGCCCGCGGGGCTCGCGGTGGTCCAGCACATCGCCACGGTGGCGGCGCTGCGGCTGGCGATGGTGCGCAACGAGCGCGAGGTGCTGCGCCGCGAGGGCGCGGAGACCCTGGCCGAGCTGCTGCAGGAGGTGCTCGACCCGGAGGCGGCGCGCCGCCGGCTCGCCCGGCACGCGATCGAGGGGGACGCCGTGCTGCTGGTGGTCCGCCGGACCACGGACGAGGCACTGCTGCACTGCCTGGAGGGCCACCCGCATCTGCTGCTCACCTGGGGCGAGGACCGCTATGTCCTGGGAGCGCCGGACCTTGCGGAGGCCGTCGGCGAGCTGCCGGCCGTGGCAGCGGGGATGAGCCGCCCCTTCGCACCGGGCGTCGCGCTGAAGGTCGCCGAGCGCGAGGCGCTCTGGGCGGTCTCGAAGGCGGTGGAGTCGGGCCGCCCGGTCGTCCGGTACGGCGACGACGCGACGGGCCGCTGGCTGCCCGAGGACCCCGCTGTCCTGACCGCCCTGGTCGAGCACGTGCTCGGCGAGGTCCTGCGGTACGACGAGGCCCACGACTCGCACCTGCTGGTCTCCGCCCGTACCTGGATGGAGCGCGACCGCCGTACGGAGACGGCCGCGGCGGCGCTCCACATCCACCCGAACACCCTCGCCTACCGGCTGCGCCGCTTCGGCGCCCTCTCGCACCGCGATCTGACGTCGACGGGCGCCCTGGCCGAGGTGTGGCTGGCGATCCAGGCGGCGGGCGCGCTGGGCCTCACCGACCGACCGGGCGGCTCAGCGGGCTGAACCCGGCCGGTTGTCCTCGTCCCGCCGGGCCTGAAATGTGTGACGGGGGGTAGGCGGGCGGTGGATGAGCTGCGAGGTGCAGCTGACGGACGGGGGATGCGGGATGGAACAGCTGGTGACGAGGTGCACGACCGAACAGGACGGGCCGGAGGCGGGCAAGGCCGTCATGGCCGGTAGCGCCGCGTACGACATGGGTTCGGGGGAGATCTCCCGGGCCCGTCGGTTCGTGCGCGACTTCCTGTCCGACGCACGGGCGCTGCGAGGTGTGGACGTTCCCACGCGGGTGCTGGAGGTCGCGCAGCTGGTCGTGAGCGAGCTGGCCACGAACGTCTGCAAGTACGCGCCGGGCCCGTGCCTGCTGGATCTCGAGGTGCACGGCAGCATGCTGGACATCACGATGTGGGACTCGGGCTCCGTGCTCCCCAGCGCATTGCACGGCAGCGCCCTGCACGGCGATCCCGCACGCGCGGGGCAGCACGGCCTGGAGATCGTTCTGGCGGTCTGCCAGAGCTTCGAGGTGCGCCGCGAGCCCGTGGGCAAGCGCGTGCGGGTGCAGATCTCGCTGTTCGACGGCCCGGACGGCGATCCGGCCGGCCAGTCACCCTGGTGACGTCCGCGGTCCGTGCCTGAGCGCGGCACGGACGGTGCGCGCGGCCTCGGGGAGCCGCCGGGGATCAGCGGATCACGGTGCCCGGTGCCGCGTCGAGCAGGCCGAGTTCGTCGCGGCGCGGCAGCCCCTCCCAGTCTCCGTCCGAAGCGACGGCGAACGCGCCGAGGGTGTTCGCGCGGGCGAGGCGCCCGGCCGGCGGGAGCCCGTCGAGCAGGCCGGAGAGATATCCGGCGCAGAAGGCGTCGCCCGCCCCCACCGTGTCCCGTACGGGTACCCGAAGTGCGGGCAGGGAGTGCCTGGCGCCCTGCCGGTCGCGGAACGCGGCGCCCTCTCCCCCGCGCTTGACGACCACCTCCCGTACACCGGTGTCAAGCAGCGCGTCGACGGCTCGTTCCTCCCCGTCGGGTGTCTCGCTGAACGCGTCGGTGACGACGGGGAGTTCGTCGTCCGAGGCGATCAGGACCGTGATGTGCGGCAGCAGGGGCCGGAGCGCCCTGCCCGCTTCCTCGGCCGTCCACAGCCGCTGCCGGTGGTTGACGTCCAGGGCGACGGTCCAGCCCTGCGCCTGGGCGTGGGCGGCGGCTGCGCGCACCGCCTCCAGCGGGCCCGGACCGAGGGCGCAGGTGATGCCGGTCAGATGGAGGACCCGGGCGCCGTCGCCGAGGGCGGGCGCGAGGTCGGCGGGGGTGAGCAGCGAGGCAGCGGAGTGGCTGCGCCAGTAGTGGACCCGGGCGATGTCCGCGACGCGCCGCTCGCGGAGCATCGCGCCGGTCGGCGCCGTGGCGTGGGTGGCGGCGCGGGTGATGTCGACGCCTTCCCCGCGGAGCGTGCGCAGGACGAGCCGGCCGGGCTCGTCGTCGCCGACGAGGCCGGCCCACACGGCGCGGTGGCCCAGGCGGGCCAGACCGATGGCGACGTTCGACTCCGCGCCGGCGACGGTGGTCCGGGCCTGGGCACCGACCGCGAGGGTGCCGGGCAGTTGGGCGGCGAGCATGGTCTCACCGAACGTCAGCACGTCGGCGGGCGCGGATACGCGCCCGGCGGCGATCACGCCTCCCCCTGCTCGTCCCGGGCGCAGAGCGCGACGAAGCGGCGGGCGCGTTCGCGCAGTGCGGCCAGGTCGCCGCCGTGTGCGGCGTCACCCACCAGCGGTGAGCCGACGCCGACCGCGACCGCGCCGTGGGCGAGGTACTGCTCCGCCCCGGCGAGGTCCACGCCGCCGACGGGCACGAACGGCATGTCCGGGAAGGGGTCGCGCAGGGCCTTGAGGTAGGCGGGGCCGCCGAGCGAGGCGGGGAACAGCTTGACTGCGTCGGCTCCCGCGCGTCGCGCGGCGACGGCCTCGGTGGGGGTGAGGGCGCCCGCCAGGACCGGCAGCCCGGCCCGGACCGACGCGGCCAGGGATTCGGTGAGTGCGGGGGTGACGATCCAGCCGGCACCGGCCTCCTGGGCCCGGGCGACGTCGTCCTCGGTCAGCACGGTGCCCGCGCCGATGACGGTTCCGGACCCCGTCTCGGCGGCGGCACGGCGTATGACGCCGAGGGCGTCGGTGGTGTTGAGGGAGACCTCGACGAGGGCCACGCCCTCTTCCGCGAGGGTCAGGACGGTACGCAGGGCTGCATCGGGGTCCGGTCCCCGGACGATGGCGGCCAGGCGGGTGCGACGCAGCACGCCGGCGAAGATGTCGCTGTTCAAAGGGGGTACGGGTCGCATCTCGTTCACGTCCACGAGCGTAGTGGGGAGGGACTCCGGCCCGTCGCGGGGGCACCTCCGGGCACGGGAACGGCACGGCCACGCCCCCGGTGGGGCGTGGCCGTGCCGTGTGCCCTCGGTGCTCAGTAGGCGGAGTCGACGTTGTCGATGGAGCCGTACTTGTCGGCCGCGTAGTTGGCGGCCGCGGTGATGTTGGCGACCGGGTCGGTCAGGTCCTTCGCGGTGCCCGGGACGTGGTAGGCGTCGAAGGTCGGCTGGATCACCTGGAGCAGGCCCTTGGAGGGCGTGCCGTTCTGGGCGTTGACGTCCCAGCCGTTGGACGCTTCGGGGTCTCCGCCGGACTCGCGCATGATGTTGCGGTGCAGGCCCTCGTAGGTGCCCGGTATCCCCTTGTCCTCCATGATCTTGAGGGACTTACGGATCCAGGTGTCCAGCTTGTCCGTGGTGGCGGGCGCCTTCTCGGCCTTCCCGGCGAGGGTCTCCGCCTGTGCGGCGACCGCGGCTGCCGAGCCCTTCGCCGACGCGCTCGTACCCGGCGAGGCCGGTGCCGAGGCATGTGCGGGGGACGGGACGAGGGTCAGAGCCGCTGCTGCGGCTCCGGCTGCGCACAGTCCGGAAACCGAGAACCTGCGGATCCGGGCGGTGCGGGCGGCGGGGGCCAGGGACTGGGCGGACGTACGGATAGAACACTCTCCTCGCGCTGCTGTCAGGGACGTCGCGGGGCCGGCAAACGGCTTCCCGGGACTCGTCCCATGGTTAGCGGCACCGCAGGACGGCGGCAACGACCCGTGCTACTAGGCCTCTACGTAGAACGGGCCGGGAGGGCGTCTCATGCGCGCGGAGACCGCGGGCGCGGACGCCGCCCCCTACTACCCCGCGTCGTATGTGATCTGCGGCCTATGGGCCGACTCACAGCCCACGCCCCTCCGGAGTCACCCCGCGCCCTCGACAGGACGGCGGCCCACGCCCCCGTCAGGGTCGCGCGGGCCGCCGTCACACCCCACCGGATAGCGGCTACACGGTGGTGGGGGCCGGTTCCTGCCTGCCGTCGCTTCCGGGGGACCGCAGGGCGGATGCCTCGTCCTCGGCGGAACGGTGGGTGCGGACCCCAATCATGCCGACGGCGGTCAGGACCGCGGCGACGGCCGCCGCCACACCGCAGACCAGGAAGGCGGTGCTGAAACCGCTGCCCAGGGCGTCCAGGGCCAGACCGTGCGCCGCGGAGCCCGGGGCGCCGGCCGGCAGGCTGTTCACCGCGATGGGCCCACCGGCGGCGGCGATCTCGCCCGCCGCCGCCACCTGGGCGGCCGGCAGGTCGGCCCCGGACAGGTTGCCCGCGAACGCCGACCCCGCGTTGCTGAGGGCGACCGCGCCGACGACGACGGGGCCGAGGGCGAACCCGAGGTCACGCAGCATGTTGGTGGTGGCACTGGCCATACCGGCCAGGCTCGGGGGCACGCTGTTGAGCGCCACGGCCGTCACCGAGCTGATGGTCAGGGCGAAACCGATGCCGATCAGCAGGGCGGGCGCAACGAACGGGCCGAGCCCCGGATCCGTGACGTCCAGCCGGGTGAACAGCAGGCAGCCGATGGCCATCAGCGCGAATCCGGTGGTCAGCAGCCAGGTCGCGGCGACCCGGTGGAGGAGCCGCGAGACGACCGGGATGAGCACGAAGGCGGGTCCCTGGAGGAGCAGGAACAGGATCGCGACGCGCATCGGGTCCTGGTGCTGCACCGGGCCCATCCACATGCTCATCGCGAAGCAGGCGCCGAGGAAGGCGAGCATGCCGATGACCGCGACGACGGACGAGACGGTGAAGGCCCGGTTGCGGAACAGCTTCAGGTCGAAGATCGGTGATTCGGCGCCCAGTTCCACCACGATGAACGCGGCGAGGAAGCACGCGCCGAAGGCGAAGGAGAACATGACGGGAAGGGTGGTCCAGCCCGACTCGGGCCCCTCGACGGCGCCGTACAGCACCAGGACGAGACCGATGGCGAAGGTGATCTGACCGGGTACGTCGAACCTGCGGCCCTCGGGCGCCCTCGACTCCTGGGCCAGCGTGAGGGTGAGCACCATGCTGACCAGAGCGAGTCCGACGAGCACCCAGAAGGAACCGCGCCAGGACCCGACCTTGGCGAACATACCGCCGAGCAGCGGTGAGACGGCTGCGCCGGCGGAGAGGAAGCCGCTCCAGAGCGCCACCGCGTGTGCCCGTTCCCGCATGCTGCGGGTGACGGCGGTGATCGCGGTGAGCGAGCCGGGGAACATGGCGCCGGCGCCCAGTCCGTTGAGCGCGGCGCCGATCCACAGCACCTGGACGGTGGGGGCGAGCGCGGCCGTGGTGCTGCCCACGGCGACCAGGGCCGTACCGGCGGCGACGAGCCTTCGCCGTCCGAAGAGGTCACCGAGGACACCGAAGGTGAACTCGAAGCAGACCACGGCGATCATGAACGCGGCGGTGATCCAGGTGAGCTGGGACCCGTGGGTGTTCAGGTCCTCCTGGAAGAGCCCGAGGAGCGAGGCCGGCAGCGCGTTGGCGACCTGGGCCACGAAGACCGCGCAGCAGGCGGCAGCCAGTGTTCCCGCGTAGCCCGGTGCCCGGGCAGCCCCCGCGGTTGGGCCAGGGGACGTCGTCGTCCCGTTGTTGAGCGTCATTGCTGTTCTCCCTGGCTGGGAAAGATCGGCGTCCCGGAACGGGAGCCTCGAAGGCGTGGAAGGCCTCGGCTCTGCGTGCGCGGTGGGGAGAGGGCACGACGCGAGTCGGGCGTGATGTCCAGGACAATGGCACTCGCTTTACGGTGCGTCAATGCTCTGTTCGCAATCTAAGGCGAGTTTCATCGACGTAAACCAACTGACCACTCTGTCGGGCAGTCGAAGGCGGCGTACCGGCACGGGCCAGCTTTACGGCGCGTAAAGAATTCATACGCACAGCACTGCGTGAAGCCGGTATGTACGCTCGACTTGCAGCGGCACGTATGATGCGGCCATGGCAAACCTTCGTGAGGCGCAGAAGCAGATGACACGGCGGCTGCTGCTGGAGTCAGGACTCGAGCTCTTCAAGGTGAAGGGGTACGCCGCCACCACCGTCGACGACATCGCGACCGCGGCGGGCACCACGCGGGTGACCTTCTACGCGTACTTCTCCTCCCGCAGCGAGCTGATGAAGGCGCTCATCGACGAGCAGCTCAACGAGGCGCTCCAGCGCGTCCGTTCTCCCGAGCACGGCTCCACGGCTCAGGACCTCGTGGCAACCGTCGCCGACGGGACGCCGGAGGCGATCATGGCGTGGCTGCGGCGGACCACCGACAGCTGGCCGGCCATCCGGCCGATCATCCGGCTCGGCCGCGATGCCGCGGTGATCGAGCCCGAGCTCACCGACCTGGTCGAGCAGTGGATGGAGGAGGCGGTCGGCGACATCGAGGACGGCCTGGAGACAGCGGGGCGCTTCGAGCCTCATCAGCGCCACTTCCGGGGCGTTCTCGCGATGGCCCAGCTCGACTTCGTCGCCCAGAACTGGCACCGCGCCGACTGGAAGCTCACGCATGAGCAGATGCTCGAAGAGCTCGGCGCCAGCTGGGTGGGGCTGCTGACCTGACCGCGCGGGGCGGAGCGCGCGGGGCGGTGCGGCGCAGCGTACGCAGGTGCTGTCAGAGGTCCGGTGCGGCGTCGGCCAGCAGCGCCCGGAACCATGCGGTGAAGTGCTGATCGGCCAGCCGGGGGTTCCAGACCATGTCGATCCCCAGCCCGGGGAGCGGGAACGGGAACTCCTCGATCCGCAGGTCGGCGAGCGTCCGCATGGTGACGGCCACCTGGTGACGGAGGAGCGCGACGCCGCCCGCGCGTGCGACCAGGAAGGGCACCAGCAGGAAGTCGGAGATCAGCATGCCGACGCGGTAGTCGACCCCCTCGTCCTCGAGCATCGCGTAGGGGAAGACGCGCCGGTCGGTGTCGACGACGATGTGCGGCTGTGTGGTCAGGAGTTCCAGCGCGCTCGCTTCCGGCGGGGTGTCCGGCGAGGCCACCACCACGCAGCGGTCGTTGTACATCCGCTCGCGCGGGTACGGCGAGAAGTGCCCCTCGGAGATCAGCACGACGTCGACGCCGTTGTCGGTGAAGGTGGCCTCGGTCGGCACCGTGATCGTGCGCACCCGCAGCGTGGCGTGGGGCGCGCGCTCGGCGACGAGCCGCTTCAGCCGGGGGCCGACGACGAACGCCGTGCTGTTCGTCATGGCGACCGTGATGACGCGCCGGTCCGTGGCGGGGTCGAACCGGGGGAAGTTCACGATGTGCGCCGTCTGCTGCAAGGCACCGCGCAGCGGCGCGATCAGCTCCAGCGCACGCGGGGTCAGCGTGACGCCCGCCCCTTGCCGGACGACGAGTTCGTCCCCGAGCAGACGTCGCATCCTCGTGAGGGCGTGGCTCATCGCCGGCTGCGACAGACCGACCCGCTCCGCCGCCCTGGTCACCGAACGCTCCTCGAGGAGCGCGAGAAGGGGCACCAACAGGTTGAGGTTGACCGATGCCAGCCGGTCCAGCCCCGAACCCGTGGTGCCCGTTCCGTCGTCGCCCATGGCGCAGACCCTACGGTGCCGGCCGGGTCATGCGCCGCAGCCGGGGTATCGGGATGCGGTAGTTGAGCGCCGCTGCCACACCGCCGCCGTCACCGTCCGGCCAGTGCATCAGCGCCGGTCCCCCGCCGGGCCCTCCGTCGACGTGATCCGGCTCCCCTTCCAGCGGCAGGTAGCCCACCGCCTTGAGGCTCAGGCCGAACTGCTCGGTCCAGAAGTACGGCTGGAACCGGAGCGGCGGTGCGTCGTCGCCGCGGACCAGCGCCCGTGCGGCGGCCTTCGCCTGCTCGATCGCGCTGCTCCAGAAAGGGACTCGGCGCAGACCGTAGGGGGTGGGGAAGGCCGCGAGGTCTCCGACGGCCGCGACGTCGGGGCGGACGAGCCCGCGCGAGTCGACCGGGACGGCGCCCTTCGCGGTGAGCCCCGTGCCGGCGAGCCACTCCGTGTTGGCGATGTCGCCGACGGCGGTCACGAACAGCTCCGCGTCGAGGACAGCCCCGTCGTCGAGGACGACCCGGGCGCTTCCCCCACGCCGCTCGATCCGGGCCGAACCGGTCTCGACGACGGTGAGCCCCTGGTCCAGCGCGGCCTCGACGAAGACGCCGGCGAGGTACGGACCGAGCTGGGCGGTCAGCGGCATCCCTTGGGAGACGAGGGTGACCCGGCAGCCGGCGGCCAGGCACCCCGACGCGATCTCCATGCCGAGCGGGCCTCCGCCGACCACGACGACCGACGGCCGGGCAGCCAGCCGGCTCCGCAGAGCCAGCGCGTCGTCGAGTCCACGCAGGGTGAGCTCCTCCGGAAGGTCGGACAGCCGTCGCGCCCGGGAGCCCGTGGCGAGGACGAGACGGTCGTACGGCAGGGCCGTGCCGTCGTCGAGGGTGACGAGCCGGCGGTCGAGGCTGAGCCCGGTCGCCCGTACGCCCAGGAGTTCCGTCGCCCCGTGGCCGGCCGGCGGCAGCTCGTGCGCGGCCGTGCCTGCGCCTTCGCCCTCGCGGGCGCCTTCGCCGCCTTTGCCGCTGCCTTTGCCGCCGTCGCCGTCGCCGTCGAGCAGGAGCGCCTTCGACAGGGCCGGGCGGCTGTACGCGGGGTGCGGTTCGTCGCCGACGATGGTCAGCTCCCCGTCGAAGCCCTCCTCGCGGAGGGTGTCGGCGGCGGTGAGCCCGGCGATCCCGTTACCGACCACGACGACGCGGTCCACCGTGCCGCCGCTCATACGAGCCTCAGCGCCGCGACCGGACACACGCGGACAGCGGCGTTGGCCGGGGCCGCGTCGGCTTCGTCGACCTGCTCGCGGTCGAGCACGAGTTCACCCTCGTCGTCGAGGTGCATGAGCTCCGGGGCGGCCTCCTCGCACAGGCCGTGGCCCTCGCAGCGGGGCCGGTCAAGGACGATCTTCATGCGGGAACCACCTCCAGGACGGGGAGCTCCTCGATGCTCCGGGTGATGTTGCCGGGGACACGGACCTCGGGTCCTACGACGAGGCGTTTCACGCGCCGGGAGAGCGCCTCGATCACGGCGTGGGCCTCCAGGCGGGCGAGCCCCTGGCCCGCGCAGCCGTGCGGGCCGTAACCGAACGAGAGGTGGTCGACCGGATTGCGCCCGACGAGGAAGGTGTCCGGGTTCTCGTAGTGCCGGGGGTCGCGGTTGCCCGCGCCGAACAGGATCGCGATCTGCGCGCCTGCGGGGATGACGGTCCCGTCGATCTCGACGTCCTTGGTGGCACGCCGGCCCCAGGCGTGGACCGGGGCCCAGAAGCGCAGCACCTCGTTGAAGGCCGCCGGCACCAACGACCGGTCCTCCCGGACCAGATCGAGCTGGTCGGGGTGCGTCCCGAAGAGCGCGACGATGTTGCCGATCGCCGCCACGGTGGTGTCGACGCCCGCGCCGAGGTACTGGTGGATGATGTGGCCTGCCGTGCCCGCCGGAACGGTGCCGCGCGCCTCGGCCTCGAAGATGCCGCGCCCCACGGACCCTTCGGCCAGGTCGGTGGCGCTGACCTGCGAGCACCAGCCGTAGAGCTCACCGGCGATCGGGAAGCTCTCGGCCGTGCGCTGGTTCATCGGGCCGATGACCTGCATGGCGGCCTGTCCCCAGCGCAGCATGTTGTCGCGGACGTGGCCGGTGAAGCCGATCAGATCCGCGACGACCTCCAGCGGGAAGGCACGCGCGAGCGCGTCGATCGCCTCGAAGGAGCGCTGCTCGACGAGCTCCGCGACGAGAGCGTCCGCCTTCGCCTCGATCCGCCCCTTCATGCCACGCAGCGCACGCGGCGAGAGGTTCTCCGTGAGTGTGGCGCGCAACTGGGTGTGCACCGGCGGATCGGATGCGAGCGAGGTGCCGGTGAGGGCCTCGTTGACCGTCGGGTTGAATCCGATCGAGGCCGAGGAGAACGACTCCCAGTCCGCGAGTGCGCCGCGGATGGCGTCGTACCGCGTCAGCACGTGGACATCGTTCTTCTCGAGGTGGACGACGGAGCCCTGTTCCCGCAGTTCGGCGTAGACGGGATACGGGTCGAGCACGACCTCGTCGGCGAACAGGTCGATGCCGGAGGTAGGTGGAGTGGTCATGCCATCAGTGAAGTGGCCGCCCTCACATCCAGCAAATGAATGATTGTCATCGATTGGCATGCATGAGGTGCATGTCACCTGCTCGCAGCGGTGACACGGCCGGCTCCGACCCCTCGGGGCGACCGGTTCAGGAGACCCGATCCACGCTACGTCCAATATTTTTTCTTGGTGTTCATTTCATTGACGCCGTGTAAACCGAATGGCTACGGTGACGGGAGCCACAGGGTGCTGCGCTGCGCACCCCACCCGGACACGTGAGGGCAGGCATGAGCGTCAACAGCAACACCGTGAAAACCGTGAACACCGTCCTGGGCCCACTCCCCGCTGAAGAGCTTGGCGTCGTCTCGGTCCACGAGGCCCTGCTGTCGGTGGTCCCCGGCGCGGAGCACGCCTTCGACATCACCATCGACCGGGCGGAAATCTTCGAGGCACTCGCCGAGAAGCTGAAGGACTTCCGCGCCCACGGCGGCGGCACGATCGTCGACAGCACCGGGATGTTCCACGGCCGGGACGTCCGGCTGTACGAGTCCCTCTCCCGCACGACCGGCGTGCACATCGTCGCCTCGACGGGACAGGGCCCCGAGGAGCTGCTCGGCGGCTACTTCCTCACGCCCCAGACCAACCCGCCGACACCGTGGCCGGCCGAGAAGTTCGCCGCCCTCTTCACCGAGGAGGTCACCGAGGGCATGGTCGTCCCCCGTGTGGAGCGGCGCGGCCCCGCCGGCCTGGTGGCCACCGTCGCGACCCGCGACGGCATGACCGCGACCGACGAGAGCCTGTTCCGCGGTGCGGCCCGGACCGCCCTGAGCACCGGTGTGGCGGTCTCCATCCGCTACGGGAGCGACGCCGTCCACGACCTCGACGTCGTCCTGGACGAGAAGCTGCCGGCCGACCGCGTCGTCGTCGGCGGGCTCGACCGCAAGGACGCCGTCGCGGCCGGCGCGCCGCTCGAGATCGCCCGCCGCGGTGCCTACGTCGCACTCGACCACGTCGGTGCGGAGGACGAGGCGCACCTCACCGATGACGAGCGGGCCGCCCTGGTCGCCGACCTCGTGCAGTGCGGCTTCGGCGACCGGATCCTGCTCTCCGGCAACGCGACCGGGGTGGCGAAGGGCCACACCGGCAACGACCTGCCGTACAGCTACGTCCTGACCTCCTTCGTCCCGCTCCTGAAGGCGAGGGGTCTCAGCGACGAGGACACCCGGCGGATTCTCGTGGACAACCCGCGCGACCTGCTGTCGGTGCGCTGAACGCGCCCGGCACGAACGACCGTCAAGTCTCTTACTCAAAGGTGAGTGTTGTGTCGAGAGTGAACACCGTCCTGGGACCGGTCCCGGCCGAGGAGCTGGGGATCGTGGCCATCCACGAGCACATCGGCTACGGCATGCCCGGCTCCGAGCTGGACACGCAGTGGTGGAAGACGCCCGAACAGCGGTACGAGGAGACCGTCCCGAAGCTGCGGACGTTCCACGAGTACGGCGGCGGGACCTTCGTGGACGCGACCGGGATCTGCAACGGCCGCGACGTCGACTACTACAAGTCGCTGTCCGCGAAGACCGGCGTCCACATCGTCGCCTGCACCGGCTTCGTCGGCGGCGACACCGCGCTGCCGCACTTCGCCCGGGCCGATGTGGACTACCTCGCCCGGCAGTTCGTCCACGAGATCACCGTCGGCATCGGCGGCACCGGAAGCCTCGCCGGTGTCATCAAGGTCGGGGTGAGCCGCGGCGGCCGCATGACGAACCTGGACAAGCGCATCTACCGTGCCGCGGCGCGCGCCTCGCTGAGCACCGGCGTACCGATCCTGACGCACCTCGCGATCGACGCCGAGAACGCGATCGCGATCTTCGCCGAGGAGGGGCTCCCCCTGGACCGCGTCCTGTTCGGGCACGTCGACGACGGCGTGAACGCCGACAAGACGCGCGACGTCTGGATCGCGGAGCAGGGCGGCCGCATCGGCTTCGACACCTTCGGCTACGAGACCGAACTGCCGGACCCCCCGTTCTGGGCCCGCCCCCGCCAGGAGCGGCTGGACCACTTCCTCCGCTTCATCGGCGACGGCCGGCTGCACCAGGTCCTCGCCTCCGCCGACGCCAACTGCTCCCCGCTGGGCTGGCCGGGCGTGAAGGGGCACACCGTCAACTACATCTTCGAGGACCTCATCCCGGACCTCCGCGACGCCGGTCTGGACGAGGCCGCCATCAAGAAGATCTTCGTCGACAACCCCGCCGGCTTCCTCACCATCCAGAAGTAGAGAGAACCACCATGCAACTCTCAGACCTCAAGAACCTGAAGATCGCCATCGTCGGAGCAGGGTACGGCGGCGCGTCGGCGGCCAAGGCCCTGAGCCTGCTCGGTGCGGACGTCGCCGTCTACGAGCAGGCGACCCAGATCCGTGAGGCCGGCGCCGGCATCGGTCTGCGGCCCTCCACCATGAACAGGTTCCGCGAGTGGGGGATCTTCGACGCGATCGCTGAAGTGAGCTCCCCGAGCGAGGCCTTCGAGATCCTCACGCCCACCTGTGACCGGATCATGAAGGAGGAGTGGCCGGTCGCCGGAGACCAGACCCACACCCATCTCATCCATCGCGGGGACTTCATCGACGCTCTCCTGGGCGTGCTCCCCGAGGGCATGGTGCACCTCGGCCACAAGCTGGAGAGCGTCCAGGACAAGGGCGAGACCTCCGTCCTGACCTTCGCCGACGGCAGGACCGTCGAGGCCGACCTGGTCATCGGCGCCGACGGCATCAGGTCCGTGGTCCGCCGGCTGTTCAGCGACAAGGAGCCGGTCTTCTCCGGGGAGCACGCCTACCGTGTCGTCATCTCCGCCGACGACGCCTACGGGATGGTTGTCGACGACAACCTCCGGATGTACATCGGCCGGGGAACGAAGATCTATCTGCTGCCGCTGCGCCACCGCAACCAGGTGTCGTTCGACATCACCGCCCTGTGCCCGGACGGCACCTGGGTACCGGAGGTCAGCAAGGAGGAACTCCTCGCGACGGTGGAGGGTTTCGACGAGCGCCTGGTGAACATCACGCGCGACCTCGACATGGACACCGTGAACATCCGCGCCGTCTACGACATCGACTCGATCGACACGTGGCACTCGGACTCCGTCGTCCTGATGGGCGACGCCGCGCACTCGATGCTGCACCACCAGGGCCAGGGTGCGAACTCCGCGGTCGAGGACGCCGGCGCGCTCGCCGACGCCCTGCGGGAGGCCGCCTCCGTGAAGGAGGCGCTGGCCCTGTTCCAGGCCACCCGCAAGCCGGTGACCGACAAGCTGCAGGCGATCTCGCGCCAGGGCTGGGCCGAGGACGAGATCGCCGAGGTCTTCCCCGGGCAGAAGCCCGCGTCCCTCGCCCAGGGGAAGTGACGCCATGACGCTGCATCCCGAGATCGCGAAGTTCGTCGCCGGCCTCCCGGCCCCGCCCGAGGGCCCGCTCGACCCGGTCGCCATGCGCGCCGGGGACGAGGCCCACGTCGCTCCCCTCGATGAACGCCGCTCGCTCCACGCGGTCGAGGACGTGACGGCCCGGACCGCGTCGGGCGGGGTACCGGTGCGGATCTACACCCCGGCCGAGGCCGACAGCTACGGCGTACTGGTCTACTTCCACGGCGGCGCCTTCTTCCTCGGCAGCCTGGAGACGCACGACCACGTCGCGCGCTCGCTGGCCGAGGAGACCGGCCTCAAGGTCGTCTCCGTCGGCTACCGCCTGGCCCCCGAGGCAGCCTTCCCCGCCGGTCTCGACGACTGCTACGCCGTCGTACGGTGGGCCGCCGAGGCGGACGCGGGCCTGGCCTGGGACGGCACGACCCTCGCCCTCGCCGGCGACAGCTCGGGCGGCACCTTCGTCGCCGCGGTCGCGGCCAGGGCGCATGACGACGGCTTCCACCGGATCACGCACCAGATCCTCTACTACCCCTCGCTCGACCTGGACTTCGACGTCGACCGCTATGCCTCGCTGCGGGAGAACGCCGTGGGCTACGGCCTGGAGACGGCGGGCCTGAAGCCCTTCAACGCCTTCTACCTCGACAGCGGCGCCGACCCCGCGGACCCGCTCGTCTCACCGGTCAAGCGGACGGACCTCACCGGGCTGCCGCCGGCTCTCGTCGTCACCGGTGAGCACGACCCGCTGCGCGACGAGGGCGAGCTCTACGGCCGGCGGCTCCGGGAAGCCGGGGTCGAGGCCGCGGTGAGCCGGTACGAGGGCGCGGGCCACGGATTCGTCCAGCACTTCTCCTGGATCCCGGAGTACCACCGGGTCTTCGAGGAGACACGCGACTTCCTCGGCCGCTGACCCGGCCGGCCCCACGCACGAGTTCGGAAAGAGAGCCATGACGCACGCAGTCAACGTCCACCCCCTGGTCTCGCCGTGGGGCCGGTTCGGTCTCTACAGCTTCTTCATCGACGCACCCGAGCCGGCCGTCGTCGACACGGGGATCGCCTCCTCGCCCGCCGAGGGGATGGCCCCCGCGCTGGAGGCGATCGGCCGCCGCATCGAGGACGTGCGGTGGATCCTGCTGACCCACGGTCACATCGACCACCTCGGCGGGGCTCACGCCCTGTGGGAGCTCACCGGCCGCCGCGCCCAGGTCGTGATCCACGAGGCCGACGCGCCGATGCTCCGCTCACGGCGGGCCCATGTCGACGAGTACCTCGCGGGACGGGGCCGCTACCTGGGCGACCCCGAGGGCGAGGCGAAGGTGACGGCGGCCACGCAGGCCGTCATCTCCGGCGAGATGGAGCCCTCCCTGCTCGTCAAGGGCGGCGAGACCCTCTCACTCGGCGGCGACGTCACCGTGTCGGTGCACTCGATCCCCGGCCACACACCCGGATCGGTCGCCTACGCCGTCGACGGTCAGCGCTCGGTGTTCGTCGGCGACGCCGTGCAGGTCCACGGGGCCGCCAACGGCTTCCCCGGCTACACGGACCCGGCGGCCTACCGTGCCGGCCTGGAGTACGTGCGGGACGAGCTCCGTCCGCGGCACCTGTACCTGGGGCACCCGTACCGCCGCGCCGACGGCACCCCGTACGGCGTCGAACTCGATGCCGCGCAGGCCCAGGAGGCGCTCACCCAGAGCCTCGAAGCCGAGAGCCGTGTCGGTGCCGCCGCCTGCGGCTGCCTCCGGTCCGGCCTGCGGGAGACGGAGTCGCCGTACTCCCCGTTCGCCCCCGCGGCCGAGGAGCTCGGCTACACCGGCGACCCCGCGCTCGAACCGTCGCCGTTCTTCACCTCGATGCACGGCTACCGCACGCAGCACCAGCAGAACTCGTAGCACAGGAGCACTCATGACCGACTTCCAGACGATCCGGGCGGGCGGGCAGAAGATCGCCGTCCGCAAGGATCTCCGCGTGCCGATGCGCGACGGTGTCGTGCTCGCCGCCGACACCTACAGCGGCGTCGACGACAAGCCGCGTCCGGCCCTCGTGGCACTCAGCCCGTACGGCAAGGAGCTGCAGGCGCTCGCGCTGACCACTCCGCCGCAGCGGCGCCCCAGCCCGATGTGGGACGGCTGCATCGAGGCCGGCGACATCGCACGCGTCGTCCAGGAGGAGTACGTCCACGTCATCGGGGACCTGCGCGGCTCCGGCGCCTCCGAGGGCGAGCACATCGGCAACTACAACGCCGGTGGGGTCCCGCTCGGCCAGGACGCCCACGACTTCATCGAGTGGGTCGCGGCTCAGCCGTGGTGCGACGGGAACGTCGGCATGATCGGCATCTCGTACTTCGGCTCGATGCAGGTGCTGGCGGCCGCCGAGCGTCCGCCGAGCCTCAAGGCGATCTTCGTCAGCGGCGGTCACTTCGACTTCTACGAGACCACCTATCACGGCGGCGTCATGTGGTTCATGCCGCGCGCCGCCCGCGAGGGCCGCGGTGGGGACTCCGGCTGGGCGTTCACCGATGGCGTCAAGTCCCGCATGCTGGAGACCTACTCCCCCGAGGAGATCAAGGAGCGCGTGGCGAAGCGCCTCCAGGACCCGGACGTCGCCGCCTGGCCCAACCTGTTCCACGTCCTGAACTACCCGAAGAACCACGAGGCCTGGTTCGACATCGTGATGAACGAGGTCGACGGCGAGTGGTACGAGGAGCGCAACCCGATCACGCTCGCGCCCGGCATCGACATCCCCGTCTGGCTCCAGATCGACCAGGGCCGCGGCTGGACGGTGGACGGCACCATCGAGACCTACCACGCGCTGAAGGGCCCGAAGAAGCTCGACATCGGCCCCTACCCTCCGATGCAGTCGCGGCCCTTCATCGAGGAGCACGACAAGATGTTCCGCTGGTACGAGTACTGGCTCAAGGGCATCGACAACGGGATCATGGACGAGCCGGCCGTCACCGTCCACGTCGAGGGCTCGCGCGAGACCGTGACCGCCGCGCAGTGGCCGCCGAAGGACGTGGAGTACAGGCCGCTCTACCTGCGTCCGCGCCGCACGCTCTCCTTCGAGCCGGAGCTCATGGGCGCCGAGCACGCCGCGCCCGACGGCTTCTACCAGGCGCCGCTGACGGTGACCGACAAGGTGGAGATCCTCAGCTGGAGCACCGCCCCGTTCACCGAGCCCACCGAGATGATCGGCCAGGGCGCGGCGCACCTCTTCGCGGAGATCGACCAGCCGGACACCAACTTCATCCTGCGCATGTGGGACGAGGCCCCGACCGGCAAGCGTCAGCTCATCACGACCGCCTACCTCAAGGCGTCGCACCGCGAGCTCGACGAGGAGCGCACCACGGAGGGCGACCCCTACCACCCGCACACCCGCGCGGTGCCGGTCGAGCCGGGGAGGATCGAGGAGTACGTCCTGCGCGTCTACCCGTTCGCGGCGACGTTCCTGCCCGGGCACAAGCTGGTCGTGGAACTGTCCAACGACGAGCCGCTGGCCGACGAGCACAACGCGCTGCTGCCGCCGGACGCCTTCCACCTGCCGGTGGGCCGGCCCGTCACCCACAAGATCTACCGTGACGCGGCGCACCCCTCCCGGCTCGTGCTGCCGTTCACGACGGCCGCGCCGCAGTCCTGACACACCGTCACCGCGCCGCCGTGGGACCTCGTGTCCCCGGCGGCGCGGTGGTGTGTGCGGGCCGTGCGGAGGGGTCAGACGGGCAGCCGGGGCACGCTCTCGATCAGCCGGCGGGTGTAGGGGTGCGCGGGTTCACCAAGCACCTGGGAGGTGACTCCCTGCTCGACGACCCGGCCGCGCTCCAGCACGGCGGTGCGCTCGCACAGGGAGGCCACGACCGACAGGTCGTGGGAGACCATGACCATCGTGAGCCCCCGCTCCTCCTTGAGCTCGGCCAGCAGATCGACGACCTTCACCCGGGTGGTGACGTCCAGCGCGCTGACCGGCTCGTCGGCCAGCAGCACACGTGGATCGCAGACCGTGGCACGGGCGATGGCGATGCGCTGGCGCTGGCCTCCGGAGAACTCGTGCGGATAGCGGTCGACGGCGTCCGCCTGGAGACCGACGCGCTCCAGCGCCTCGGTCACCTTCGGCGCCGCCGTGGCGCGGGTGGCGAGACCGAGGGAGCGCAACGGCTCCGCGACGATCGCCCCCACCCGTCGGCTCGGATCGAGCGAGGAGTACGGGTCCTGGAAGACGCACTGCACGCTCCGCCGGAAGCGGCGCATCTGCTCCCGGTCGCGGGGGTTCAGAGCGGCCCCGTCGAAACGTACGCTTCCGGCCGTGGGGCGGGCCAGGCCGAGCAGCAGGCGCAGCAGAGTCGTCTTGCCCGCACCGGACTCGCCGACCAGCGCCAGGCTCTCACCCGCCTCGACGGCGAGGGACACGTCCCGCACCACGTCGGCCGCGGTCCCCCGGTAGCGCACCGCGGCGTCCTTCAGTTCCAGCACCGGTGTCATCGGGCGCTCCTCAGGTCCAGGGCGGACTCCAGTTTCCGGGCGCTGGCGACCAGGGCCCTGGTGTACTCCTCGCGCGGTGCGCGCACGATGTCGTGGACCGCGCCCTGCTCGACGGCCCGGCCGTCCTTCATCACCAGCACCCGGTCGGTGACCCTGGAGACGACGGCGAGGTCGTGGCTGACGAACAGCACGGCCATCTCCCGTTCCTCGACCAGGCCGTCGATCAGCTCCAGCATCTCCGCCTGCACGGACACGTCCAGGGCGGTGGTGGGCTCGTCGGCGATGAGCAGCTTGGGCTCGCAGGCCAGCGCCATGGCGAGGGCGACGCGCTGGCGCTGTCCGCCGGAGATCTCGTGCGCGAAGGCGCGGGAGATACGGCCGGGCTCGGGCAGCCGTACCTGTTCGAGGGCGTCGAGGACGGCCCCGCGCAGGTGCCTGCCCTTGAGGCCGGTGCGGCGGGCGAGCGGCTCGGCGATCTGCCGGCCCAGCCGCATCAGCGGGTCCAGTGCGGTCAGCGGCTCCTGGAAGACGACGGCCGCGTCCCGCCCCCGTACGGCGGTGAGCCGCTTCTCGGGGACGCCGACCGTCTGCGTGCCGGCCAGTTCGACGCTGCCGGCCGAGGTCATGCCGTCGGGCAGCAGTCCGAGGACCGCGAGCGTCGTCAGGGACTTGCCGGAGCCGGATTCGCCGATGAGGCCGAGCCGTTCGCCGCCGGCCACCGTGAAGGACAGGTCGTCGACCAGGGTCCGTCCGTCGGGGGCACGGACGGTGAGTCCGCGTACGTCGAGGAGAGTCACGTGCGCCTCCGCCGGGTGGCCGGGTCGAGGGTGTCGCGCAGGCCGTCGGCGACGAGGTTCACGCCGATGACGAGCAGGACGAGCAGGATGCCGGGCGCGAGCGCACCCGCCGGTGCCGTGGTGAAGGTGGCCTGGGCCTCCTGGAGCATGCGGCCCCAGGAGGCGTTGGGCGGCGGCGCTCCGAGTCCCAGGTAGGACAGCCCGGCCTCGGCGAGCACGGCGAGGCCGAACTGCAGGGCGAGGTTGACCACCAGCGTGGGCCAGATGTTGGGCAGGACGTGGGAGAGGACCGTACCCGGCCAGGAGGTGCCGGAGGTGCGGGCGGCGGTGATGTATTCCTGGGCGAGGACCCGCTTGACCAGGATGCGCACCAGCCGCGCCACGACCGCGCTCTGCGCGAGGCCGATCGCCAGGACCGCCGAGCCGAGGGTCGCCGACCGCGCGGCGACGATGAGCATCGCCAGCAGCAGCGTCGGGAAGGCGATGAGGATGTCGAGGAACGCGGAGAGCGTGTCGTCGAGCCAGCCCTGCGCGAACGCGGCGAGCACGCCCAGCGTCACCCCGATGAGGGCGGCGACGGTCACCGACCCGAGCCCCGCCTCGACGGCGATGCGGGAGCCGGTCATCACCTGCGTGAACAGGTCGCGCCCGAGCTTGTCGGTACCGAGCAGATGGCCGCCACCGGGGCCGTCGAGCCGTCCGCCGGAGGTGTCGTCCGCGTCGTAGGGCAGCCAGAAGACCGACACGAGGGCCAGCAGGGCGATCAGACCGGCGAGTACGCAGCCGACGACGAGGGTGGCCGAGCGCCGGGGGCGCCGCTTCACGGGGAGCTCGGTGGGGAGCTCGGCGGGGGTGAGCAGGTCCGTCCCGGTCATCGGGCACCTCCCGAGAGACGGCCGCGCAGCCGCGGGTCGATGACCCGCTGGACCAGGTCGGCGAGGAATCCGATGATCAGCACCGCGAGGGTGGAGACGAACAGCACGCCCTGGATGACCGGGTAGTCGTGCTGCGCGATGCCGGTGGCGAGCAGGGAGCCGAGGCCGGGCAGCGCGTACACCGACTCCACGACGACGGCGCCGAGCAGGGTCGAGGCGAGTTCGATGCCGAGGATGGAGATCACCGGCACGGAGGCGTTGCGCAGGCCGTGGCGCCACATGGCGCTGCCGAAGGACGAGCCGAGGGCGCGGGCGGTGCGCAGGTAGTCGCTGCCGAGGACGTCGAGGGTGGCGGAGCGGACGTAGCGGATCAGGGACGCGCTCATCACCAGGGCGATGGTCACGACCGGCAGGACGAGGGCGCGGACCGCCTCGGCGGGGTCGCCCCAGCCGTCCTGCGGGAAACCGCCGGAGGGCAGCCAGCCCGCGTTCAGCGCGAACACCGCGATGAGGATCATGCCGAGCCAGAACACGGGGATCGCGATGCCCAGTTGGGACACCCCGCTGAGCAGCGCGCCGTACCAGGTGTTCCGCTTGTGGGCGGCGGTGAACCCGGCGGGTACGGCGACCAGGACGGCGAGGACGAACGCGGCCAGGGTGAGCGGCACGGTGACGTCCAGCCGGGCGACGACCTCCGGTCCCACGGGCAGCGAGCTGACGAACGAGGTGCCGAGGTCGCCGCTCGCCAGCTGCCCGAGCCAGTGGGTGAACTGTTCGGGCAGCGGCCGGTCGGAGCCGATGGAGTGGCGGGCGGCGGCTATCTGCTCGGGACTGGCGCCGACCGCGGTGAGCGCGTTGGCCGGGTCGCCGGGCAGCATCCGCAGCAGCACGAACAGCACCACGCTCGCCAGGGCCAGCGATACGGCGAGGAAGGCGAGCCGCCGCAGCAGATAGCGCGCCATCAGCCCGTCTTCTTGATGTCGTAGGCGAAGAACTGCGAGTTCAGGCCGTTGAGCGGGTAGCCGGACAGCTTGTCGTTCGCGACGACGATCTGCGGGTAGAGGTACAGCCAGTCACTGGCGGCGTCCTCGGCGGTCCGCCGGTTGACCTTCTTCAGGAGCTCGGTCTGCTCGGCGGTGCTGGAGGCTGCCTCGGCCTGCTCGACCCACTTGGTGACCTGCGGGTTGTCGTAGCCCCAGTAGAAGTCTGGGTTGCCGTACCAGACGAGGTCGCGGTCGTTGACGTGCTCCTGGAGCGTGGCCGTGAAGTCGTGGTTCTTGTAGACCTTCGTGTACCACTCGTCCGGGGTGATCGTGTTGATCTTGACGGTGATGCCGACCTCGGCGAGCTGGGACTTGATGAAGGTCGCGGCCGTCGGGTGCGGGTCGTAGTTGGGGGTGTCGAGGGTGAAGCTGAAGCCCTTGGCGTAGCCGGCCTCGGCGAGCAGCTTCTTGGCCTTCGTCACGTCGTGGGCGTCGACGTCGGTGAGGTCCTCGTACCACGGGTCGGTGGGCGGGACCATCGACCCGATCTCCTTGCCGTAGCCGCCCCAGACGGACTCCAGGAGCTTCTTGTCGTCGATGGCGGCGGACACGGCCCGGCGCACCTTGACGTCGGTGAAGGGCTTGGCCTTGTCGTTGAACGCCAGCAGCAGCTTGGTGGTGGAGTCGCCGTCGTTCACCTTGTAGGAGCCGTTGCTCTTGAACTGCTCCAGGGCGTCGGGCGACTGCTCACTGGTGACGACGTCGACGGCGTTGGTCAGCAGCGCGTTGTTCAGCGCCGTGGCGTCCTTGTAGTAGTGGAAGACGACCTGCTTGTTGGCCGCGGCGTCGCCCCAGTAGCCGGCGAACCGGTTCAGGCTCAGCGCGGAACCGCGGCTCCACTTGTTCAGGGTGTACGGACCGGTGCCGTCCTCGGTCGTCTTCAGGTTCTTCGCCTGGGAGTTGATGATCCAGACGTAGGAGAGGTTGTAGACGAAGGAGATCGACTTCTTGGACAGCGTGATCTTCACGGTCCGCGCGTCGGGGGTGGCTATGTCCTTGACGACGTCGAGGTTGCTCTTGCGGGCCGACTGGGAGTCATCGGCGGTGACCTTCTCCAGGCTGTACTTCACGTCCTGGCTGGTGAGTTCCTTGCCGCTGTGGAACTTCACACCGTCGCGCAGGGTGAAGGTGTACGTGAGGCCGTCGGCGCTGGTCTCGTAGTCCTGGGCGAGGAGCTTGTCGACCTCGCCGTCGTCCGAGAGTCTGAACAGGCCCTCGTAGACGTTGCCGTTGAGCGCCTCGGTGACGCCCTGGCCGCCGCCCGCGGTGTTGTCGAGGTTCTGCGGCTCGTAGAGGGAGCCGATGTTGACGACGGCGTCCTTGTCCCAGGTACCGCCCGAGGCGCTGGACCCGCCGGATCCGCCGCAGGCGGTGAGGGTCACGGCGAGAGCGGCGGCGGAGGCGACGGCGTACGAGATGTTCTTCTTGGTGCTCATGGGTGAGGGCTCTTTCGGTGCGGGGAGCTGCGGGGACGATCAGTGCTGAGCGTCGAAGCCGTCGCGGAAGAGGGGGAGCTTCTCGCCGGCCTCGACGGGCAGGTGGAAGCGGTTCTGCCGCGGCGGCATCGGACAGTTGTACTGATCGGAGAATCCGCAGGGCGGCACGAACGCCCGGTTGAAGTCGAGGACGACCCGGCTCTCGTCGTCCGTGCGCCGCACGAAGAGGAAGCGTCCCGCCCCGTAGGTGCTGTCGCCGTTGGTCGGGTCGCCGAAGACGAGCAGCAGGGTCCCGTCGTCGTCGAAGGCGCTCAGCGTGTAAGCGCGGCCGTCGACGGTCAGCGTGATGTCGCCGGGGACGACCAGGTCGCGGCTGCCGCCGTTGTCCCGGATGTGCTCGAAGGCGATGCGCCGGGCGCCGGCGACGGGCGTGTACGAGGCTTCCAGGACCCACGCCGGGTCGTAGGGGAAGGCGTCGACCCGGTCGAAATGCCGGATGGCGGGCGCGTCGGCGTCCCAGAGACGCAGGCCGTGCTCGACGTCGCCGCTGACCAGCTCCGTGCGCCGGAGTGTGGTGACGGTCACGGTCTCCGGGAGGCCCGCACCGGCGTCCGCCGCGTCCGGCACCTCGCCCGCCGGAGCCCAGCGGGTCTCGACCAGGGCGAGGTTGCCCGTCGGGGACGTGAGCGCGCGGTGGCGCTCGGCCCGCCAGGCGTCCCACTCCTCCGCAGGGTCGGCGGATGCACGGTCGGGGGCGGAGTGGGACACGGCAGTACTCATTCGTCTAGGCGGGGCCAGCCCTCACGATCACCGAGTAACGGGACGTAAATAAGTGGCCAAAGCATCACCTTTATTGACCATAAGCTCATCTAATGTCAAACTTCTGTGCCACATTGTGAGACGGGTCTCTCGGCGACGGCCCGGTGGAAGGCGCCGTCACCCCGGGTGCCGCTGCCCGGCCGGCCGCTCATTCCTGGGCCCTGAGCACCTCGGCCTGGGCGGCCTTGAGGCTCCGGTACGCGTCGCGGATGTACGTCACGAGTCCCTCGCCCGGATGCCGCACCAGGACGTCGCCGTCCTCCCCGGCCTCCCACTCGACGACCGTGACCTCGTACGACGAGACGTGGGCGCAGAAGTCGAGAACCACCTGGGGAATCTCGTCCTCGATGAACAGGTCGCCGTGGGCCAGGACCACGTCACGCATCTGCCGCGCCGTCGGCACGAGGACGGTGAGGACCCACCGGCGCCAGCGGAGGTTCTGTTCCTCGGTGAGCCCTCCGGCCCGTCGCCGTTCCTCGCGCGACGTCAGGTGCCGTTCACGAAAGGCGTCCCATGTCCGCTCGTTCGCCTCGATGAGGACCAGGAGAGGACCGTACAGGTCCCTGAGCTGCGCGTTGATCCGGTCGAGGTGAGCTTGACGCTTGGAGCGCCGTAGCTCTCCGCGCTGGTTCAGGACATAGGCGAGCACGGCGATCAGAACGCCGGTGAGGGCGGTGATCATCGCGGCGATGAGCGAGGTCAGGTGAACTCCTCGGGTCGGGGCGGCCGGGTGGCGCCGGTGCACGGTGGGAGCGGGACGGCGGAGAGGGGCGGGACGGCACAGAAGGACACGGTCGCGGTCCTACGAGGACGGGGCGAACACCACGGAATCCTCGCCGTGGGAGACCTTGATGGGCATCCTGCACCAGTCCACGAGCCGTCGAAGCCCTCCGTTCCCCTCCTCCTTGGCCTTCCTGTACCCCTCTCCGTCACAGATCACGGAGATCTCCCCCGCGTGCGCGTCCGCCCGCACCACATGGGTGCGGCCGAGGATCTCGGAGACTCCCCCGATCACGTGGCCCGTCCTGTCCTCCTCGCCGGAGGGCCGCTGGGGCGCGATTCCGGCTCCTTGCCCGACGGCCTCCACAGGTGCGGGTGCGGCGTCGGGAGCGCCCAGCTTCGCCTCCAGAGCGGCGATCCGCCGGTTCTGTTCGCGCACGAGGCCGACCAGTTCGTCGAGGACCTCCGGCATCTCACGCGCCTGTGCCGGGGGCATCCTCCTCCTGATGTCACGCAGGTCCTTCTGCAGCCTCTCCCAGACGGGTACGAACACCGTTCTCAGCTGGTCCGGATCATGGCTGTACGCGCATTCGGCGTTGAGGGACTCGATCATGGAGTAGACCTCCTTCCGGCTGGCGGAGTCCGTCGCCTGAAACAGCTTGAGGGGGCCGGAGATCTCCTTCGGCGGCAGGTCGATGAGGAAGGTGCGGACGCGTGCGCTCGCCCTCTGCTCGGACGGAGCCGCCATGGACAGGGCTCCCGTCTCGAAATTGATCCATTGCCGCTGCTGGTTCTCTCTCGTGAGACAGACGATCCCGGATCTTGAGCCCCGGAGTGATTCCAGGATCTCCTCCATGGCTCTTTCCCCTTTGCCGATGCCCACCGACGAGACCCAGGGATCGATCTCCGGATTGATATGGGGAAGCTCCCTCTTGAGCGCCTCCGCGCACTTCCGGGCCGCGTCTCCCGACCAGCTGATGAAGATCTTCATGCTCGTGCGTCCTTGCGGCGAGATCCGGAGGTCCGGGAAAGGGCGATGACGGCCGCCGACGGGGCCACGGCCTGATTCATTGTCAACTTCCGTGGCTCATACGTCCACCGGCCGCACGCGGCCCGACGACCACATCGCGAGCGATGAGCGAACCTGAGTAGAATGCCACCCCTTCGTCACTCGATAGGCATACGCACCACGGGGGTCGCGCGTCAGTGATGGTTCCGAACGAAACATCCGTGGTGGCCAGGGACCTCGAACTGTTCCTGTCGGGTCGAGGCCGCAACTCGAAGGGCCTCTACTCACCCGCGGTCCTCAGAGGCGTCGCACCGTTCGCGGTGCTCCTGCACCGCCGGGTCACCATGCTCTCGTCGGTACTCGTACCGGCTGCCGGCCGGGTGGCGGGCCCCAGCCCGCACACACTGCTGCTCCCCAGGCTGTGCCAGAGCGCGACGGCCGTGGGGGAGCACGCACTCGCCGAACTGCTCGACTGGGCGGCGATCTCCTGGACCGGGCGCACGAGCCTTCGCCACTTCTACGCGGGCCGCGCACTGCCGGAGCCGTTGCGCCGGACCCTGGAGGAGGCGCTGGAGGGCGACAACGCGGTCATGCGGCGGATCACCGGCTCCCTCGTCCTCCGCGACAGGAGCGAGCAGCTGCGGGCCGACACGAAACGGCTGGCGGCGGTCGACCAGACCTTCACCCGCTCCCTGTTCGTCCAGCCCGTGGAGGCGGTCCTGCACGACCTGAGCCGGGGCGTGATCGACGACCACGGCCTGCTGGAACGCCCCGCGGACGTGCTGATCGCGCGTGCCAACGCCGATCGCCACGGGAACCTCATGCCCGTCCCCACCAACGGCAAGCGCTGGCCGCAGCTGATGAAAGGCACGACGGAGATCTGCGAGTCGGTGCGGGAGCTGCTGGACATCGCGGCTGAACACCCCTGGGACGGACCGGATGTGCCCGTGCCGCCGCTCGACGGTCTCGCCCCGGATCTCGTACCCCTCGTCGAGGCGCTCCTCCTCGCCTCGCCCGACCTGGAGGCGCCCCGTACGGACGCCAACGGCAGTTGGGTGACCGGCGTCGCCGCAGAAGCGCTGTCGCTCGCGGCTCCGGAGCACCGGCATGTGATCGCTCTCTGCGCGCAGGGCGCGGGCGTGCCCGCCGACACGGTGCGGCCGGCCCTGGCGCCGATCGACAAGGTCCGTGCGCAGGCGGAGTCACTGTTCGAGGCGCTGAGCCAGGATCCGGACGGCCAGGGGGAGGACCTGCGCAGTCTGATCCTCCAGGCCCTGGACCGCGGGCACCTGCTGGAGGCCCGGGAGGGCCTCGACATGCTTGAGGAGCACGCGCGTCGTACGGAGGTGGACACGAGGGTCGCCGCCGTGCGGGAGGCCGTGGCCCGCGTCGAGGACGCGACGGCGGCGGAGTCGGTGCTGCTCCACCTGAGCACGGTCGAACTGCACCTGAACCGTGGCGATCTGAAGGCCGCCGAGTCGTACGTCGGCGAGGCCGAGCGGTCCCTCCCGTCCGCTCCGCAGGCCGTGGAGGACGGGCCGCCCCGGAGCGCCGTGGCCGTGGCACAGGTACCGCAGCAGGGAGGCGCTCCGGTCTTCCCGCCGAGCGCGGCCGGCATCCCGGCACCGGGCACGCACGCCCATGAGAACGGCGCGCGGGACAGGATCCTGGCCGCGCTCCGGACGCCGGCCCACGAGGCGCCCGACCGTGGTCGGGTGGAGGAGGACGTCCGGCAACTCGGCCGGACGGGGCTGCTGGACGACGTGGTCAGCACGGCCCGCGACCTGCTGCACATCGCACCGGACCTGGCCCTCACGCTGACGGACCCGGCGCTCGAGAGAGCTCGTCCGGTGATGCGCCCGGTCCTGTGGCAGCTGCAGGTCGACGCCCTGCGCGCCCTCAACGAGCCCGAGCGCGCCGAGGAGGTGTTCCGTCTCGGCCATCCCCCGCTGCCCCCGGATGCCATGGCGATCACCGAACCGAGTGTGGGCGCGCACCTGTTGAAGCCCCGGATACAGCCGTTCCGGGAGGCCGGCGACCCGGCCGAGGCGGACTTCCCGGCGACCGGGCACCGCGCGCCCGCGGACGAGGCACAGCTGTACGCCCGCTCGCTGGAGGTGGGCAACACCTCCGCTCTCGGCTTCGCGGTCGGCTGGGCGGTGAGCGCGGGAAGGGCGGCGGAGGGGCTGCACCTCTACCGCCGGTTCGGACCGCACCAGTACATCAACGCCACCGCCGCCTGGAACATCGCGGTCGCCTACGCCCAGGTCGGCCAGGCGCAGCTCGCCCTGGATTCCCTGGTCGTCTTCCAGGCGGTCCTGTCCGGCCGTATGGAACCGCTCCAGCGCCAGGGGATGGAACAGTTCGCGTATCTCTACGGGGCCCGCCCGGCACCCCCGCAAGCCGTCCCCGTCCCGGATCAGGCGCTGGTGGCCCCCCAGCCCGAGGAGGAGGCCAAGCGCCTCCACGCGGCGGGCCGGGTCACGGAGGCGGCGGCAGGTCTGGACCGGCTGCTGGCGGAGAACCCGCGGTCCCCCGGGGCCTTCCTCCTGCTCCGCATCCACCGGGAACAGATGAACCTCGATGCGGCCCGCAGGACCGTCGACCGGATCGAGGCGGCCGGGGCCGTGACCTGGCGCCATCACCTCGAACTCGCCCGTAACGCGCTGGAGGCCGACGATCTCGTACTCGCACGGCAACGGCTGGACCGCGCCCAGGAGATGGGTGCCACGGTCGGCTGGACGGTGCCGCTCCTCAACAGGCTGCGCAGGGCGTCGGCCGACCAGGGACCGGCGCCGGAGCCCGCGGCCGTGGCCACGTGGCGGACGCAGCCGCTTGCCGGCAGCGAGGTGCCGGCACGACAGGCCCAGCCGCTCGCCGACAGCGACGACCCGGAGGCCTGGCGGAACTATCTCTCCGCCGAACTGAACAAGTCCGGCCTCCAGGGCGTCCTGGACTCGGCCGAGTGGGGCTCACGCCGTGATCCCGCCGCCGTGGGCGTGCTGACCTCTCAGCTCCGGGCCAAGCGGGTCGTCGTGGAGGACCGGGAAACCCTCGAACGGCTGGTCGACCTGGTCAATCAGCACCGTGACTCGTTCCTCAGCCGCGATCTGGCTCTCTGGCTGATCAACATCGGCGACCACCGGTCAGCCGTGCGCGTGCTCCAGGACGCCGTGGCCTGGACCCCGCCCGACCGTCTTCCTCGCGTGGTGTTCCTGCGGGACGAGGCGGTCCGCAGGGGCGAGCTGCCGGTCGAGGAGTTCGATCCGCCCTCGCCTCCCTCGGGTGTCACCGGCGCAGGGAGCGACCCGGACCCGGCGCTCGTACCGGATGTCTATCTGCAGGAGATCGCCGGGCTGCAGGCGAGCAACCCCCACATCCTGGAGGCACAGCGTCTGCCCCCGGACACCGACCCCTCGGTCGTGGCGGACGCCTGGGTGCGGGCCCTGCGGAACGGCCAGTCCCTGGCACTCGCCAATGCTCTGGGGACACTTGTGCGCGCCGGCCGTGCCGACGAGGCCATCACGCTCTACAACAGCGTGTCCACGGTGTACTGGCTGGGCACCGCCGCGGCCTGGAACCTCGGCTGTGTGTACGCGGCATCCGGTCACCTGGAGGAGGCGGCCGCCACTTTCACGTACTACGCGCGCGTGTGCCCCCGCCAGTACTCGGAGGCACAACTGCGCGTACTCACCGCGCTGTTCTCCTCGCTGAACATGCCGGTGCCCATCCCCTCCGGGTCCAAGCCGCTGCCGGTCCGCGGCGGGAGCGTCCCGCCTGACGGCGGCCCCCTCCCGGCCCCTGACTCCCGTACGGCCAGCGACAGCCCCGAGGGCCTCGCGGCCCGCAGGATCGCCGAATTCCGCAGTGCACCCGACAACCACAAGTTCTATGTCGCCGGTACAGCCGTGCGCAAAGCGATGCAGGCAGGGCCGCAGGGCGGCATCACCCGTTACGCGGCCACGATGCGGAACCTGTTCTCGGTCCTGGCCAACCCCAGTCCGAAGGCCGCCGCCGAGATGGCGGGAGTGCTGGAGGCCGCGGGGCACCGGCAGGAGGCCTGGGATCTTCTGGTGGCGTGGATCGATCACACCGGTGCGGCGTCCGCGCTGCTCGCCCCGGCGGTCAGGATCTCCCGCGAGCTGGGGCGGGACGACGAGCTGCGCGGCCTTCTGGAGCGCCGGCACCAGCCGTACTCCAAGTACGAACTGCACCTCAGCCTGGCCAAGCTGGCACAACGGCAGGGGGACACGGCGGCCCTGGTCAGGTACGCCGACCTCGCGCTGCGCCGCAACGCCGCCTCAGTCGAGGCGACCGTGCTCCGCGAGGGTGTCGCCGACCGGCTGCAGACCCCGCCGCCCGACGACCGGGAGATCCTGCGGAAGGTGAAGAACCCGGGGGCGTCGGAGGCCGAGGCGGTCCAGCTCCTGGTCCACGAGTACGCGGCCGAGGTGAACGCGCTTCAGAGCAAGGCGGTGACCTGGTTCCAGCCGGAAGTCGACTGGGAGCAGCTGGCCCTGGGGCTCCCCGATGACCTGCGGACCGGGGCGAGGCCCGCGCTGGACGCCGTCGCGGCGCAGGACTGGGAGCGGGCGGCGACCCTGTTCCGCGAGTTGCTCCTCGACAAGGACCCCAGGAACATCGTGCTGGCGCGGGCCACGGTGGTATGCCTGCTCGAACTCGACAAGTACGACGAGGCCGATGTGGTGGCCGGGGTCCTGAGCCATCTCCCGGACGGTGTCCGGCTGCAGGTGCAGATCGCCGCGGCCCGCAACAAGTACGCACATGCCCGCGAACTGCTGGCGCACTTCCGCACCGTACGGGACGGTTCCATGGACGAGGCCTTCGCCCATGCCGGCCTGATCGCGCATCTGGGACACCGGCCGCTCGTCGCGGCGAAGCTGCTGCTGGAGTTCGCGCGGATCCGGCCTCCCGGCACCTCGGACCTGCCCCTGGCCTTCGCCGTCGTGCTGGCTCACCGCGACCGGAAGCGGGATCCGGAACTCCAGTTGCTGGCGCTCAGGGAGCTGCGCCGCCCCCAGGTCGGCCTGGACGAGCTGGTCACCTGGGCGATCGAACAGGACGTCCCCGAGGCCCTCCACGACGCGGCCCTGACGCCCCTCGGCCGGGCCCGCCTGGAGCGCGTGGCGAAGAGCCTGGCGGCGGATCCGGAGCGGCTGCTGCGATTCGTCCGGCACCATCTCACGGGTGGCCGCGATGACGCCGTGACGCGCGACGCCCACCAGTTCTGCGCGGAGCTGCTGGGGCGCCACGGGCTGGTGCGGGACGCGTTCACGGAATGGCGCGCGCTCGCGGAGCGGTCGCCCGGTCAGGAGGAGCAGGTGAGGGTCCTCCGCGAGCTGAGATCCTTCTGCGACGAGGCCAGGTTCGCCGAGGGCTACCGCTACGCGGCGGTCACCCTGCTCCAGCTCGGCGAGGAGGGTGACGAGGAGGCGATGGACTACGCCGACACCCTGTCCTCGGAGGAGGAGCCCCAGTCCCTGCCGCCGGAGACCGAGGAGCTCGTCGCCCGGACGGCCGCCAGGCAGGTGCCGGTGCTCTCGGAGGGGCTGGCCGCCGCCGCGTCGGAGCTGCAGACGGAGGCCGGGCCGGGGGACAGGGATTCCTTGGGGCAGCTGAGCACCTTGTGGGTGGGGATCGCCACCCAGCTGGAGCACGAGGACGCCCTGTCCGTCCTGACCGACGGCACCGCGCGCGACTCGGTCGAGAGGACCACACGTATCGAGGCCGACCTGCGGCTGCAGGCGCTGCTGGCGCGGAATCTCGTGTCGCGCAAGCTGCGGGAGGCGGCGTCCTCGCTCTCGGAAGCGCTCGACGCCGCCTGGGACGACGTGGCGCGGGATCACCTGAGCAAGCGGAGCGACGGAGAGGGACGCCTGCTCGAACTGAGCCTTCTGCGGGTGACCCGGCTGGGTTCCGGGCCCGTCGAGGTCAAGGTGGAGATCACCGCGCTCCAGGCGATGTCGCAGATCAGGGTGGGGGTCGAAGGCGCGGGTCCGCAGGCCTGGGTCCAGCTCGACAGGATGGAGACCGGCGCCAGGGCGACACGGCTCCTCCTCCTCACCGGCGAACACGAGGAGGTGAGGGTCACGGCGTCGGGGGTACTCCCCCAGGGCCCGCAGCCTCCCACGACAGCGACCGGAACGGTCAGCAACTACCCGCCGGGCCAGCGGCTGTCCGCGCACTTCAAGCCGAGCGACCGGGTGGATCCCGCGATGTTCGTGGGGCGCACCAAAGAACTCGAAGACCTTGCACACCACTACGAGAAGGCGGCGCGCGGCAACGTCACCGCCCTGTTCATGACGGGCTCGCGACAGGCTGGGAAGACCTCCATCGCGTACCAGCTGAGCGAGGTCCGGAGCCCCGGATCACACGAGCTGCAGCCCCCTGGCAAGTGGCGGGTGCCGCGGGTCTTCCCGGTCTATCTCAACGCCGAGATGACGGAGGACTCCGACTGCCCGTTGATGACCGACATCGCCAAGGCCATCGGGCTTTCGGTGAACCAGGCCTTCGAGGACCGCGCGCCGGCGATCGGGATGCCCGAGGGCGGCGGCCCGCTCGACCTCCTGGACTGGTGGCGGCGCATCCGACGCCTGCTGTGGCCCAAGGACACGGTCGGGCTGCTGCTCATCATCGACGAGTTCCAGCATCTGCTGAGGCGTCTGAAGAAGTCGGACAGCCTGGATCCCGTGCTGAGCCAGCTGCGCGGGCTCAAGAACGAGGAGGTGGCTCTGCTGTTCTGCGGTGCGGCGACGACCCGCGGGATCCGGGATCTGCTCGAAGGCACCCGGTTCCAGCAGGACTTCACGACCCCCTACCTCATCGGCCCGCTCGACAACGACGCCACGCGTCAGGCGTTCCACCTGGGTTTCCTGGAGCCGGTCCAGGTGATGGACGAGGCCGCGGAGCGGGTGTGGGAGCTCACCCAGGGCCATCCCCAGCACATCCACATGATCGGCGCGCGGGTCCTGGAGCTGCTGGAGACGCATCAGCAGACGCATGTGAACGTGGAGCTGGTGAACACGGCGTTCGACTGGGTGGTGGACCAGGACGACGCCGTCATAGCGCTGCTCGACCCCTACGGCGAGGGCGGCCGGGAACACGTCCTCGCGCTCCTGCACGAGATCGCGCTGCTCATCGAGGAGGACTCGTTCGTGACGGCGGTCCGGGCCTCGCTCGCCACGGCGAAGGTCAGGGACCTGGAGGGACTCAAGGACTTCGGGATCCTTGTCGAGCGGGACAGGGACTGGGCGTGGGTCAACCCGATCGTGCGCACATGGCTGGCGACGCGGAGGCCCCCGGACACCAAGCACACCGGTCTCGGCTGGGAGCCGGACGAACAGCCGCTGAGGAACGCCGGTTACGTCGTCCGGCGACGCTCCGACGAACGGGGTGCGAAGGTGCTCCATCTCGAACAGGAGGGCCGCCGGCAGCCACTGGTCGCCCTGTTCCACCCCGGTCACGGGCCGCAGCTGGAGCGTCTCCACACGATCTTCTCCGGTCCGGCCCAGCACCTCGAAGGCGTACCGGAGCTCCTTCCTCCCTGTGGGGAGTGGCTGGTGTTCGACAGGGTGGACGGTGTCAGCCTGCAGGAGAGGCTCGACGCCAAGCTGGCGGGCGGTCCGGTGATCGGTCCGGTGGAAGCCGCCCGGTTCATCGTCGGCGCCTGCGACACGCTCGGCCGGATGATGGAGGCGCGGAAGCTCACCCACGGTGACATCCGGCCCGAACACCTCGTACTGAGCGGAGCGGGCCCCGGAGAGCTGTTCGTGCTCGGCTGGGGTGCGGGCCTGGATGTGACGCACGGCGAGCCCCTCCTGCCGCCCGGGCCGTCGGACTATCTGCCTCCCGAGGCGCTCAGGGGCACGCCTGCCGAGCGCTCCGAGGCCGACGACGCGTTCGCGCTGTCGGCGATTCTGTACCGCCTTCTGCACCCGACGGGAGCGCTGCCCTACGGGGACGAGGAGGCGTTCGGCCAGGGCCCGGAACTCCTCGTGGACCACGGAAACCTGGGGCTCAAGGTGATGCAGGGGGTGAGCTACCGCCCGGGCACCCGCTTCCGGAATCCGACGGAGCTCCGCCAGGCGCTGTACGAAGCCGTCCCCGAGCTGCGGGCGGAGAACGATGCCCAGGCACCGCCCGCGGTGCGGCACGGCGGGGGCGCGACCGACAACGGCGAGGCGCTCCGGGAGCTGCTCGAACGTCTCACCGACGAGATCGGACACCTCGGCTCGCACCTCACCCCGGACGAGGACGACGACGTCCAGAGCGACCACAAGGACCTGGTCCGGTCCATCGAGATCACGGCCTCGTCCCCCGCTCGCGTCACACGGTTCGCGACACGGCTGAAAGACACGCTCCAGGGCCTGGGCCTGGAAGCCGCGTCGACGGCCATCGGCATCGTGGACGACATCATCGGCACGGCCCGCCTGTGACGAGGTCGTACGCGGGAGACGAAGAGGCCGCGGTCAGCCGAGCTTCTTGAGCAGCTCGGTGGCGAGCAGGCCGGAGGAGGCGGGGTTCTGGCCGGTGACGACGTTGCGGTCGACCCTTACGTGGGGCGCCCACGGCTCGCCCACCTCGACCTTCAGACCGGCCTCGGTGAGCCGGTCCTCCAGCAGCCACTTCGAGACCGCGGCGCAGCCGGTCAGCTGCTCCTCGGCATTGCTGAACGTGGTGATCCGGTAGCCGGCGTAGGCGTTGGTTCCGTCCTCCTTGACCGCGGCCAGCAGGGCGGCCGGGCCGTGGCACACCACGCCCACCGGCAGGCCGGACTCCACGGCCCGGGTGAGTACGCGGCCGCAGTCGGCGTCGACCGCCAGGTCCTCCATCGGGCCCCGGCCGCCGGGAACGTACACGGCGTCGAAGTCCTCCACCCGCACGTCGGAGAGGGCCGACGGGTTGAGGAACTCCGTGGAGCCCTCCAGCACCGCCCGGACCGCGGCGGCGTTCGCCTCGCCGCCGTTGGCCTGCGCACCGAGGCTGGACGGGTCCACCGGCGGCACCACTCCGCCCGGAGTGGCCACGGTGATCTCGTGGCCGGCGGCCTTGAACGCCTCGTACGGGATGACCGCCTCGTCGGCCCAGTAGCCGGTGCGGCGCGTTCCGCCGTCGGACTGCGTCCACCGATCGGCGCCGGTCATCACGAAAACGATCTTCGACATGTGCTCTCCTCGGGTGGTTCCGCGACGGCAGCCACGACGTTAGGGCCGCGGGCCACCGGAGTACCAATGGAGAAACCGATTCGCGCCATCGAGGTTTCCGATGCGGGCGAGGGATGAACGGGCGGTCGAGCGGTGCGGGTGGCCGCCCCTCGCCACCCGTCGATACGCTCCGCGAGTTGCCGCACGCGCTCGGTCACCCGCACCATGGAGGTCTCGTCCGGAGGCCGGCTCGTCCGGTCCCGCAGCCGTGGACGGAAGGGGTTCGGCGTATGGCCAGGTACTTCGAGAACGGCACCGGCGAACTCGTCCCCGACGCGCTGTCCGGCTTCGCCCGCGCGCACGCGGACCTCGTGGCGTACGACCCCGGCGACGGGTTCCTCACCGCCCGGCACGCCTCACCGGCCCGGCGGGTGGGGCTCCTGTCGGGCGGCGGTTCGGGGCACGAACCCCTGCACGCCGGATACGTCGGCGCGGGCATGCTCGACGCCGCCTGCCCCGGGAGGGTCTTCGCCTCCCCGCACAACCGGCAGATCTACCGGGCCTCCCGCGCGGTGGCGGGGCCGGAGGGCGTGCTGCACATCGTGAAGAACTACACGGGCGACCGGATCAATTTCGGGATCGCGGCCGAGCGGCTCGCCGACGCGGGAATCACCTGCGCGCGGGTACTCATCGACGACGACCTCGCCTCCGACTCCGAGGAGATAGCCGCCGGGCGCCGTGGCACGGGTGCCACGATGCTCGTGGAGAAGGTCCTGGGCGGCGCCGCGGACACCGGAATGGGACTCGACGGGCTGGTGGGACTGGGTACCGCCCTCGCGGGCCGGTGCCGGACGCTCGCCGCCGCCTCCGCCGCCCACAACGCACCGGCCACCGGTGAGCCGGCGTTCGGGCTGCCGCCCGGAGAGCTGGAGTACGGCGTCGGGATCCACGGCGAGCGTGCCGAGCGCACCAGGAGCCAGGGGCAGGTGGGCGCGTTGGTGGAGGACATGGCCGGTGCCCTGCTCGACGCGCTGCGCCCCGGACCCGAGGAACCGGTCGTGGCCCTGGTCAACGGTCTGGGATCGGTCACCTCGCTCGAGCTGTACGGCATCTTCGGTGAACTGGCCCGCGTGCTCGACGCCCGGCGGGTGCGGCTGGCCCGGCATCTCGTGGGCGACTACGTGACCGCGCTCGACATGCGGGGCTTCTCCCTCACCCTCATGGTCGCCGACAGCGACACTCTGGGCTTCTACGATGCGCCGGTCCGCACCCCGGCGTTGCGATGGTGAGCGGCCGGCGGACCGGCGCCCCGGCGGCCCGTGACAGGAGCAGGAGGACGGCCCCATGACGACTGCCGCTTTCGACGGCACGCAGACCCGTGACTGGACGCGCCGGTTCGCCGAATCGGTGTACGCGACCGAGGCCGAGCTGACCGCACTCGACCAGCGGGCGGGAGACGGTGACTTCGGGACCAATCTCGCGACCGGGGTCCGGGCCGCCGGGCTGCTGCTCGACCGCACGGACGGGTCGGCCGGACCGGCGGAGACCCTGGGCACCATGGCCACCGCCTTCCTCGACGAGATCGGTGGGACCAGCGGCCCCCTGTTCGGTCTGCTGTTCCAGGCCTTGAGCAGGGCCGCGGCGGAGTCCGGTCCGGGTCTGACGACCGCGGCACTCGCCGACGGCACCGCCCGGGGGCTGGCCGCCATCCGCCGTGTGGGTGAAGCCTCACCCGGCGACAAGACGCTGGTCGACGCGCTGGCTCCGGCCGCCGACGCACTGCGCGCGGCAGGGAGTGCGCCGCCCGCGACCGCTCTGGTCACGGCGGCGGACGGCGCCTGGCGGGGTGTGCGGGACACCGCGTCCCTGTCGGCGCGCATGGGCCGGGCCAGCTATCTGGGCGAGCGGGCGACAGGCATTCCCGATCCGGGAGCGGTGGGCATCGCCCTGTTCTTCGCCTCCGCGGCCGGCACTGTCCATGCTCTGGGGCCTCTTCTGCGTCCCGCCGGCTGACCGTACGGCGCCGAGAGCCGCAGGAGCGCGCTACCCGCCGATCCGGCTGTGCGCCCAGTCGACGAGCTCACGGTCGGCGAGGCTCTCCACCCACAGATCGGCCTGCTCCGCCTCCGGTCCCGGCGGGCAGGGTCCGAGGCCGATGACGCGGAGGCCCGCCCGGCGGGCCGATTCCATGCCCGTGAGCGAGTCCTCGACGGCGAGAGCCTTCTCGGGCGGGACGCCGCAGAGGCGGACAGCCACGCTGTAGACATCGGGCTCCGGCTTCGGCCGTACGTCCTCGCCGGCGACCACGACGTGGCTGAAGGAGCTGAGGAGACCGGCCCGGCCGAGGCAGGATTCCACCGTCTCCCGAGGGCAGTTGCTCGCCACCGCGAGAGGGAGGTGCCGAGCGGCCAGCCGGACCAGCGCGGCGGCGCCCGGCATGGTGACGGGGTCCTCGTCGACCAGCGCGGTGAAGGTGGTGAGGAGTGTGTCCGCCAGGTCGTCCACGAGGTCCGGCTTCCCGGTCTCCTCGGCCATGAGTGCGCCGCACTCGATGTAGTGCACGCCCTTGGCGCGGTCGGCGAATCCGGCAGGCGGCTTGAGGCCGAACACCCGGAAGGTGGCGTTCCGGGCCTCCTGCCAGTGTCGTTCCGTGTCCATCAGGGTCCCGTCGCAGTCGAAGACGATGGCTGACGGGGACCAGGCGAGGATGTTACGAGCTGTCATGTGGCTGCCGTTCTCGGAGACTGCGCCGACCGTTTCGGTGCACGGGTGCAGATGAGTGCCGGGATGCGGGTGACGTATGCGCAGCAATGAGGGAGCCGGACGAATTACACCTCTGCTGCGACCGCGTGCACGTTGCTGAGCGCGTCATGGCGGACGTGGATAGCCGCTTTCGGCCCGAGCCGAAAACATCGTAGCCGTTACGTTATTTCGGCCTCTCCGATTTCCGCAATCACCAATTCGAGTGCATGGAATTGCCCCGACGGCAGGCGGCCGGGGCGCATGGACGAGAGGGAGCAGGAGGCCGCGGCGCCCGGGGATACGGTCAACAGGCCTGGTGGCCGACACTTCCGGTCATCCGCGACGCCGCCCGGGGGCGTAGTCGTGGCGCTTGCGCGAAACGTTTCTCCCCGACAGGTCGGCAGATTGTGTGAACACTCGTCCACACATGCACGACTGGCGAATAATAAGATCTTCGCGCGATGCGACTGCACCCCCCTCGGGGAGGGTCCGGATTCTCTCGCCGCAGTGTTAGCACATTTGAGCGAAGGTGGAACGTAAGTGCAGGACAGAGCTCGCGCAACCCGCAGAGCGTTGCTGGAATCAGCAGCACATCTATTTGTCGAACGAGGATATGCGGGAACGAGTGTCAATGACATAAGCGATCACTCGGGAAAGACCAGTGGCGCGATCTATTTCCATTACTCGAGCAAGGAGAAGCTGGCACTGGCCGTGGCGCGGGAACAGTTCGCCACCTGGCCGCAGCTCGCCGCTTCCTACGCCGCGCCCGGAATCCCCCCGCTCGAGAAGCTGGTCGTCCTCAGCTTCGGTGTCGCACGCTCCCTCAGCGAGGATGTCGTGGCGCGCGCGGGCGCACGGTTGTGGGCGGAGCGCCGCGGCATCGAGGCAGCTGTGCCCACGCCGTTCGACGCCTGGGCCCTGGCTGCCACCCGGCTCCTCGCCCAGGCCCGCACGAGGGGTGAACTCGCGGCGGATGTGAAGCCGTCGGCCGCGGCCGTCACGCTCGTGTGCGCGTTCTTCGGGCTCTGTACGCTGACCGACGATCTGCCGGGCGGCCGGGACTGGACGGAGCAGCTCGACCAGTGGTGGCTGCTGGCGCTCAAGTCCCTTCAGGCGAACCCGGATCCGACCGCTCTGCTCGCCCGTGCGCGGGCACGGATTCCCGTACGGCCGTAGACAGGGATCAGCCCACCAGATCCGGCGCGCGCAGCATCTCGGACGGGACGCCCCAGGCGTCGACGAGATCGACGGCGAGGGGCCGTACCTTGCGGCAGAGGTCGTTCACCTCACGGCTGATCGCCTTGGAGCGCTGGACGGTCAGCCGGCCGTGCTCCATGAACCAGGCCCGGTCCGCCTCGATCGTCGACAGGGCGAACAGGTCGCACAGCAGGCCGAGCGCGACCTTGTTTCCGCTCTCGGGCTGTGCGCGCACCGCGTCGACGAACGCCTCCAGCACCAGCCGCTCGACGTGTGCGTGGGCGACCGCGATGACGTGGTCCTGCACCTGCGAGAAGACGACTCCGGGATTGCGCTTCTGGTCGATCCCGCGCTTGAGCCTGCGGGCGACGCCCGCGAGCATGTGCTCCTCGCGGTAACGGAGCATGGCGAGCTGGTACTCCGAGTCGAGCAGGCCCGCTTCCTGGTCCCACTCGTCGCCGCCGGGCAGCAGGTCACGCACCCGTTCGAGCAGCTTGTGGGCCGAGGTCTTCTCGATGACCGTCTCGACGGCGAGGCCGGTGACGTAGCGGACCATGCCGAGCTGGTCCAGGTCCTCGAACTCGCTCGCGTGATGGGTGAGCAGGCCCTTGGCCACGAGCTGCAGCAGGACGTGGTTGTCACCCTCGAAGGTGGTGAAGATGTCGCTGTCGGCCTTGAGGGCGGCGAAGCGGTTGACGGCGAGATACCCGGCGCCGCCGCACGCCTCACGGCACTCCTGGACGACCCGGGTGGCGTGCCAGGTTCCGAGTGCCTTGGTTCCGGCGGCCCGCGACTCCAGCCGGCGCCGCGCCTGCGCGTCGTCCTTGATGCCGGAGAAGACTTCGTGCAGCTGCGTACGCACCACGTCCTGCGCGAAGTGCAGCGCGTACGTGCGCGCGACGAGCGGCAGCAGACGACGCTGGTGCAGCCCGTAGTCGAGGAGCAGCTGCTCCTCCGTGTCCGAGACCGCCTCGAACTGCCGGCGCCGCACGGCGTACTTCGTGGCGATCATGAGGGCGACCTTGGCGGCGTTGACCCCGGCCCCGCCGACGCTGACCCGGCCCTGCACCAGTGTGCCGAGCATGGTGAAGAAGCGCCGGTCGGGGTTGTCGATCGGGCTCTCGTAGACGCCTTCGGCGGTGACATCGGCGAACCGGTTGAGCAGCGCCTCGCGCGGCACCCGTACGCCGTCGAACCGGATGCGGCCGTTGTCGACCCCGTTGAGGCCCATCTTGCGGCCGTCGTCCTCGATGCGGACGCCGGCCGCCACCTCGCCGCCGGACCGGACCGGCACGACGAACGCGTGCACGCCCTCGGACTTCCCGTCCACCTCCAGCTGGGCGAAGACGACCGCCAGTTCGGCGTGGCGGGCCGCGTTGCCGATGTAGTCCTTGCGCGCCTGGTCGCCGTCGGTGGTGATGACGAACTCCTGGGCCGCGGCGTCGTACCTCGCGTGGGTGCCGAGCGCCTGGACGTTGGAGCCGTGCCCGGTCTCGGTCATCGCGAAGCATCCCATCAGCTTCCCGGTGATCAGGTCCGGCAGATAGGCGTCGTGGTGGCGTTCGGTGCCCAGGTGCAGGATCGCGCCGCCGAAGAGCCCGAACTGCACCCCGACCTTCACCAGCACCGACAGATCACCGAAGGCGAGCGTCTCGAACGCGGCGATCGAGGCCCCGATGTCGCCGCCCCCGCCGTACGTGGCCGGGAACCCCATGCCGGTCTGGCCGGTCGCGGCCATCTCGACCACGAGTTCACGCACCCGCTCGCGGAACGCGTCGATGCCGAGCTCCTCGGCCTCCTCCAGCACGGAGGCGTACGTCACCAGGTTGGTCCGGACGAGGTCGCGGATCTCGGCGTACTCGCCGTCGAGTACCTCGGTCAGCGCCCGGACGTCGACCTCGGGCTGTACGTAACCGCTCGGATCAGTGGATGCGTTGTCAGTGGCCATGCCAGTTCGCTACCCCGCCCCGGGACGATCAAGCGGTCGGCCGCATCACCCGGAGCCGTACGGGGGAAGCCCGGCGAGGCCACTCGGGTCCGGCTTCCGTGCGAACCGGGTGAAGTACTCCAGGGCCTCGATGTCGTCGACGGCCTCCCGCCCGGCGACCTGGTCGATGGCGGCGCCTTGCAGCAGGCGCTTGACGGGGACTTCGAGTTTCTTGCCGGTACGGGTGTGCGGCACGGCGGGCACCTCGATCACGGTGTCGGGGACGTGCCGGGGCGAGGCGTGCGTGCGGACCGTGGCCGCGATGTCGGCCCGCAGGCCGTCGGTCAGCTCGTGGCCGGGTTCCAGGACGACGAACAGCGGCATCCAGTACCCGCCGTCGGGCAGTTCGGCGCCGATGACCAGACTCTCGCGGATCCCGGGCAGCTCGTCCACGACAGCGTAGACGTCGGCGCTTCCGATCCGTACCCCGTGGCGGTTGAGGGTGGAGTCCGAGCGGCCGGAGACGATGACGCCGCCGTGGGCGGTCAGGGTCATCCAGTCCCCGTGCCGCCACACTCCGGGGAAGGCGGCGAAGTACGCCTGGTGGTAGCGGGCGCCGTCGGGGTCGTTCCAGAAGGCGAGCGGCATCGACGGCATCGGCCGGGTGACCACGAGCTCCCCGACCTCGTCGGTGACGGGCAGGCCCCGGGCGTCGAAGGCCTTGAGGGCCACGCCCAGCAGCGGGGCGGAGATCTCGCCGGGCCGGACGGGGACGGTGGGTGCGCTTCCGGCGAAGCCGCTCACGATGTCCGTTCCGCCGCTGGTGGAGGCGGTCTGCACCCGGGGTCCCACATGGTCGTGGACCCAGTGGTAGGAGTGGGCGGGCAGCGGGGCGCCGGTGGAGCCGAGGGTCCGCAGGGCGGTGAGACCGAGGTCCCGGCCCGGTTCGAGGCCGGCCTTGGCGGAGGCCTGGAGGTAGCCGGGGCTGACGCCCAGGACGGAGGTCCGGTGTTCGGCGGCCAGCTCCCACAGGCGTTCCGGGCCCGGATGGGTGGGGCTTCCGTCGTAGAGGACGATCGTCGCGCCGACCAGCAGGCCGGAGACGACCATGTTCCACATCATCCAGTTGGTGGTGGTGTACCAGCAGAAGCGGTCACCGGGGCCCAGATCGAGGTGCAGGCCCAGGAGTTTGTGGTGGTCGAGCAGGACTCCGCCGTGGCCGTGGACGATGCCCTTGGGCGTTCCGGTGGTGCCGGAGGAGAACAGCACCCACAGCGGTGCCTCGAAGGGCAGCTCCTCGAAGACGCACTCCCCCGCCTCGGCGAGCGTCTCCTGCCAGCTCGCCGAGGTGCCGTCCGGGGCGGGGTCCGGGAGGCCCAGGTTCGGTATCCGTACGGTGATCCGGACGGACGGCAGCGCCTCGCGGAGTGCGGCGGTCTCCGAGCGGCGGTCGTGTTCCCGGCCGTTCCAGCGGTAGCCGTCGGCGGCGAAGAGGACGACCGGTTCGAGCTGGGCGAAGCGGCCGGCGGCGCCCTCCACTCCGTAGTCCTGGCCGCAGGCCGACCACACGGCGCCGATGGCGGCCGAGGCCAGGAACGCGGTCACGGCGTGCGACGTGTTGGGCAGGCAGCCCACCACGCGGTCACCGGGCCGCACTCCCTGCCGTCGTAGCCAGCCAGCCAACGCTCCTACCTGCGCACGCAGTTCGGCCCAGGTGGTGTGCGTCGTCGTGCCGTCCTCGCCCACCGAGATCATCGCGGTGCCGGCGGGGTCACCGGTGCGCAGCGCGTGTTCCGCGTAGTTCAGACGGGCGCCGGGGAACCAGCGCGTCGCGCCTCCGAGGCCATGTCCGGGCGAGGAGACTCCAGTGTGCACCGCCTCGCCTGGCACCTGGCACGCCGGGGGTACGAGGTCAGCGCCGACCTGCTCGGCGACGACCTGCCCGAGCGTACGGCGGCCTTCTACGCGCAGACGCTGGAGTGGCTCCGGGGGTGCGACGGACCGGTCTGAAGCGACTCGCCGGCAGTGCGGCCCGGATCAGCCGGGTCTTCCCGTGCTCGACCGGAGCAGGGCCGCCCCTACGGGCGTGAGGGTGTGCAGTACCGCAGGGCCGTTGCGGACCGTGGTGATGAGACCCGCGTCGCGCAGCGCGGTGGCATGACGGCTGGCCGAGGAGGCCGAGACTCCCGCGGCACGGGCCATCTCCGCGGTCGTGGCACCGGTGGACGCCGAGCGCAGGGCAACCGCTCGGGCCCGTCCGAGGAGAGCCGCCAAGGGCTTGCCGTCGGCGTCGCTGCCGTACGGGGAGTCCGGCTGGGCCGGTTCGTGGAGCAGCGAGTACCAGAGCACGGGCGGCAGTTGCGGATCGGCGAAGGCGACCGGTTCGCCCCAGTTGAAGTACGAGGGGACCAGCGTGAGTCCACGGCCGCCCAGATGCAGGTCGCGATCGGCGGCCTGCTTGGGGTAGCTGACCTCCAGGACGGGAGGGCGCCAGCGCAGCATCGGCCCGAGCCCGGAGAGCATGCCCTCGACCCCACCGTCCAGGAGCCCTCGGCAGCGTGCCGCCCGCTCCGACTCGATCCGGGCCTGCGCCTGTTCGCCGTACGGGGCGACAACCGCGTCGTGGTACGCGTGCAGCAGGCCCACGAACTCCTTGCGCGACTCCAGCCGGGTCAGCTGCCCGGCCCATGCGGGGGCCCCTACGGTCCGGTCGAGGATGGCCACCTCTTCCAGGATCCGCTGCGGTGGCGTGGCCACGATCGACTCGGTTCCCAGGGCCAGGTCACCCACCGCGTGGGCCGGGGTCAGGAAGTCCGGAAAGTACGCGGCCCTCGGATACAGCGGCAGCAGGACACTCCTCAGAGCACGCTCCAGGCCCCTCTCCCGCAGTTGCCGCCGCGCCGTGCGGTACCACTCGGCGTAGGCCCACCGGCCCTTCCGCGACTGCAGCCGGTGCAGACTCGCGGCGATCTCCCACACCGGATCAGGCGCGGCCGCGATCCTGGTCCTCGCCAGATCCGCGTCACCGAAGTGAACACGCAGCATGTCGTCGCCCCCCTCGGCCGGCTCCTGCCACGTCGTTCAGCAAACCAAGGGGCGATGAACGGAAGTTTGACGGGCATGGGCCGCACATTTATCGGGCAGGCCACGCGAACGCCGCCCGTCGGGGTCAGCGGGTGGCGAGCCGCTCCAGCAGGGCGGCGCTCCGCGCCAGCAACGTCCGCTCCTCATCGCTGAGTTCGGCCTCGATCGCCTGCGCGAGCCAGCCGACCCTGCGGCCGCGCTCCGCTTCGAGCGCGGCCCGGCCCTCGTCCGACAGCTCGACCAGCGACTTGCGGCCGTCCGTGGGGTGCGCCCGGCGCGTGATCAGGTTCTGCTCCATGAGCAGCCCCACCGCCCGGGCCATCGACTGGGGGCGTACGCGCTGATCGGCGGCGAGGTCGCTGGTGGTCATGGCGCCGTCGCGGTCGAGCACACCGAGCACGGCGACCTGGCCCAACGGGATGCGGTCCTCGTGTGTGACGCGTCGGGTGAGCTTGCCCATCGCGGTGCGCAGTTCGGCGGCGATGGCGGCGGCTTCCGAGGTGGGCATAGGGCACTTTACCCCGTTGACCAGGTGGACCGGCCGATCTGCACAGCAATGCTGCACAGCAAAACTGAGCAGCATTGCTGTATGGTTTCGCCTTGTCGGGCTCAGCGCCAGCGTTGTCGCAGCCAGGGCCACGGCACACGACAACGGGAAGGACCTCCCATGTCCGCAAAGGCACTCGGAACCGTCGACTCCGCCATCGGGACCGTCACCGCCCGCCGGATCATCGACAGTCGGGGCAACCCCACGGTCGAGGTCGACGTCGTCCTGACGGACGGGTCCCTGGGGCGCGCGGCTGTCCCGTCCGGCGCCTCCACCGGCACCCGGGAGGCCGTGGAACTGCGTGACGGAGACCCCGCGCGCTGGCACGGCAAGGGCGTGGACCGCGCGGTGGCCCACGTCAACGGGGAGATCGCGGCAGCCGTGCGCGGCCGGGACGCGGCCGACCAGGCGGGTCTCGACGCCGCGCTGGTCGCCCTCGACGGCACCGCCACGAAGTCCCGGCTCGGCGCCAACGCGATCCTCGGCGTCTCCCTCGCCGCCGCCAAGGCCGCCGCGGCGGCCCACCGCCTGCCCCTCTACCGCTACCTCGGCGGCGCCGACGCGCGTCTCCTGCCGCTGCCGATGATGAACATCGTCAACGGCGGCGCCCACGCCGACAATCCGCTGGATTTCCAGGAGTTCATGATCGCGCCCGTGGGTGCGGACACCTTCGCCGAAGCCGTCCGCATGGGCAGCGAGGTCTTCCACACCCTGCGCCGCGATCTGCTGGCCGCCGGGCACTCCACGGGCGTCGGCGACGAGGGCGGCTTCGCACCCTCCTTGCGTACCGCCGAGGAGGCGCTCGACTTCGTGACGACCGCCGTCGAGCGCACCGGCTACCGCCCCGGCACGGACATCGGCCTGCTCATGGACCCGGCGTCTTCGGAGTTCTTCCGCGACGGGGTGTACGACTACGCGGGTGAGGGGGTGCGGCGCACCCCCTCCGAGAACGCCGACTACCTGGCCGGGCTCATCGACGCCTATCCGGTCGTCTCCATCGAGGACCCGATGGCGGAGAACGACCTGGACGGCTGGCGCGAGCTGACCGCCCGCGTCGGCGACCGCTGCCAGCTCGTCGGCGACGATGTGTTCTGCACCGACGAGAAGCTGTTGCGCGAGGGCATCCGTACCGGCGTCGGCAACTCGGTCCTGGTCAAGGTCAATCAGATCGGGACCCTGACCGAGGCGCTGACCGCGGTGGACACGGCCCACCGGGCGGGCTGGACGGCTGTCATGTCGCACCGCTCGGGCGAGACGGAGGACACCACCATCGCGGACCTGGCGGTGGCGACCGGCTGCGGTCAGATCAAGACCGGCTCGCTCTCCCGCTCCGACCGTACGGCGAAGTACAACCAGCTGATCCGGATCGAGGAGGAGCTGGGCGACTCGGCGCGCTTCGCGGGCCGTTCCGCACTGCGTCGAGCCTGAGCCCGGCCGGGCAGTGTTGGCCAGAGTAAAGGCCCTACGCCAAGAGGTCTAGACCCCACACGTCTTATGACTTAACGCTCCTTGGTCCAGCATCGTAGAAACGCAGGGAAGTTGATGGCCCGGACCCTATGAGGAGATGACGTGGGACCTCGCGGAAGCACAACACTGGCTGTCTGTACATGCTTCGCACTCGCAAGTGGTTTGGTGCTCCAGACCCTGCCGGCCACCGCCGCCCCCGACGCACCCCGCCGCGCGGCGGGGGCGGCACCACCGGTCTCCCCCACTCCGCAGAACCTCAGCCGCGCAGGCGACGACGTCCGGGTGACCGGCAAGGTGTACGTCGTCGCAGACGATGCGACGGACGCCGCGGCCAGGGACCGGCTGGTCCAGGAGCTCAAGGACCATGGGGCCCGCGCGGTCGAGGTCGTCACCCCAGGAAACGTTCCCGCGGACTCCGTACGGCACCTCACCGTGCGGCTCGGGGAGGCGGACCGGAGCGACATCGCCAGGGCGCTCGGCAGCACGGAGGTGCCGGAGCGGGCGGAGGGCTACGCCCTGCGGGTCAACCGGACCCGGAGCGCCGGGACCATCGCGCTCGGCGGCAGGGACGCCGACGGTCAGTACTACGCCGTGCAGACCCTGCGCCAGCTCTTCCTCCGCTCCGAAGGGCGCTGGAAGATCTCCGGTGTCCGGATCAGTGACCACCCGTCGATGCCGTTGCGCGGCACCATCGAGGGTTTCTACGGCCAGCCCTGGACACACCAGGAGCGCCTGGACCAGATGGACTTCTACGGGGACGTCAAGGCCAACACGTACATCTACGCCCCCAAGGACGACCCGTACCACCGCGGCAAGTGGCGCGAGCCCTACCCCGAGGACAAGCTCACCGAGCTCGGCGAACTGGTCCGCCGGGCCACCGCGAACCATGTGCGCTTCACCTTCGCCGTGTCCCCCGGCGAGTCGATCTGCTACTCCGACGCCGGGGACCGCGCGACGCTCAAGGCCAAGCTCCAGGCGCTGTACGACCTGGGCACCCGCGCCTTCTCCATCCCGCTCGACGACATCAACTACACGAGCTGGAACTGCGAGGCGGACCGTGCGGCGTACGGCGAGCCGGGCCAGGAGTCGGCCGCCAGGGCCCAGGTCGACCTGCTGAACGACGTACAGCGCGACTTCATCGCCGGCCACGACGGCGCGAAGCCGCTGCAGATGGTGCCCACGGAGTACGGCGACCTGCGGGACAGCCCGTACAAGAAGACCCTCCGGGACACCCTGGACCCGGAGGTCGTGGTGATGTGGACCGGCACCGACGTCGTGCCCCCGCAGATCACCAACGACGAGGCCGACCGGATCTCGGAGCTCTTCGGCCGCAAGGTCTTCGTCTGGGACAACTATCCGGTCAACGACTTCGGGAACACCAGCGGACGCCTGTTGCTCGCGCCGTACGACAAACGCGAGGCCGGCCTCTCGGAGCACCTCTCCGGCATCGTCGCCAACCCCATGAACCAGCCGTACGCCAGCAAGGTCGCCGTCTTCGGTGCCGCCGGCTTCGCCTGGAACGACCGGGGGTACGACGCGAGGGAGAGCTGGCCGCAGGCCATGTCCTACCTCGCGGGCGGGGACGGTGCGGCGGCCGACGCGCTGCTGGTCTTCGGCGACCTGCAGCACATGGCGCCGACCTTCGGTGCCGAGCCGTGGCAGCCTCAGGCTCCCGAACTCGACCGGCGGGTGAGGGAGTTCTGGACGGCCTGGGACGGCGGCGGCGACCGTACGGAGGCCCTGAAGTCACTGCGCTCCTACGCGGCGGCCATCGAGGGGGCCCCGGCCACCATCCGCGGCGGAACCGTGGAGAAGGGCTTCACCGTCGACGCCGCGCCGTGGCTGGATGCCACCGCACTGTGGGGCGGGGCGATGGTGAAGACCGTCGACGCGCTCGCGGCGCGCGACGGCGGAGACGCGGAGGCGGCGAACCGGCTGTTCGCCGAGTCCGCCGGACTGCGGGAGCAGGCCCGCGCCGTGCTCGTCGACCCGCCGCGCAACTCCTGGGGCAAGGTCAGGCCCAAGGTCGGTGACGGGGTGCTCGACACCTTCCTGGACAGGGCCGCGAAGGAGTAGGCCCCTCGGGGGCTGAGACCCGCCCCGGCGCGATCGACCACTTCAGCATGTCCGGATCGCTACATCAGCTGTCCCATTGGATTGATTGCGACACGGACGGCTACCCCTTTACACTGCAACAGAAAGGCAAGCCCTACCTAACATTTCGCCAGGGGCGTGCACACACTTCACGGGGACGGCCCGGTGCCCGGACGGATGGACGAGCACCTCAGGCACCCGAGGACGTGGAGTTCCGCAATGCTTCGTTCATCTGTGACGACAGTGGGCTGCCGGCCATGACGTCGAAACTGTCCGCGGTGCTGCCCGACCTCTCCCCCTGGCATTCCTCACGTGACTTCCGGCTCCTCTGGGGACAGGGCCTGATCACGAATTTCGGCAGCTTCATGGCCCTGGTCGCCCTGCCGCTCCAGATCAAGGAACTGACCGGGTCCCCGCTCGCGGTGGGCGCGATGGGCGCCGTCGAGCTGGTGCCGCTGATCGTCTTCGGCCTGTACGGCGGGGCGCTCGCCGACGCGGTCGACCGGCGCAAGGTCATCCTGCTCACCGAGGCCGGGCTCGGACTGCTCGCGGTCGTCCTGCTGGTGAACGCGATGCTGCCGGAACCGATGCTGTGGCCGCTCTACGTGGTGGCGGCCGGGGTGGCGGCGCTGGCCGGTCTTCAGCGCCCCGCACTGGACTCGCTGCTGGCCCGGATCGTGCCGCACGACCAGCTCGCGGCGGCGGCCGCGCTCAACGCGTTCCGCTGGCAGGCCGGCGCGATCGCCGGCCCCGCGCTGGCCGGCCTGGTCGTGGCGTACGCGGGCAACGTTCCCGCGTACGCCACCACCGTGACCTGCTTCGCCGTGTCGGTCACGATGTGTCTACGGCTCACCCCCGTGCCACCGGCCGAGAACGCGGAGAGGCCGTCGCTCCGCGGCATAGCCCAGGGCGCTCGCTACGCCTGGTCGCGCCCGGTCCTGCTGGGTACCTACGCGGTGGACCTGGCGGCGATGTTCTTCGCCTTCCCGAACACGATCTTCCCCTTCCTCGCCGACGAGCTCGACGCCGACTGGTCGTTGGGACTGATGTACACGGCCGGATCCGTCGGTTCGGTACTGGTGAGCCTGACCAGTGGCTGGGTGTCCCGAGTACGTCGGCATGGGCTCCTGGTCGTGTTCGGCGCGGCCGGGTGGGGCCTGGCCATCGCAGCCGCCGGCTGGCTGTCGAACGTCTGGCTGGTGCTGGTGTGCCTGGGCCTGGCCGGCGCGGGGGACATGCTGAGCGGGCTGGGCCGTTCGACGATCTGGAACCAGACCATCCCCGACGAACTGCGCGGCCGACTGGCCGGCATCGAGGTCCTCTCGTACAGCGTCGGGCCGCAACTCGGGCAGGTGCGCGCGGGTGCGATGGCCGGCTGGACGGGCGCCCGCCCGGCGATCTGGACCGGGGGCGTCGCCTGCCTGGCGTCGGTGGGCCTGCTCGCCGCGGCACTGCCGAAGCTCCTGACGTACGACGCGCAGACCGACGAGGACGCCGGCCGCCGCCGCACGGCCCACGCGGCCGCGACGAGCGGGCAGGACACGGCGTGAGCAGCGCGGCGCCGCCCGGGTCAGCCCGACTTCGGCGGCTTCTGCGTGTCGAAGGCGAAGAGCGTGTTGTCGGCCGCGGCCACGATCACCGCACGCCCCGCAACGGTCACGCGCGGGCTCGCGCCCTGCTCACCCGCCAGACCGTCGGCCTGCGGGTCCGTCGTCCACAGCTGTGTGCCGTCCTTCGGCGACAGCGCAACCACCCGGCCGCTGGCCGAGCTGAAATACAGTGCGCCGGCCCCCGCCACGGGCCCTGACGCACCCTCCACGCCGGTCTGCCGCGACCACTTCTTGCGCCCGGTCGCGGGGTCCAGCGCCGTGACGAGGCCGGTCTGCCCGCTGACGTAGACGATGCCGCCCGCCATGCCGGGCGTCCCCGCGTACGTCTCGGCCAGTCGGGAGTACGTGACCTTCCGCGAGGCCGGGTCGACCCGTGCCACCCCGTCGTAGCCGACCGACTCCGGGCCCTCCATGCGCACCTGAAGGAGTACGAGCCTGCCGTCGGCGACACCCGTCGGCACGGCGGGGCCGTCCACCGCGACGGGGCTGCCCAGGGCCCCCGAGGAGAGGTCGACCGTGTGGAGGGTGGGGTTGCGCACCTCGGAGGCGTCCAACTCCGCGTCCGCGGCGCACATCGCCATGAGCTGCGGGCCCACCGGCACGGGGGCGCACCGCGTGCCCGCGGGGAACGGCGTGGTCCAGGTGATCTCACCGCTGTGCGCGTCCCGGGCCTCGAAGTCGGAGTTGGAGGCATCGACGGTCACGACGGCCGAGCCGACCACCAGGGCGTCCTGAGTCCGGCCCGTGACGGCCGTCGACTGGGCGCCGGACGGCACGGACCACAGCTCCCGGCCCGTGTTCGCGTCGATGGCCACCACCTCGCCGGGAGGGTCCTGCGGGGCGTCCTCGGCGGCGAAGCGGTAACCGAGCACCGTGTCGTCGGTGGCGCCCACCAGGTGCATTCCCTGGACCGGCACGCCCGGGCTCTTCGCCGTCCACACCCGCGAGCCGTCCGCGGCCCTGATACGGGCCGCGACCACACCGCCGCCCCCGCAGAACAGCGCGTCGCCGTGCGCGACGCACCGCAGCTCGTCGGGGATGTCCTCGCGACCGCCCTGCACGGTCTCGTGCCAGGGCTCGAAGCCGTCCGGAAGCGTGGCGGTCGGCGCCGCGACGCTTCTGCCCTTGTCACCTCCGCCGTTCCCCCCGAAGCCGCCCGCCTTCAGCGCGGTGACTCCCCCGCCGATCGCTGCGACAGCGACCGCGGCCGCGAGCACGGGGCGCCATCGGCTGCGCAGACGGCGGCCGATCGCGGTGCCGGTGTTCTCCGCACCGGGACCGGGTCCGGCCGGGCCGGTGGTCGCGGCGACCGGCACCGGGGTGGCCGGCGCAGCGATGTCATGCTGGGTGATCATGTCGCGGGTGCGGCCCACACCGGCCCCGCTCGCTTCGGTCCCGCCGAGGTCGGCCGGCAGATCCCGGAGCAGCACGAGGAGTTCGTCCGCCGAGGGGCGTCCCTCGGGCTCCTTGTCCAGGCACGACTCGACGACCGCGCGCAGAGCCTCCGGCACGGCCCCCAGCGACGGCTCCTCGTGCACCACCTGGTACGCCGTCATGTAGGGGCTGTCCGCGTCGAAGGGTCCATGGCCGGTCGCCGAGTACACCAGCAGCGTCCCCAGCGAGAAGACGTCGGACCGCGGCCCCACACCACGCGGCGCCTGCAGCTGCTCCGGCGACATGAAGGGCGGCGTACCGATGACCCGCCCCGTCATCGTCAGCGTCTGCTGGTCCGCGGCGCGCGAGATGCCGAAGTCGATGACGCGCGGGCCCTCGGGCGAGAGCACGACGTTCGAGGGCTTCAGGTCACGGTGGACGACCCCGGCCCGGTGGATGTCGCGCAGCGCCTCCGCCAGCCCGATGGCCAGCCTCCGCAGCTCCGCGCCGTCCAGCGGGCCGTTCGCGGCGATGCGCTGGGCGAGGGTCTGCCCCTCGATGTAGGTCGTCGCCATCCAGGGCTGCTCGGCCTCGGGGGCGGCGTCGACCACGGCGGCGGTGAACGCGCCGCTCACCCGCCTCGCGGCCGCCACCTCCTGCCGGAAGCGGATCCGGAACTCCTCGTCCCCCGCGAACTGCTGGTGGATCAGTTTGATCGCGACGGGTCGCCCCGAACTCGTACGGGCCAGAAAGACCGTGCCCATGCCACCCGAGCCGAGCCGCGCCTCGAGCGGATAGCCGCCGATCTCGGCTGGATCACCTCCGCGCAGCGACACTCTTCCCGACCTCCCGTCCCCCGTGCGCCTCTGTCACCACGGGCCTGCTCCAACTGTCCTGCACACAAACTAGTCGCAGGGCGTTACGGCAGTGCAAAGCGGGTGACCAACGGGGAGCCAGGACGTCGGTCGGGCGGGTCAGGCGCACGGGGACAGTCGCACCGTCACGATCTGGAAAGGACGCAGTTCGAGCGGTACGCCGTCGGCGGTGACAGGAAGGCCGGGTCCGTCTGCCAGGGGCCGTTCGAGCAGGTCGGTCATCGCGGCGGCGGCAAACGGGAATCCGGCGCGCAGGATCGTCGTGGCGCGCCCGCCGAGCGACTCGTAGAGACGCACGATCACGTCTCCCGAGCAGTCGTCCGCGAGCTTGACCGCCTCGATCACGACACCGCTGTGGTCGACCTCTGCCAGGGGGGCGACAACGGCCGTACCGGCGACGGTACGTTCGGCAAGGTTGAAGCAGTAGCCCTCGCGGACGGCGTCGCCGATGTCCGCGCCGATCACCAGGCCGTAGCGAAAACGGTGTTCGCCCTGGTCGGTGTCCGGGTCCGGGAAGAGCGGGGCGCGCAGGAGCGAGAGCCTGGCAGTGGTCGTCGTGCCGCCGTCGGGTCGGACATCGTGGGTGACGTCGTGGCCGTAGGTGGAGTCGTTGACCAGCGCTGCTCCCCAGCCCGGCTCAGCCAGGTGCAGGAAGCGGTGGGCGCAGATCTCGAAACGGGCCGCGTCCCAACTGGTGTTGGAGTGGGTGGGCCGCTGCACGTGGCCGAACGGGATCTCGCTGGTGGAGTGGCCGGCCCGGAGATCGAACGGGAAGGCGGCCTTGAGGATCTTCTCCCGCTCCCTCCAGTCGACGGTGGTGTCGATGTCGAGCCGACGGGCGCCTTCACGCAGGCTGAGCGACTGGCGTACGCGCGAGCGGTTGACGGTGCGCACCACCTCGATGGAGTCGCCGTGCCGGGTGACCTCGTCGGCTTCGGTGAGGTCCTGCACGGTGTTGCGGTAGAACGCGTCGACGTCCCAGGCGTCCCACTGGTTGGGGAAGTCCTGGTGGAGCTGGAGCAGGTTCGCCACCGCGCCGGGGGCGAGCGCCTCGCGCCCGGCGGTCAGGTCGTACGCGGACGTGATCAGCCCACGGCGGTCGACGGTGATCCGCACCAGATCGTTGTCCAGGACGAGGCTGCCGTCCGGGCCGGGCGTCGCCGGGACCGCCCGCAGCGGCGTGGTGCGGGGCATGGCGCCGAGAGCGGGTATGCCGTCGCGGCCGTGCGGTGCCGCGTTGAAGACGACCTGGCCACCCTCCGGGTCCGGCGGTCCGGCCAGGGCGCGCTGGGCGGTGTCGATGATCGCACCCAGCTCCCGGGCGACCTCCCGGTAGGTCTGCTCCGTCTCCCGGTGCACCCACGCGATGGAGGAGCCGGGCAGGATGTCGTGGAACTGGTGCAGCAGAACGGTCTTCCAGACCCTGTCGAGAGCCTCGTACGGATACGGCTCACCGGCCCGCAGCGCAGCCGTGGCCGACCACAGTTCGGCCTCCCGCAGCAGGTGTTCGCTGCGGCGGTTGCCCTGCTTGGTGGCGAGCTGGCTGGTGAGGGTGCCCCGGTGGAGTTCCAGGTACAGCTCGCCGACCCAGACCGGCGCGTCGGGATACTCTTCGTGGGCCTTGGTGAAGAACTCGGCGGGCCCCTCCATCTCGACCCTCGCGGAGCCCTCCAGGTCCGCGAGCCGGTCGGCGCGCGCCAGCATCTCGCGGGTGGGGCCGCCCCCGCCGTCCCCGTAGCCGAACGGCACCAGGGAGCGGCCGGCGGGTCCCTTGTCGCGGAAGTTGCGTTCGGTGTGGCCGATGTCGGCGCCGGAGAGGTCACCGTTGTAGGAGTCGACGGGCGGGAAGTGGCTGAAGATCCGGGAGCCGTCGATGCCCTCCCACCAGAAGGTGTGGTGCGGGAAGGCGTTCGTGGCGTTCCAGGAGATCTTCTGCGTCAGGAACCAGTCGATCCCGGCGAGCTTCATGAGCTGGGGCAGCGCGGCGTTGTAGCCGAAGGTGTCCGGCAGCCACATGTCTCGCGTCTCGACTCCGAACTCCTCCAGGTAGAACCGCTTCCCGTGGACGAACTGGCGGACCAGGGACTCACCGCCGGAGAGATTGGTGTCGGGCTCGACCCAGAGGCTGCCGGTCGGCAGGAACTGTCCGGTCCTCACCTTCTCCAGTACCCGGGCGTACACCTCGGGCCGCTGCTTCTTGAGCCAGGCGAGTTGCTGTGCCTGCGGCATCACGAACCGGAAGCCGGGGTGGTCGTCCATCAGCGCGGTGACGTTCGAGACGGTACGCGCCGCCTTGCGGACGGTTTCGCGCACCGGCCACAACCAGGCGGTGTCGATGTGGGCGTGGCCGACGGCCGAGATGCGGTGGGCGCTGGCGTGCGCGGGTGCGGAGAGCGCCGGGGCCAGCAGTTCCCTGGCCCGCCCGGCGGTGCCGCCGATGTCCTGGAGGTCGATCGCGTCCAGTGCACCGCTCACGGTGTGGCGGATCGCGCTGCGGCGGGTGGAGTCCTCCGGGAGCTGGTGCATGAGCCCGGACAGGACGTCGAGGTCCTGGACCAGTTCCCAGACCGTCCGGTCGAAGACGGCGAGGTCCGTCCGGGTCAGTCGGTAGAGGGGTTCACCGGCTGCCCCGGCCGGCGCTTCGCCGCGGAGCCAGGGGGCAACATCGCCCGCACGGGTGGGGACGAAGGGGTCTCCCGCCGCGTCGAAGTCGAAGATCAGCGGGTTGGCGGCGGCCTCGATGTGGTATTCGAACTCCTCGCCTCCCACAGCTTGTTCGGCTATCAGGAGCCAGGTGTTGCGCGGGTTGAGCGCCTTGACGGGGGTGCCGTCGGCCCGGTGTACGAGTCCTTCGGCGGAGAAGCCCGGATGGGTGGCGCCGAAGCCGAGGTCGAGCACCGCCTCGACCCGTCGTCCCGCCCAGTCGGCGGGAACGGTGCCACGGATCCTGAACCAGCTGGTCGACCAGGCCGGGCCCCAGTACGCGCCGGTACCGATCGGTTCGTAGGGTCCGGAGATTCCTTCGGCCACCGGGACCGGTTCTCCGGATATGTGGTGGGCGCTCACCTCCAGCGGGACGCTCCGGGTGTGGACTGCGGGCCGGAGGCGCTGGTCGAGTACCCGGGCGAGCCGGCGTTCGGTCAGTGTGCGGTCGTCGTGCATGGGGGCTCCATCGAAGGTTCCGCGCGGTGGCGACAGTTGCGTCCACGGGGCCCGTCAGGACATACGGGTGCCCCGGAGCCGCAGCCGGCGGAAGGCTTACGGTCGGTCGGTCCCGTACCGGATGACCCGGGTGGGGACCACGGTGCGTCGTGCGGGCAGCGGGTCGCCGGGGGCGGCGTTGATGCGGTCGATGAGCATCTGCCCGGCCCGGCGCCCGATCTCGTCGGCGTCGTAGGACACGATCGTCAGCGGCAGTCCGAGGACGTCCGCGAGGTCGAAGTCGTCGAAACCGGCCAGGGCCACCGGGGCGTCGAGGGTGCGGACGGCCCGGATGGCGCCCTGGGTCAAGCGGTTGTTGGTGCAGAAGAGGGCAGTCGGAGCGTCCGGTCCGCGCAGCAGGGCGACGGCGGCGCGCTCGGCCGTGGGCACGTCCACCAGGCCGCGGCGGACATGGTGTTCGTCCGGTTCGAGGCCGGCCGCCTCGTGGGCGGCCCAGTAGCCCCGGAATCGTTCGGCGCCCGTGTAGAGGGCCGGCGGGTTGCCCAGGAACCCGATCCGCCGGTGCCCGTCCTCGATCAGCCGGCCGGTGGCCTCCTCCGCGCCGCCGAAGTCGTCGACCAGCACGCAGTCGGCGTCCATTCCGGCCGGTGGCCTGGAAGCGAGGACGATAGGCATGCCGCGCAGCGCGGCCGGCGCCAGGTGCCGGTGGCTGCTGCCCGCGGGCACCACGATCATGCCGTCGACCTGACGGGACGCCAGGTCCTCCACCAGGCCGCGCTCCCGGTCCAGCTGTTCGGCGGTGTTGCTGAGCAGGACCCGCAGACCGTGTTCGGAGGCCACCTCCTGGACGCCCAGCGCCAGCCGTGAGTAGAACGGGTTGGCCAGGTTGGTGACGACGAGTCCGATCAGCCCGCTGCCGCCGAGCCGCAGACTGCGCGCGGTCTCGTTACGCCGGTAACCGAGCGCGTCGACGGCGCTCAGCACCCGCTCCCTGGTGGCCTCGCTGACCCTGGTGTCGTCCTTGAGCACCCGGGAGACGGTCATCGCGCTGACACGGGCGCGGGCGGCGACGTCACGCATCGTCGGCGCGCCCGCCTCGGACGGTCGGTGCTGCGCCAAGGCAGGTCCTTCCTTCGTACCGTCAGGGGTCTCTGCCGCCGGTGGGCTGCCGGAAGCCGCGGGCGCCGTCATTCTAGAGCGACCGTCCCCCGGCAGCGTTCTCCGTGGGCAGGTCCGGTGACGGCCCTCGGTCGCGCCCGCGGAGCGGCGGTACCGCCTCACGGACGGACGGCCCGGGCGTCGTCGGACGGCACGGCACCGGCACCACCCGGCCGGCCCGCCTCCGCCTGCCGCAGGGCCCAGCGCGCAGCGCCGATCAGGGGTGCGTCGTCGGGCCGCCGAGCCGTGCACAGGACCATCGACGCGACCACGGAGGCCGCGTCCGGGCCGGCGCCCCGGGCCCCGGTGGTGAGTCCGGCGCGGAGCGCGGGGCCGATGAGGTCCCAGGACGCGGCCATGGAACCGCCGACGACCATGACCTCCGGCCGGAACGCGGCGCACCAGGGCGCCAGAGCACGTCCCAGCGCGTCGAAACAGGTGCTGACCGTCGCCGCCGCGTGCGGGTCTCCCCCACGTGCCAGTGCGGCGATGGCGCTGACATCGGGGACGGCGGCCGGGACGTCGATCCCCGCGGACCTGGCGTACCGCGCCCTGATCGCCTGCCGCGAGACCACTTCCTCCAGCGGCAGTCCGTCGACGCTGATGCGGTGCGCCCGGCCTTCGGGCGGTACGTCGGCCCCTTCGGCGACGGGCCGCCCTGCGTGGAGGAACGAGGAGCCGACGCCGGTGCCGAGCGTGATGCACACGGCTCGCTCCCGCCCCGCCGCCGCCCCGCAGTGGTACTCCCCCACGGCGAAGGCGTCCGCGTCGTTGAGGAAGCTGAGGGCGCGCGGGCGAGGCAGCCGCGCGCGCAGTTCCGCTCCTACGTCGACGCCGTGCAAGGACTCGAACTTGCCGATGCCCCGGAATCCGCCGATGCCGGTTGCGTAGTCGAACGGGCCCGGTACGGCGACGCCCCAGCACGCTCCGTCGGGCGCGCCAGTGTGCCGAGCGGCTTCGGCGAAGGCGTCGAGGATCTCCGGAGCACCCGCGCCGGCGGACACGGGCCGGCGCACGACGGAACCCGCGACCGGCGCACCGGCCGTCATGTCCACCAGCGCGCCGGTCACATGGGTGCCGCCTATCTCCAGTACGGGCACCGTGGTCATGACGGGGTCACCAGGGATTTGACGACCTGCACCGGCCGGTCACCGACGGGGTGGAGGCGGTAGCCGCCCACGGCGGCCGGCACGGTGAGGGTCTCCGCGAACGCCAGGTCGTGGCGCCGCCCGTCGGCGGTCTCCACCACCACACCGTCACCGGCGGCGACGTTGAGTATGTGGAAGCGGCCATCGGTGTCGTCGTCCGCGGGGCCCGTTCCGTCGAGCACGAACCGGTGTACCGCGTAGAACATCTCGGGCAGGCCGCCGATGATCTCCTCGCGCCAGCCCGTCCCCGTGCGCAGGGTGCGGGGCTCCTGGACGAGGTCCTCGGCGACCTGGTCGCCGCGCCGCCCGGTGTCCAGGTTCGCGAACGCGTGCCGGCGCGACAGCGGCCGGGGCGCCCCGGAGGTGGAGCGGCGCAGCCAGTCGTAGAAGCGCAGGGAGTAGAGGTAGGGGGTGGCGCTGATCTCCAGCACCAGGTTGCCCGCGCCGGAGGAGTGCGGGGTGCCGGCCGGGATCATGAACAGCCGGCCGGGTTCGGCGGGGAACGTCTGGACGTGGTCCTCGACGCGCAGCGGTGTGCCGTCCGCCGCGGAGGCCTCCACTTCCTTGCGCAGGACGTCCACGTCCGTACTCTCCCGCAGGCCCAGGAAGACCCGGGACCCGGGTTCGCTGGCGGTGACGTAGTAGGTCTCGTGCTGGGTGTAGGGCCAGCCGAAGGTCTCCCGCATGTACGGCTCCTGCGGATGGCAGTGCAGGGAGAGGTTGCCGCCGCCGACGGTGTCGAGGTAGTCGAAGCGGATGGGGAAGGAGGTGCCGTAGCGCCGGTGCACCTCCGTGCCGAGGAACTGGTGCGGGTGCAGGACGCACAGGAGCTGGAAGGGGAGTTCCACCTGCGCCCCGGCGTCCTCGCCGACGAGGACGCCCGCTTCGGGGGCGATCAGTTCGTAGCCGAGGGCGGTGTTGCCGTGGTCGGGCTCGAAGCCGAGCTTCTCGGCGGCCCACCGGCCGCCCCAGGGTGTGGAGTTGAAGTAGGGGCGGGTACGGACGGGCCCCCGGGCGAGGTCGGCGAGGGTGGCGCGGACCGCCGTGCCGTCGAGGGAGGCAGGGGCTTTCGGGTCCTGCACGTCGATCCACCGGTCGATCCGGGGCGCGAGTGCGTCGCGGTGGCGGTCGGCGACGGGCCAGTCGGTGTAGAAGAGGCTGCGCAGTTCACCCGGCCCCTGCGGGCGACCGAGATTGACGCCGACAGGCATGGTCCCGGAGGCGACGGCACTCTCGGCGTACCGCTTGGGCAGGTCGGCCCACCAGGTCAGGTCGGGCGAGCAGAGAGCGGCACCGGGGCCGTGGACCAGCAGGACACCGCTCGCGGGCCGGGCGACGGACAGCTCCCCGTCGAAGAGGTCCGCCATCTCGAACTCGGCGAGCGGCAGGAAGAACGCGTCGGCATCCGCTACGGGCACGCACAGCCGGTCCACGGCCGCCGGTGACCAGCGGTCGCGTACATCGAGCGCGGTGACTTCGACATCCCGTTCACGCAGGGCCCGGACGATCCCCCGGGCGGCCTCGTCCCAGTCCAGGGCCGAAGGTCCGTCCAGGGCCAGCACGACCGGCCGGTCGGGCAGCGTGGCGACGGCGGCGTTCCACCCGGTGACCACGGTGCCGCCGGTGGCCGGGTAGCGGGGGTTGCGTTCATAGGGGCGGGGCTCTGGGTGCACGGGTACTCCTGTGAGACGTGAGTGGGCGGCCGAGGGGATGGTATCGATAACATGGGTACCGAACAAGGCAACGGTTCAGATGATCGATAAAACCGCAGCTAGATATGGATCGCGAGCGAAACATCGCCGCGAAGTATTGTCTCGACCTCATGGTGTCGTTAACATCCTGGCAACCCGAACCGCCGATGCCGTGCGGTACGGCGAGATCTCTCGGAGGGCCGCGTCCTCCACACCCACCACACCCCAGAGCCAGGGATCCCTGCCGGGATCCGGAGGGAAGGGAACCCATGAGATCAACCGGCGGGGCGACACAGCGCTCACCCCACCCGCTCGGCCGCCGCAGCGTTGTGGCGGGCCTCGGGGCGGGTGCCGCCGCCGTGCTGGCCGGCTGCGCCCGGGGCGACAGCACCGCGGTGAAGCCCGGCACCATCTCGCTCGCCAACGACAACGCCACCTGGGACCGGGGCTATGTCGAGGCCGGGCACGAACTGAGGAAACTCACCGGATACGCGCTGCGCCCGTTGTCCAACCCGAACCCCACGTCGTACAGGCAGGTCACCCAGATCTCGCTCCAGACGACCAAAGCCACCGACATGATCAAGTGGGCGTCGGGCTACTTCCTCAAGTCGCTGGCGCGCACCGGGGAGCTCAGCGATCTCTCCTCGATGTGGAAGGCGTACGAGCGGAAGGGCTGGATCAGCGCCCACGCCCGTGACGCGATGTCCTACCGCGGCTCCGTGTACGGGATACCGCTGTACGAGTCGTACTACGTCCTCTTCTACAACACCGCGGTCTTCCGCAAGCACGGGCTCCGGGCGCCCGGCACCTGGGAGGAGCTGCTGCACAACGCCGAAGTGCTGAAGAAGGGCGGCGTCATCCCGTTCGTCGCCACCCAGGCCGGCAACTGGCCGGCGTACGAGTGGTTCCAGGAACTGGTCAGCAAGGTGGACCCGGCGTTCTACGCGGAGCTGATCGCCGGGAAGGCGAGCTACACCGATCCGCAGGCGAAGAAGGCCCTCCAGATCTGGCAGGACTTCATGCGCAAGGGCTGGATGACGGCGGCGGACTTCGACCAGAACAACGGTCCCGCCGCGCTCAAGGCCGGGCGGGTCGGCATGTTCCTGCACGGGTCCTGGCAGTCGCAGGGCATCGCCGCCACCGGGATGAAGCCGGGCGTCGACTTCGACGCCTTCGTCATGCCGCCCGTCGACGCCTCCACCCGCCGCTCCGTCATCACCGAGTCCGGGGTGCTCGCCGTGCCGCGCAAGGCCGTCTCGCACGACGCGGCCATGGCCAACGCGGCGAACTGGCTCGACCCGGGGGTCCAGAAGGTGTGGACCGACTTCCTCCAGGACTCCTCGGCCAACCCGCTCTCCAGGCCGGGCAATCCGGTGATCGCGGGTCTCAAGGACCGGGCGCTGAAAGAGCGGTGGACGCTGCTGCCCCGCTACGGCGAGTCGGGCCCGCCCAACCTCATTCAGGGAAACACCGACGATCTGGGGAGCTTCATGACCAGGGCCTCCTCGCCCGACGCCACTCTGCGCAGCATGGCGGGCAGGGCCGCGAAGGAGTGGGCCGCATGGGAGAGGGACGAGTCATGAGCTCCTCCCTCGACCAGCGCAGGCCGCCGCTCACCGCACCGCAGGCCACGCCCGGCCCGGCGGGCCCCGCCTCCGGGCGCCGTCTCCCGCGCAGGCTGCGGGAGAGGGTCGCCGGCGCCGGATTCCTCGCCCCCGCCGTGCTTCTGGTGGGCACGCTGCTCCTCGCCCCGTTCGCCGCCACCGTCCACCGGAGCTTCTTCGACGACCGCCGCGTCTCCGGGTTCGCCGGTCTCGACAACTACGCCCTGTTCCTCAACGATCCGGTGCTGACCCGGTCGGTCCAGAACACCCTGATGTGGGTGGTCGGGACGGTCGCGCTGCCGCTGGTGCTGGGCCTCGCCATCGCCGTACTGACCGATGGCGCCAGGTGGTCCCGGGTGGCACGGCTGATCGTGGTCCTTCCCTACGCGCTGTCCGGATCGGCCGTCGCGGTGGTGTGGAACTTCGTCCTCAACACCGACGGTGCCGCGAACCAGGTGCTCAAGGCGTTCGGCATGGACTCGCTCGCCCAGGGCTGGCTGCTGGAGTGGCCGGGCAACACCCTGGTGATGATCGTCGCCAACACCTGGCAGTCGGCGGGGGTGGCGGTGATCCTCTTCCTGGTCGGTCTCCAGACCATCCCGCCGGAGACCATCGAGGCGGCTTCCCTGGACGGGGCGGCCGGCTGGCGGAAGTTCTGGTACGTCGTGCTGCCCCAGCTCCGGACCGTCTCCGTCGTCGTCGTGGGCACCAGCCTGGTCAACGGGCTGAAGTCCTTCGACCTGATCTGGGTGCTCACCCAGGGCGGGCCGGGCCGGCAGTCCGAGACGCTCGCGGTCTCGATGTACCAGGAGACGTTCCTCGCCCTGCACCCGGGAGCGGGCGCGGCGGTCGCCGTCATCCTCACCGCGATCGTGCTGTTCGCCTCGTGGCTCTATCTGCGGCGCCAGCTGACCCCGAAAGGCGACTGATCATGTCCACCACCCGCACCACGCCGGGCCGGATACCGGGGAGCCCCCCGCGAAGGCGGCCCACGCCGGGCCGGATCGTCCGCAACACGGCCCTGGTGGTCATCTCCCTGATCTGGGCCCTGCCCACCTGGCTGCTGCTGGTCAACGCCTTGGTGCCGGCCGCCGACTACGGCGGTACGCCCCACTGGTGGCCGCAGGGCTTCGGCCTCTTCGACAACATGGCGCAGGCCTGGACGAAGGCGGATCTGGGCCCCTCGATGGGCAACAGCCTTCTCTACGCCGTCACCAGTGCCGCCGCCGCCATCGTCGTGGCCACCACCGCCGCGTTCGCGACCGTCGTCATGCCGGTTCGGCACAAGGCGCTGTGGTTCTGGCTGATCTACTCGGGGACGCTGCTGCCGCTCCAGGTCTTCCTGCGGCCCCTGTTCCTCGCCTATGCCGGCACCGGTCTCTACGACGCCCAGTTCGGGCTGTTCCTGGTGTATGTGGCGATCGCCATCCCGTTCGCGTACTTCATCATGCGCAACTTCGCGCTGACGCTGGCACCGGAGATCATCGAGGCGGCCCGGATGGACGGCGCCTCGTGGTGGCGGGTGTTCTGGCAGATCCATGTGCCGCTGTCCAGGTCCGCCATGGTGGCCGCCTTCGTCTTCCAGTTCGTCTCCGTATGGAACGACCTGCTGTTCGGCATCACGCTCTCCACCAGCAAGAACATCCGACCGGTGATGGCCGCGCTGGCCGACCTCCAGGGCAACTACTCCAACGTGGGGCCGCCGGTGGTGCTCGGCGGTGCGCTGCTGGTCTCGCTGCCGACCGTCGCCCTGTTCTTCTCCGCGCAGCGTTACTTCGTCAGCAGCCTCAAGCTGCACGGCTGAGCCGTGTCCCGGCCGCCCGTCACCGTTCCACCTTCCCGAAAGGCAGACCATGGTGAAGACACCTGTACGCGCCACGCTGGCCCTCGCCGTCCTGTCCGGAGCGCTGTGGGCGAGTCCCGCCGCCGCCGACAGCGGGACCACCCCCTCCGTCTGGGCCCACCGCGCCGAGGTCACCTACGGCTCGTTGCAGCAGCACCTCTACCAGGGCCCGAAGGAGCACGGGCTGTACCTGGAGAAGACGCCGCGCAAGGAGGGGGAGAACCCCCACTCCTATCTCTGGCCGCTGCGTGAGGCGGCCGCCGCCACCGTCGACATGTCCGAACTGCCGCACGTCGGTGCCCGCTACGACCGCGATGCCGCCGAGCGTTTCACCACGCTGCGGCTGTACTTCGACCCCCGCGACGGCAGGCCCGGATACGACTCCTACCTGCCCGCCCCGCTCGGCCGGGGCGGCGACGTCTTCTACGACGACAACGCCGTCGTCGGGCTCTCCTTCCTCGACCAGTACCGGGCGACCGGCGAGAAGCTCTACCTCGACCGGGCGCTGGAGACCTATCGGGTCGTGGGCCGGGGCTGGGACGAGGACCCCGCCAAGCCGTGCCCCGGAGGCATGCACTGGGTCGACTCCCCCGGCAACTACATGCGCGCCGCCAACGTGACGGGACTCTCCGCCCAGCTGGCCGCCGAGCTCTACGCCATCGAGCGCGACGACCGGTACCTCGCGAGCGCGAAGAAATGGTACGAGTGGAACTGGTCGTGCCTGCGCCGCTCCCCCGGTCTGTACGACAACAGCCGCGAGGACGACGGCACCGTGAACACCACCCTGTGGTCGTACAACTCCGGCGCGATGATCGGCACGGCGACCACGCTCTACCGTGCGACCGGGGACCGGAGTTACCTCGAACGTGCCGTCGAGGACGCCAACGGTTCGCTCACGTACTGGAAGCAGGGTGACCGGCTGCACGACCAGCCGGCGATCTTCAACGCCTTCTACTTCGACAACCTCCGCATCCTGGACGAGGTGCGGCCCGACCGCGCCTACCGTGCGGCAGCCGCCGCCTATGCCGAGCGGACCTGGAAGGAGAACAGGACACCTTCGGACGGACTCTTCCGCTTCCAGCCCTCCGGCGGCGGTGACCACGATCCGGCCGCGCAGGCCGAGACGCTCGAACAGTCCGCCATGGTGCAGATCTTCGCCGGTCTCGCCACCGACCGTTCCTGAACCCCTCCCCCGCCCACGCCCCGAGCAGCACGTCCCGGCACCACACACGAGTGGAGACCTCTCCCATGCCCCGCCCCGAACTTGCCCGTCCCTCCTGGTGGGACTCGAACATGGCCCGAGACATCCTGCGCGAGCGCGCGGTGTCCGCCGAGGGTGACCTCGGCGGACACCGGGTCAGGTTCTCCTGCGAACCGCTCCTGCGCCACGACGGTGCGGGAGGCCTGCTCCAGTCCGTCCGTGTATCGGCGGACCGGCCGCTCACCCGCGCCCGCGTGACCACCGTCACCGGGAGTGTCCTGCGCTGCGACGTGCTTCCGGGGCCGGGCGGGGACACCCGGCTGCTGGTTCCGGAGGTGGACGCGCCCACGCCGGTCCTCGTCGAGCTGCCCGAGCTCGCCGGCACGGGGAGCGTCGAGGTACTGCTGACCCCGCAGCGCCACTGGACGCTGCACCTGGTCCAGCACGCCCACCTGGACATCGGCTACACCGACCCGCAGGGCACCGTGCTCGCCGAGGGACGCAAGTACCTCGACTCCCTGCTCGAACTGTGCCGCACCACCGACGACTGGCCCGACGAGTCGAAGTTCCGCTGGGCGGTCGAGGGTTACTTCAGTTTCGAGAACTGGGCGCAGAACCGGCCGCCACGGATGGTCGCGGAATTCCTGGACCGGGTGCGCGAAGGGCGCATCGAACTGGCCGCGATGCCCTTCAACCTCCACACCGAGACCTGCTCCACCGACGAACTGCACGAACTGCTGCGCCCGATACGTGAGTTGCGCGAGCGGCACGGCATCGACGTCACCACTGCCATGCAGACGGACGTGCCGGGCCAGGTCGTGGGGCTCCCCGACGTCCTCGCCGACAGCGGGATCCGCTATCTGTCGGTCGCCCACAACTGGGCGGGCCGCGCGGTGCCGCACCACGTCGGCGGCCAGGACCTGCCGCGCCTGTTCCGCTGGCGGGCGCCGAGCGGGAGCGAGGTGCTGGTGTGGCGTACCGACACGCCCCACGGCCTCGCCTACATGGAGGGCTCGATCATCGGCTTCGACGAGTCCTTCGACCGCGTCGACGACCTGCTGCCGAACTACCTCTCGGCGATGACGAACCACCAGTACCCGCACGAGGGCCGGGGCATCCCGGGATTCCCCGTACTGGACGAGGAGTTCAAGGGCGACCCGTACCCGTGGGACATCCTGCACCTGCGGGTCCTGGGCAAGTTCGCGGACAACGGACCGCCGCGCCGCATCATCGCGGACACCGTGCGCCGGTGGAACGAGGAGTGGGCCTTCCCTGTCCTGCGCACCTCGCGCAACGAGGACTTCTTCATCGACGCCGAGGAGCGGCTCGGCGACCGGATCGAGACGTACGAGGGCGACTGGACGGACTGGTGGGTCGACGGCGTCGGCGCGGGAGCCGTGCCGCTGGCCGCCACCCGCGACGGGCAGGCGGCGCTGGCCGACGCCCAGACTCTCGCGGGACACGCGGAGATCCTGGGGGCAGCGGACGGGGCCGGCATCACGAGGGCGGCACCCGAGGTGTACCGCGCCGCCTCCCTGTTCAACGAGCACACCTGGGGTGCCGGCGACCCCTGGACGCACGGCGACCACGGTCATGCCTCGGGCGAACGGCAGTGGCACTGGAAGTACGCCCAGGCCCTGCGCGCCCATGACGGGGCGCACACCCTGCTGGACGCCGCGAGTGCGACGCTGGGAGAACGCCTGGCCCCGCGCGAGGGGACACTCGCCGGCTACTACGTCGTCAACACGTGCAGCTGGGAGCGTTCCGAGACGGTCCGGCTCTTCCTCCCCGAGAGCACCGTGCCCCTCGCCGACGCGGTACGGGTCATCGACTCCCGCGACGGCACACCGCTGGAGGCGACGGAGGAGGAGCAGAGCAACGAACTCCACCGGGCGGCCGGCCGTTTCCTGTTGTTCCGGCTGGCCGGCGTACCGGCCCACGGGGCGGTACGGGTGGACATCGAGCCTGCTTCCGCCCCGGCGGCCGGACTGCCGGCGGAAGGCGGCGGTCCGGCCGACGACTCCACGGTCCTGGAGAACGAGTTCCTTCGCGTCCACGTCGACCTGGCATCCGCGTGCATCGACTCGATCCGGGACAAGCGGACGGGGAGCGAACTGGTCCGCCAGGACGCCACCGTGGGCTTCAACGGGTACCTGTACGACGAGTACGCCACGGCCGGCGGGTTCAACCACCAGTCGAGCAAGACCACGGCCGACGACTCGATGCACCTGCTGGCCACCCGGAGGACGGCTCCCCCGGCGGCTCTGGTGGAACGCACCTCCGACGCGACCGGCGAGACGCTGGTCTACGAATGCGCCCCGGCCGGCACCCGACGGCTGCGGGTCAAGGTCCATCTGCCGCGCGCGAGTGCGCGGATCGACCTGGAGAACCGGATCGACAAGGCCGCGACCCTGACGAAGGAGAGCGCGTTCTTCGCCTTCCCCTTCGCGATGCGGTCCCCGGTCGTCCGGATGGAGGCAACCGGCGGAGTCACCGGGACGGGCCTGCCCACGGTGCCCGGTTCGGCCCGGCACATGCGGGCGGTACGCCGCTGGGTCAGCCTCCAGGAGGGTGCCACGAGCGCGGCGCTGGCCACCCAGGACGCACCGCTGATCCAGGTGGGCGGGGTCGCCATCCCGTATGTGCCGTATCCGCAGTCACTGGCGCAGGAGGAGCCGGGGACGGTGTTCTCGTGGGTCCACAACAACATCTGGGACACCAACTTCCCCTCGGAGCAGGCATTCGACCATGTCTTCCGCTACAGCGTCGGGTGGCAGGACGCACCGGCCCCCGTCGGTGCGGTGCTGGGCATGCGCACGGCTGCCGTCGGCAGCCGGCCCCTGGTGGCGGTACGAGCGAACCGGGCGGCCGAACCGGTCCCCAGCACCTCCTACGCACTCCTGGCCCTCGACGACCCGCGGGTGAGGATCGTCGGTCTGACCGTGCCGGAACCGGGGCGCGTCCTCGTACGGCTGCAATCCTTCGCCGAAGAGAGCGTCACCTGCCGGCTCACTCCGGGCTTCCCCACCACGGGAGCCAAGCTTGCCGACTACCTCGGTGCTGTGGGCGCCCCACTGTGCGCCGGTGCGGACAGCTCACTGCCGGTACCGGTGCCCCGGCTCGGCACCGCGGCGGTGTCGCTGACGACGGGAGGCATGCCGGATCCGGTTTGACGGACCGCGCCGACGGAGGCGGGGGCACGACCGTACGATCGCGCCGGCCTTTCGGAGTCACCGGGGACAAGCCTGCGCGGGTAGTAGCGTATTGATCATGTCCACGCCTCCGCCCTCCCCTCCGCCGTCGCCTCCGCAGCAGCCCTTTCCACACTCATGGCCGCCCTATGGGCCGCAGCCGGGCACACACGCTGCGGGCCGAGCGCCGTACCCAGGGATGCCGGGAGTCTGGGCACCACCCCGGCCTGCGCGGCGGAGGAGGCGGGCCGGACTCATCTCGGGCATCGTCGCCGGATCCCTGATAGCCCTCGGAACCGTGGGATACGGGCTGGTCCAGTACCTCGGCCCGATCAAGCTTCCGGACGGGAACTGGCCGCAGGCAACCCATCAGCTCACCGCACCCGCCACCGTCCTGGAAGGTTCCTACCGTCTCACCGAGGACTCGTCGGGCACGAGCGGAGAACATTTCCGTAAGGGCATCGACGACTACCGCGTCCGCGACGACGGCATGACGTTGGCTTCCTACGCCGGCGAGGACGGCGAGGAGGCGCTGCACATCACCGGACTGTTCGGAACGATCCGGGAGTCTGATTCGGTGCGTGCCGAGATCCTCACGGCACTGGAGGAACCATCGGAAGGAGACACCTTCTACCTTGCGCCGGTCGACTTCCATCCGGCCGGACGTGATGTGACCGTGCGGTGCGCGGTCCGTGACATGGAGCAGAACAGGCCGGTCACCCAGGTCGGCTGTGCGTGGGCAGACCCGAATACCACCGCCGTGGCACTGTTCACCAGCACCGCACTCGACCGCCTGAGCCCCGAGCAGGTCGACCTCGCCCCGTACGCCGATCTCACCGCCCGGCTGCGCCAGGACGTCCGTCAGCCTCTCGGCTGAACGGGCAGGCCCACCCCGGCGGCCACTTCACGTTCCCCGAAAGGGGCACTTCAGCTCGTCGTCCCACCGGCCGGAGCGTCGTCCTCACCGCCCGGGAGCCGGTAGACCGAGACATGGGATTCCGAGTCGGCGGTGAACCGGCCGCCCCGCCAGTCCGCGTGCCTGGATTCGAGTGCGAAACCGGCGAGTTGTGCCATGAGGTCGAGTTCCGAGGGCCAGATGTAGCGGTGCGGGCTCTGGAACAGGCCCGCAGTCCGTTTGCCCTCCTCGAAGTCGAAGTGGTGCGAGACGACGTGCTGGGTGAGCACGTCATAGGTGTCCAAGCTGATGTGACCGGGCTCGGACCGGCAGACCACGGCCTTCCTGTCCGGCGGAAGCTTGTGCACGTCGGGCACCCACAGTTCGATCACGAACCGGCCGCCGGGTGCGAGGTGGTGGGCCGCGTTGCGGAAGCACTCGACCTGCTCGGACTGGGTCTGCAGCACGGAGATCGCGTTGAAGACCAGGTAGACGAGCTGGAAGCAGCCCGCGCCAGGAGCGGTTGCGGTGGCCATGTCGCCCAGGACGACGGGGATCGCCTGCTCGTCGGCCTTCGTGCGCAACTGCTCGACCATGGGCCTGCTCAGCTCGATGCCGGTGACCGCGACGTCTTTGGCGGCGAGCGGGACGGCTACGCGGCCCGTACCGATGGCAAACTCCAACACCCTTCCGCCGTCGACGAGTTCAGCGAGTGTGTCCACTCCTGTCTCATGCCGCACATGGTCCAGGAGGGGCGGGACGGGTGTCGACACCATTTCGCCCGTGGGTCGCACGGCCTCGCGGTGCGTGAACCAGCTGGGGGGTCCTCGCGGGCGCCGGGCAAATGCCGCCACGTCACGGCCCATCTGACACCCATTCAGGATGAGTTGTCGGAATGCACGGTCAAAGGCAGCTCGGCGAGTCCGGGAGTCAGGACTCGTGCAGCTCGTCGACCAGCGCGAAACCGTCCGCTATCCAGGCCAGTTCGGTGCGGGCGCGGGCGATGAGCCCGTCGTAGGCGTACACCTTGTAGCGGACCGCAAGCTCGGCCTCCCGCTCGGTCAGCTTGAGCAGGCGGGCGGCCAGCGTGGGGTGGGTGCGGTCGACGAGCGCGGCCCGGGTGCCTTCGAGCATGCTCAGCTGCTCCTCCCAGTAGGCCCGTTGCTGCGTGAGTTGCTCACGCACCGACGCGGGGTCGGCGAAGTCGAAGTAGGCCGCCTTCAGGAAGGCCGGGTCGCGCTGTCGCTGGGGTGTCAGCGGGGAGCTCATCCACGCCCGGAAGTCGGCGAGGCCGGCGGCGGTGACGTGGTACTCCTTCTTCGTCCCCTTCTTGCCCCAGGGCACCTCGACCGAGGTGAGCAGCCCGTCGCGCTCCATCCGGTTGAGCTCGGGATAGATCTGCGAGTCCGGGGCGTGCCAGACATGGGCCACCGAGCGACTGAAGCTCTTGGAGATGTCGTACCCCGTCATCGGACGACCGGTGAGCAGCGCGGTCAGCGCGTAACGCAGCGACAAGGCGTCCCCCCTTCCGGATTGATCAAGCTCCACACCCTTGCCACTCACTATATCCATAGCTAGTTTGTGACGCGCGCAACACATACCTCTCTCCATAGGGAGTTTCCATGCCTCTCTCCGTCTCTCCCCCGCCGGACACCGCGCCACCGACCACCGCCGCGGCGAAGATCTTCAACTACCCCCGCAACGCCTGGTACGTCGCCGCCTGGGACTACGAGGTCACCGGCCGGAAGCCGCTGGCGCGCACGGTCGGTGGCGTGCCGCTGGCGTTGTGGCGCAACACGGAGGGCCGCGCGGTCGCCCTGGCGGACGCTTGCTGGCACCGGCTCGCGCCGCTGTCGAAGGGCAGGATCCTGGGCGACGAGCTGCAGTGTCCGTACCACGGTCTGCGCTACAACTCGACCGGCCGCTGCACCGGGATGCCCGCGCAGGAGACGATCAACCCCAGCGCGGTGGTCCCCTCCTACCCCCTCGTCGAACGCTACCGGTACGTGTGGGTCTGGCTCGGCGATCCCGACCTGGCCGATCCGGCCGCCGTACCCGACATGCATCAGATGGACGACCCGGCGTGGGCCGGCGACGGGAAGACGATCCACGCCGACTGCAACTACCAGCTCATCCTCGACAACCTCATGGACCTCACCCACGAGGAATTCGTGCACTCCTCGAGCATCGGCCAGGAGGAGCTGTCGGAGGCCGAGTTCGAGGTGACGCACGAGGGCGACACGGTGACCGTCGCTCGTTGGATGCGCGACATCGAAGCCCCTCCGTTCTGGTTGAAGAACATGCGCGACGCGTTCCCGGACTTCTCCGGCAAGGTCGACCGCTGGCAGATCGTCCAGTTCGAGGCGCCAGGCACGATACGCATCGACGTCGGTGTGGCGAAGGCCGGCACCGGTGCGCCCGAGGGCGACCGCAGCCAGGGTGTCAACGGATACGTGATGAACACGATCACTCCCGAGACCGACCGCACCTCTCACTACTTCTGGGCGTTCATGCGCAACTACCGCCTGGGCAGTCAGACCATCACCACCCAGCTGCGCCAAGCGGTGCACGGGGTCTTCGGTGAGGACGAGGACATGCTGTGCGCCCAGCAGCGCGCCATCGACGCCAACCCGGACCACGACTTCTACAGCCTCAACATCGACGCCGGCGGAATGTGGGTACGCCGGATACTCGAGCGCATGCTCGCGGCCGAGGGGCGCCCCTCCTCCGTGCCTGCCGCCGGTCAGGGGGCCTGAAGTGGCGGTGCAGACCAGGCTTCGTCGGCAGCGGGCCAGGGTGGTCGAAGTCTCCGACGCCGCTGTCGGGGTCCGCCGGATCGTCCTGGCCCCCGAGCATCCCGAGCACGCCGCGCCCGGCACGCACATCGACGTCGAGATCGGGGACGGTGCCCGCCCGGTGCGTTCCTACTCCGTCGTGCGCTCCGAGGACGGCGGCCGCAGGCTGACGCTCAGCGTGCAGCTCTCCCCCACCTCGTCGGGTGGCTCGGCGGCGATGCACCGGCTTCAAGGCGGGGACGAGCTGACCGTCACCGGTCCGCTGCAGAACTTCCCGCTCGCGGTCGGGGCCACCCGCTACGTACTCGTCGCCGGAGGCATCGGCGTCACAGCGCTGGTGGCGATGGCCTCCGCACTGCGCAGACGGGGTGCCGACTACACGCTGGTGTTCGCCGGCCGCAGCCGCGCCGTGATGGCGTACCTCGACGAGCTGGTCGCCGAGCACGGCGACCGGCTCAGTGTCCACATCGACGACGAGGGCACCTCGCTGGCGGTCGACGACCTCGTCGCCGGGATCTCCGGGACACCCGCCGCCGCAAGCTCCGAGCTCTACATGTGCGGCCCGATCGGGCTCATGAACGCCCTCTCGCAGAGCTGGGCCGAGCACGACCTGCCGGCAACCAGCCTGCGCTTCGAGACGTTCGGTTCCAGCGGCCGGTACCCGTCCGAGGAGTTCGTGGTGCGTCTCCCCCGGTTCGACCGGGAGATCACCGTCGCACCCGACACCTCGATCCTCGACGCCCTCGACGCGGCCGGTGTCGAAACGCTCTCGGACTGCCGCAAGGGCGAGTGCGGGCTGTGCCTGGCGAAGGTGGTCGGCTCCACCGGCACCGTCGACCACCGCGACGTCTTCCTGAGCGGGCCCCAGAAGGAACGCTCGAACCGACTGTGCCTCTGCGTCTCCCGAGCAGTGGCGGCCGGCAGCGACTCGGACGGCCCGGCCGTCCTCACCCTCGACCTCACCTGACCCGGTGCAGCATCGCGTACGCCCGGATCCCTCACCACCTGGACACCCATGAACATCGCTGCACGCATATCGCAGACACCGATGAGCGGCTACCAATGGCTGATCGTCGCGCTCTGCACCTTCATGAACTGTCTGGACGGCTTCGACGTCATGGCGGTCGCCTTCACCGGGCCGTCGGTCACCGAGGAGTTCTCGCTCAACGGCTCGCAGTTCGGACTGCTGGTCTCGGTCGGCCTCATCGGGATGGCGATCGGCTCGATGCTGCTCGCGCCCTTCGCCGACGTCATCGGCCGACGCCCGCTGATCCTGATCAGTCTCACTCTCTGCACGATCGGCATGTTCGGAGCGGCGCTGGCGCCGTCGGCCACGGTGATGGGCGTCTTCCGCCTCGTCACCGGACTCGGTGTCGGCGGCATCCTTGCCAGCACCAATGTGATCGCCAGCGAGTTCTCCAACGCAAGGAACCGTGGTCTCGCCATCGGCATCTACACCGCCGGGTACGGCCTCGGTGCCACCGCGGCGAGCCTGGTGGCGAAGGCCACCCTGGGCGGCGACTGGCGGATCGTCTTCCACGCCGGCGGCGTCGGGACCTTGCTCGCCCTGGTAGTGATCGCCGTCGTCCTCCCCGAGTCGGTCGCATTCCTCGAACAGCGCCGTCCGAGCGGTGCGCTGGAACGGATCAACCGGACGCTGGCCCGCATGCGGATGGAGGCCGTCACCGATGCCGACCTCGACCACGCGGCCGCTACCCGGGCGGACACCGAGCGGGCCGGCCGGGGATGGATCAAGCAGCTGATGACCCCGACGATCCTGCTCTGGCTCACCTTCATCACGATCATGTTCGGCTTCTACTTCGTCAACAGCTGGACCCCCACGCTCCTGGTCGAGGAGGGCCTCTCGGAGAGCGCGGCGGTGACCGCCGGAATGGCGATCTCGATCGGGGGCACGGTGGGCTCGGTCCTCTACGGTGTCGCCGCCCGGGTGCGTACGCCGAGGGCGGTGCTGATCGGGTTCTCCCTGCTTTCGGCCGCCATGATGATCGTCTTCATCTTGAGCACCTCGGCTCTGTGGCTCGGTTTCGGCATCGGTGTCGTCGTCGGCGCCCTGATCAACGGCTGCATCGCCGGTGCGTACACCGTCGGTCCGCCGCTCTACCCGGCCAACGTCCGCAGCGTCGGCATGGGCTGGGCACTGGGAATGGGGCGCATCGGCGCCATCCTGTCCCCGACCGTCGCCGGCCTGCTCAAGGACACGGGCGCCTCCGCGACACAGCTCTACGTCGGTGCTGCCATGGTGGTCGCTGTCTGCGCACTGGTCCTGGTGGGCCTGCGCCGGTACGACCCCGAATCCCGCCCCGGAGCGAGGGAGGCACTCGCCGTCTGACCTCTGCCCGGTCTCCTCTGTACGGGTTGGTGTGCGGGGCCGACGGAACCGGGTAACGTATTTGTCATGTTCTTCCAGCCGCCGATTTACGAGTGAGAGCGTGACGGGCCCCTGCTGACGTCCTCCGATGTCGCCGTCCGTCCCCCACCGATGAATCCGTAGATCACTTCACATCATTACCGGGAGAACCCGTGACCGTGAGCAAGAACATCAACAACCCTGTGGGCATGGGCGGCGGCAAGCGCAAGAGGTTGTCCCGCACCGAGCGGCAGAACAACGGTCCGCACCGCAACCTCGACCGCAAGGGCGCCGCCGACCAGAAGGCGGAGCTGGTGCGCAAGATGCGCGAGAAGACAGGCTCAGCCGAGGGCGCCGCGCAGGCAGGCGACGACACCGAACAGAGCTGACGCACCGACGTCACGGGGCAGGGCCCGGCACCGCGAGGAGCGATGCTGTTGGTTAATTCGGGCCCTCGCGTGACGTCGGCCTTCAAGACCCGGTTGTGGTCTTGAAGGCCGACGTTGTCGTTTGGGGTGGGTGCGGGATGTCGATGCAGCCGAAGAGGTCGGGGGAGATCCCTGCTGAGACGGGCGGGTGGCGCGAACTGCGTTCCCGAAGGGGAGCCTGGCGATCCGGGTGCGGGACGAACTGGGGCCGTTGTTCAGCGACGAGCAGTTCGCCGGTCTGTTCCCGGTGCGGGGAAAGCCTGCTTGGTCACCGGGGCGACTGGCGATGGTGCTGGTGTTGCAGTTCGTGGAGGGGCTGACCGACCGGCAGGCCGCGGAGGCGGTGAGGGCTCGTATCGACTGGAAGTACGCGTTGAGCCTGGAGCTGACCGATGCCGGCTTCGACTTCTCGGTCCTGTCAGAGTTCCGTGACCGGCTCATCGGTGCGGAGGGGGGCCGGGAGCTTCTGGATGCGGTGCTGGCAGCTGCCCGGCGGCAGGGGCTGGTCACTGCCCGGGGCAGTGCGCGGACCGACTCCACGCATGTGCTGTCCGCGGTGCGTTCGTTGAACCATCTGGAACTCGTCGCGGAAACCCTGCGTGCGGCACTGAACGCCGTGGCCCTGACCGGGCCTGACTGGCTGAGTGAGCACGCCCGGCCGGAGTGGTTCAGACACTACGCCACCCGGGCCGAGGACTCTCGCTTCCCCAAGGAGCGGTCCCGCCGGGACCAGACATATCGGCGGATCGGTGACGACGGCGTGCACCTGCTGCGGATGATCTGGGCCAAGGACGCGCCCCCTGGCTTGCGGGGGCTACGGGAAGTTGAGGTGCTGCGGCAGGTGTGGGTGCAGTACTTCCACCTGGTCGATGGCGAGGTGGCTCGCCGGGGCCCAAAAGACCGGCCACCGGGCGTGATGCGCCTGGTGAGCCCCTATGAGCTTCAGGCCCGCAGCGGTGCCAGCGCGACATCAACTGGGACGGCTACAAGGTCCACGTCACCGAAACGTGCGACGACGCCACTCCCCGCCTCGTCACGAGCATGGTGACCACCGTCGCCAGCGTCGCCGACGACCGGATGGCTGCTGTGGTCCATGCGGAACTCGAACGGCGAGACCTGGTGCCGGGCGAGCACTGGGTGGATGCCGGCTATGCGAGCGCCGGTTCGCTCACCGCCGCCCGGCGTGATCATGAGGTCGATCTGAACGGGCCGCTGAAAGCGGTGACCGTCCCGCACGCCCGGGGCGATGCCTCGTTTGCGCAGGACGCGTTCACCATCGATTGGGACAGCGGGCAGGCAACCTGTCCGAACGGCCACACCACCACGTCATGGCGCACCAACCGCTCCGAGGAGGGCCTGCCCGTGATCCGCGTCCGGTTCTCCCGCACTGCCTGCCGACCCTGCCCCGATCGGGCCAGGTGCATCAACTCGCCCAACGGAATGCAGCGCGAACTCAACCTGCGGCCCCGCGAGGAATTCCATGCTCTCCAGCAGGCCCGTGCCCTCCAGGCCACAGACGGCTGGAAGGCCCGTTACAAGATCCGCGCCGGTGTCGAGGGCACCATCTCTCAGGCGGTACAGGTTTGCGACCTGCGCACATCCCGCTATCGCGGCCTGGACAAGACCAGCCTCCAGCACCAGCTCACCGGCGCCGCCGTCAACCTCATCCGCATCGACGCCTGGCTCACCGACACACCTCGAGCCCGCACCAGCCCTCTGACAGCACTTTGCCCCGCCGCATAGCGGCGGGGCAAAGTGACCAGGCCCGAATTAACCAACAGCATCCGCGAGGAGCGGTCCGGGCCCTGCTGCCGCATCGGAGCTTTGCTGCCGTGCCGGGTGCGGCCGGTCCCGCTCAGCTCTCGGCCGAGCACCTGCGGCAGCCGTGGATTCGGCAGCCCCGTCACCGCCCGTGTCCGTGACGTAGCCGCCAGGCTCCCCCTCGGTCAGCGAGCAGTCCGTCGGCCAGCGGCTGGCGCAGACACACGCGGACGGCGTGCTCGCCCGAGCCGACGATCACCGTGGGGCGCTTCGTAGCGGGTGGCCAGAGTTTGTACCGTCTCGGCGATGCGGTCACGGAGTTCAGCCGGTGCCATGACCTCGACGCCGGCGCCCAGCCGCAGGAGCTCTCCGTGGGCGTGGTCGATCGACTCGATGGGTTCCCGGGCCTCCGTCCATCCGTCACCGGCGGGTGTGACACCGAGGCGGCGGGCGCCCTCCGGAGTGAGCCGTACCAGGGCCGCCCCGGTGTGCAGCCGGGCTCGGAAGTCGACCAGACAGCTGTTCCAGTGCTGGGTCAGGTCGAACCCGTCCTGGATGGCGAACGCTCCTTCCGATGGACGGAGTTCGAGGATCTGTTCGACACAGTAGGCGCGGATCCCGGACGACCCGTCGGCGGCCAGGTACCAACGGCCGGCCTTGAGTACGAGCCCGTACGGCTCCACCCGCCGCTCGATCTCCTCCGGCGCCCGCCAGCGCCGGTACCGCAGTACGACCGCCCGCCGTGCCCACACCGCGGCTGCGACCGCCGGTCAGGTGAGGCGTAAGGTCGGCGACGCCGTACCAGCCGGGGCGTCGAGCAGGAAGCGCTCCTGGATCCGCTCGGCGTGCTCGCGCAGCTCCGCTGGAAGGGCCGCCCGCAGCTTGAGCCGGGCGGTGGCAAGCGCCTCACCGACGCCGAGCTCGGCAGCGGCTCCGGGGAGTGCGGCGAGGAAGTCGGCCTGCCCATCGTCCGCGGTCAGTCCGGTGAGCCGGGTCCGGTAGCCGTCGACCAGCCGGTAGCCGCCCGCGTGGCCGGCGTCACCGTACAGCGGGATACCGGCGGCGCCGAGCGCCTCGACGTCTCGGTAGACGGTCCATACGGAGACCTCCAATTCCTCGGCCAGCTGCCGGGCCGTCATCCGGCCCCGATCCTGAAGCAGTAGAAGCCGGGTGACCAGCCGACTCGCACGACGTCCTCGCGGAACTCCTGGGGATAAGGCTTGGGCACAGCAACATCCTTCCCACCTGCCATACAGGGCAAGCCAGTTCAGATGTCACCCGTTCGTGCGGCAGACCCGGCCGAATCGAGCGGTGATGGCTTCAAGCTGGGCATGAGGAACGTCTGCCGATGCGGACCGCCTCGGCACCGCCGAGAGCAGCGTGCCGAAGCAGGACCGGTGTCCGGGATTCGAGAGCGACGGCGATGTCCTGGAGCATCGATCCCACGGAGTCCCACAACGGAACCCCGAGCCCCCATCGCTCGTGATCCCACAAGAAGATCGCGCCGTGGTGCTCACCGGCTCGGAGTTCGACGATCAGCCCGTCACCGCCAGGGCTCATCGCGATCGGCATGAACTCCGGCAGAATCCGGGGTTGGTCATCCCCGTTCCCATCGGCCGGGGGCTCTTCCTCCTCCGCGACGAGCAGCCAGATCTCCCTTGTCTCCAGGGCTTCCTCGAGCGCCACCGGAGCGAACGGGCCCGGTATCCAGAAGTCGGCGCTCACGCCGGCCAGGGCCCACCATTCCCGCACTTCGGCAGGCAGCGACGGCACCGCCGCCTCCGCCGCGGCCGCGTCGAGGCGTCCCGCATCCGCCGCCGGCCTGACGGGGGCCGTTCGGGCGTGCACCCTCAGCCAGTCCTCGATGCGGCCCCACGACTCCCGCACACCATGTTCCATCGACGTCATGGCCGGCAGTCTTCCAGGCCGCTCCGACACCCCCGCTCCCCGGCCCCGGGCCGCCGGATGCTGCGCGGTGCCGCACCCGTACGCCCCCGGCCCGGCCGGTTCGATGGAGGGCCGGCCGGACGGGCAGCCGCTCCAGCGCCCCGCGGTCCCGTTCGTCCAGTGCCGCCCGCACCCGGGGCTTCAGCCGGCGGAGCAGACGGCTCCGGGCGAAGAAGCATGCACGCTGACATCACGGCCTGGTAGTTCCGCCGGCCCCGGTGGAAACGCGTGCGCACCGGCCGGCGGAGACCCGGCCGGGCACCGGGCGCCGCCGGCGGGATGACCTCGGGAACACGCCGAGGGGGGCCTCTGAGCAGCAGATCAGCGGTTTTCGGCCAAGTCCGCACTACCTACGTACTTTCCCCGATGTACGGACAGTACAGCCGGGCGACAGTGGCATCTGATCACACACCCGTTCCTCAACTGAACGAGGTATCGATGCGCTACGAACTGCTGGGGCCCCTTCGCGTACGTCACGCACAGGAGTGTTTCTCCCTTTCCGCAGCGAAGCGGGAGCTGACTCTGGCCGCCCTGCTGCTCGGTAGCGGACAGGTGGTCACCAAGGAGCAGCTCTTCACCGAGCTGTGGGGCGGCCGTCCTCCGCGGCGGGCGATGGCCGCCGTCCACGTCTACATATCCCAGCTGCGGAAGTTCCTCGCCGAGGCCGGGGCCGGGGAGCAGCAGGTCATCGAGACGAAACCGGCCGGGTACGTGCTGCGCAGGAACGGTGCCGGGTACGACACCGACGACTTCACGGCCGCCGTGCGCGAGGGCCGGGCCCATCAGGAGTCCGGGCGTCATGAGGCGGCCCTGGAGTCCTTCGAGCTGGCGCTGTCCTTCGTGCGCGGTCCGGTGCTGGACGGCCTCGCCGAAGGGCCGATGCTCTCCTCCTTCGCCGCCTGGGTGGAGGAGGAGCGGCTGGAGTGCCTGGAGCTCTCCGTCGAGGCGAGGACCGCGCTGGGGCGGCACCGGGAGGTCATCGGACTGCTGCATTCGCTGACTGAGCAGTACCCCTTGCGGGAGTCCTTCTACCGGCAGCTGATGCTGGTGCTGTACCGGTCGGAGCGCCAGGCGGAGGCCCTCCAGGTCTACCGTTCGGCGCGCCGGGTCCTCAGGTCCGAGCTCGGGCTGGAGCCGCACCGTTCACTGCGGCGGCTGCACCAGGCGATCCTCTCGTCGGACCGGCTGCTGGAGCTGTCCGCAGCCGGCTGAGCCGCAGGTCCGCGCCCGCCGGGGGGCGGCACGTACGGAAGCACTTCGTACGTGCCGCTCCCGGCACACCGGGAAGTCACGGGTGAGACGGCCGGGCGCGCGGGTGATCCGCCGGTCCGCGCCTGCGGATCGCCCGCGTCAGCCCACGTCGGCCAGCAGCCGCACCAGCGCGGCCCTGGTGTTGACGCCGAGCTTGCTGTAGATCCGGGTGAGGTGGGCGTCGACGGTCCGGGGACTGACCAGCAGCCGCCCCGCGATGTCCCGGGTCTTCAGGCCCCGGCCCGCCAGATCCGCCACTTCCCTCTCCCGCAGGGTGAGTTCGTCCAGGACCTCTGCGTCCCGTCCGGCCCGGCCCCGCGCTCCGGCCCTGGCCAGCTCCCCGGCCCGCAGTCCGACGGCCGTCTCACCCAGCAGCGCGTGCGCCTGCTCGTACAGTCGCGTCGCCTCGTCGGGAAGGCAGCGGGCCCGCAGCGCGTGCCCCCTGGCCAGCAGCGCGTGTCCGTGCTGTTCGACGAGGTTGACCGCACTCGCCGCCTCCTCCGCCCTGCTCGCCCACAGCTCCGTGTCACCCCCGGTCATCACCGCTGCCGCGGCGAGGAGTTCGTACACCCGGGCGGCGTACACGGCGGTGGGCTGCGGGATCCGGTGGGCCCCTTCGGGCAGCAGCAGGGACAGCACCGCTTCACCGTCGCCCGCTGCGAGTTCCACTTCGGAGAGGAGCAGCACGGCCGCGGTGGCACGCGGCAGTCCGTTCACCGCGGACGGCTCCCTCGGCCCCTCGGGCGCCGCCCGGCCGAGCGAGGTCCAGGCAGCCGCACTCACGGCCTCCGAAAAGGCCACCAGGTCATGGCGCCCGGCCGTCCGCGCGACCCGCACCGCCTGCTGCGCGTGGTCGAGCCCCTCGGCCGTGCGCCCCGCCTGATGGGCCGTGTAGGCCAGCACGCTGAGCAGGATGGGCAGCAGATGGACCTCACCACGCAGTCTGGCCTCGGCCAGCGCCCTGCTGCCGTGCGCCTGCGCGGGCCCGTACCAGCCCATCGCGGACTCCGCGCAGATCAGGACGGTGAGGTAGGCGGCGCAGCGGCCGGCCGCCGGCTCGTCGGGGTCGAGGGCGTCGAACAGCTCGGCTGCCGCGTCGAGGCGGTCCTCGGCGGTGCCCAGGTCACCGGCGAAGACGGCGGAGAGCGCCTGGAGGGCCCGGATCCCCGCTGCGGTGACCGGGTCGGCGTGCGAGGTGAATCGGGACAGCGCGTCGATGTCCGCACGGTTGGGCAGTGGGCCGGCGAGCATCCGAACGAGCTGTGACTGGCAGCGTAGTGATACCAGTTGGGCCGGCTCCTCGCCGCACGGTCCGTCCATCGCGGCCGCGATCAGCGCCTGCCCCTCGTCGGCGTGACCGAGCGCACCCTGGACGACGGCCAGGTCTCCGGCGGTGCGGGCGCTGTTCGCGCCGGGCGCGATGGCGAGGGCCGCGAGGATCTCACGGGACAGCGTCCTGGCACGTTCGGCGTCACCGTCGGCGGCGACCGCGCGGACGACCTGGAGCCAGAGTTCATGGCCGTGGGGGCGGTCACCGTTACGGCCGTCCGGCGTGCCCGTGGCCTGACCGTGGGCGCGCAGCAGGCCGAGGGCACAGCTCAGCCAGTTCGCCGCCTGCTCCGTGCCCTCGAGGGCGAGTGCGGAGCGCACTGCCGCGAAGAGATCGGCGGCGTCGGCGGCCACGCCCAGGTTCCCGGAGTTCACGATGTGCGGGGCGAGTTCCGTGGGAGCCGCGCCGAGGGTGCGCAGGTGGTGCAGCGCGCGGCGGTGCGCGCCGGTGCGCCAGCAGCTGTCCGACTGCGAGTAGAGGAAACGGCGTACCAGCGGGTGCCGGAACGTCAGCCCGCCGGCCCCGGGATCGGTCCTGACCAGGTCACGCCCGCAGAGGCTGCTCAGCATGCGGCACGCTTCGTCCCTGCTGGTCCCGGCGACGGCGGCGACCGAGTCCACGTCGAAGGTGGCTCCGAGGACGGCTGACGCGTGGGCGGCGAGGTGTTCGGGACGGCTGAGCAGGGCGGACTCGGCGAGAAGTCTGGTCGCCAGTTCGGCGCGGCCCGCCGGAGCGGCGCCCCAACCCTCCCCGGTCACCGCGCCGTTCGGCGGAAGTGCGCCGTTCGCCGCGAGTTCGGTCAGGTACAGCGGGTTGCCCGCGCTCTCCTCGTGCAGTTGCTCCAGACCGGGGGCATCGGCCCGCACACCGAGCAGTTCGGCGCTCTGGCACCGGGTCAGCGCGGGCAGCGCGATCTGTTCCACGCTGCCCAGTTCGACGCCGTGCTGGAACGCGACGCGCAGGGCGACGGGCGCCTGCCTCGGCCGGTGGGCGACCACGACGGCGAGTCCGCCTCCCACGGGCCAGCGCAACAGCATCTCCACGAGCCGCACGGAGCAGTCGTCGGCCCAGTGGAAGTCGTCGAGGAGCAGCAGCAGTCCGTGCGGGGCCTCGGCGACGCAGGCGGTGATGAGCCGCCGTATCTCGGCGAAGTACTGGCACTGACGGGTGAGTCCGCCACCGCCGTCGACCTCGGAGCCCGGGTCGTCGGGTGGCGCGGCGAGGGCCCGGACGAGTCCGGCGGCCTGAGGCAGCGCGGCACCGTCCGCGCTGCGCAGTGAGCCGAGCGCTTCGATGAACGGGCGGAACGGGGCGCTCTGTTCCGCCTCCACGCTCAGTCCGCGCAGTACGAGGACGCCCTCCTCCCGGGCCTCGCGGGCCAGCAGCGTGAGCAGCCTGGTCTTGCCGGCGCCCGGGTCCCCGGTCAGCTCGACTGCAGCGTCCCGGTGCCGGCTCGCCTCCGTGACGAGGCGGGCCAGTCCTGCGAACTCTTCCCGGCGGACGGTGTTGCGGTCGTCGGGTCCGGCACTGACGGTCACGGCCATTTCTGCGCCCCCTTCCGCGTTCTTCGGCATGGCCCGGTCGGGGCACAGGGCTCACGGAGAGCCGCGGTCCGCAGCAGCATAGGAGAGCCCGCGGGAGAGGTTCCTTTCTGTAACAGAAGCTTCACGGTCGGCAAGCCGGCCGGCCCGTGGTCGCGGCGGCCACCCGGTGGCGCCGGTACGCCGGTGGAACCGCGAACGGTCCACCGGCGAGTTCCGGTCCGGCCTCCCGCCCTGCTCCGCGGCTGCCGGGGACGCCTTCTTCGTGCCGGGGCCGAACCAGAAGACGACTGCCGTCAGGATGGCGAGCGCGGTGATCAGCGACGCCCAGACGAAGACCTGGGAGATGGTGTCGGCGGCTCCTGCTCCGTCGGTGAAGGGAATGAGGAGCACGGCGAGTCCGACGGATCCGCCGATGGTGAGCGCGGTCTGCAGGACACCCGCGGTGATACCGGCGTGCTCCGGCGGCGCGGTGGTGAGGATGACCATGTTGAACGGGATGATCGCCACACCGACCCCGAGGCCGATCAGCACGATCTGCGGCAGCACTCCGGCCGCGTAGGAGCTGTCACCGTCCAGCAGGGTCAGCCAGCCGACCCCGGCGAGCACGACGACGAGGCCGCCGATCGCCCGGATCCTGAGGTCGACGGTGGCGATGAACTTCGTGAGTACCTGCGTGGACAGCAGCAGGGCGGCACCGAAGGGCAGGATCGCGAGCCCGCTCTCCAGCGCGTTGAATCCGAGGACGTTCTGGAGGTACTGCACCAGGTAGATCAGGAAGCTGGTGAGGACCGCCGCGAGGAGCAGCAGGTCCACGAAGGCTCCGGCCCGCGTCCGGTCGGCGAAGATCTTGCCCGGCAGCAGGGGCTCGGCGGTGCGCCGGTCGGCCACGAGCAGGACCGCCCACAGGACCACCGATGCGCCCAGCGCACCGAGTGTCGTGCCGTCGCCCCAGCCCTTCTCGGCGGCGTGCACGAGTCCGTAGACGCCGGCGGTGACGGCCAGGGTGACCAGCAGGGCGCTGGGCAGTCCGAGCGAGCGGGCCTGCGTGCTGTCGTCCTTCAGCCCCAGGGTGCGGAGACCGATGAGGATGATGACCAGACCGACCGGGACGTTGACCAGCAGGCTCCATCGCCAGTCCCCGGCCCAGGTCAGGACGCCGCCGAGGACCATGCCCGCGGAGGCTCCGAGCCCGGTCACCGTGGAGTAGAGGCCGAAGGCGCGCTGACGCCGTTCCCCCTCGAAGACGACGGCCAGCAGGGCCAGTCCGGTCGGTCCGGCGATCGCCGCACCCGCCCCCTGGAGCACGCGGCCGACGAGCAGGACCTCCAGGTTGGGGGCGAGCCCGGCGATCAGGGAGGCGACCACCACCAGGGCGATCCCGCCCAGGAAGACCTTCCGGTGGCCGAGTACGTCACCGAGACGTCCGGCGAACAGCAACAGCCCCCCGAAAGCCAGCAGGAAGGCGTTGGGGACCCAGGAGCCGCTGGTGACGGAGACCCCGAGGTCGTCCTGGAGCGTGGGCAGGGCGACGTTCACGATCGTGCCGTCGAGCTGGAGCATGAATTCCGCTCCGACGATCGCCGTCAGGGCGAGAGCCCAGGGCCTGGACGGCGTCTGGGGTGCGGGAACGCCGTCGGAGACGGTGTCGGTGGTCATGGATGTCCCTCCACGTTCAGCGGCCCGAGCTATAGTGAGTTGGCCTCAGGTTAAGTGGGACGCAGTTAACCTGAGGCACCCTCAGGTAGTCAAGTGGAGGCGGTACCCGTGTCAGATGCCCAGCCGTACATCGCCCGGCGGCCCAAGCGGGCCGACGGTGCCCGCAACTACGACGCGATCCTCTCCGCGGCCCGGAAGGCATTCGAGTCCCAGGGCGCGGACGCCTCGCTCGAGGACATCGCCGGACAGGCGGGGGTCGCGATCGGCACGCTGTACCGGCACTTCCCCACCAGGGCTTCGCTGGTCGAGGCCGCCACCAGGGAAGGACTGGCGGAGCTCATCAGCCGGGCCGAGGCCCTGGCCGGCACCAAGGACCCGCTGGCGGCCCTGTCCGAGTGGATGCGGCGGGCGGTACGGCACTTCAGCACGTTCCGGGGCCTGGTCGGCATCCTGACCCGGAGCATGTACGACGAGGGCACCCCCTCGCACGCCGCGTGCAGCGCCATGCACAGCAGCGGGGCACATCTGCTCCGGGCGGCCCAGGACACCGGGCAGGTCCGTGAGGACCTCACCGCCGATGAACTGTTCGACCTGCTGAGCGGGGCCGCCTGGGTGCGGGAGAACGCCCTGGCCGACCGCGACGGCAGTCCCCGTTTCGTCCAGATGATCCTGGAAGGCATCGTGACCCGCCCCGGGACCGGCTGACCGCCGGCAGGGCCCCCGCCGCGGGCGGCCTGTCTTTAGAACCGGTTGAGAGGTCCCTCCTAGCGTGCCCGCAGCGCCCGGCACAGTCCGGCGCATCCCGCGCTCCAGGAGGGCACATCGTGGTGTTGCAAGTTCTGTCCGACCGGCTGTCACCGCTGTCCGACGCGGTCCGCTCGCGGCTGCTGCCGCTGCTCGCGGCGCCACCCCGCACCGTCTCCGACCGGGTCGGCGCGCTCAAGCGGCCGAACCGCTCCCTGGTCCTGCGCGACCTGACGGAGAAGGTGGTGTCCTACACGTCCAACAACCCGGACCCCACCGGCACCTCGCCCACCGAGAAGGACTTCGCCACCGTCGAACTGGAGATATTCGACGCGGAGGGAAGCCGGATCGGACGCACCAAGGGCGCCGGCCGGATGCTCTACCGCAATCCGGGCGACGAGCACTTCATCGCCTACTTCGGTGAGGAGATCACCCTGGACGACGGACACGTGATCCGCGCCGGCGGCCTGGTCGACGACGCCCGCCTCACCGCGGGCGAGTTCGCGTCCTTCCCCGCCGTCGTCGTCGCCGGCCCCCTGCGGGGCGCCATCGGCTACCGGCAGTTCAGGCCCCTGGTCAAGGAATCGCACACGACGTACGAATCCGCCATCGTGCTCTACCGGAAGTGACGGTACCGGCCATGCCCAGCACCCCCGCTGCCACCACCAGGGGCCGGACGGCCGGCCCCGCTCCGGTGCCCACCGCGCCGCTCGGCCCCCTCGAAGCGGGGCGGCAGGGTCTCGGCTGCCTCGGCATGTCGGAGTTCTACGGGCCGGTGGATCCCGCCGAGGCCGTCCGGACCGTCCGGGAGGCGCTCGATCTCGGTGTGACCCTGCTCGACACCGCCGATGTATACGGCCATGGGGCGAACGAGGAACTCGTCGGCCGCGCGGTGAAGGGGCGCAGGGACGAGGCGGTGATCTCCACCAAATTCGGCGTGGTGCGCCCGGGTCCGGGCGTCGGCACCGGCATCCGGGCGGACGCCGCCTACGTCGGGCAGGCCTGCGAGGCTTCGCTGCGGCGGCTCGGAGTGGACCACATCGACCTGTTCACCCTCACCCGGATCAGCTCCGAGGTCCCCGTCGAGGAGACCGCGGGGGCGCTGGGCGAGCTGGTGGCCGCGGGCAGGATCCGTGGATACGGGCTGAGCGAGGCCGCGCCCGCCACCATCAGGAGGGCACACGCCGTGGCCCCGGTGGCGGCCCTGCAGACCGAGTGGTCGCTGTGGTCGCGGGACATCGAACGCGAGACGGTGGGCGTCTGCCGGGAGCTGGGCATCACCGTCGTCCCGTACGCCCCTCTCGGACGCGGCTTCCTGACGGGCCGGATCAGGTCGGCGGAGCAGTTCGGGGAGGCCGACTTCCGGCGGTTCGGCCTGCCCAGGTTCGAACCGGAGAACCTGGCCGCCAACCTGCCGCTGGCCGAGCGACTGACGGAGGTCGCCGAGGGTCTCGGGCTGACGGCGGGCACGGCCGCACTGGCCTGGCTGCACCATCAGGGACCCGACGTCTTCCCCATCCCAGGCACCAGGAGCCCGGCCAGACTGGCGGAGAACGCCGCCGCCGTCCACGTCACCCTGACGCCGCGACAGCTCGACGAGATCGCCGGCGCGGTCCCCGCGGACCGGGTCCACGGTGAGCGCTGGAACGCGCAGAGCATGAGCTATCTGGACCGCTGACCGGTGCACGGACGACGGCCCGGGGTCTTACCCGCCGGAGTGGCGGGTAGGACCCCGGGCCGTCGCGTTCCGGCTCACCCCGGGCTCAGGGGCGGCCGGCCGCCCCCTGCGCGGACGGCGCCGCTCCGGGTGACAGGGAGAGCGCGCGGGACGGACAGAGCTCCACCGCCAGTTCCAGCACCTCGCGTTCCTCCTCGCTCTGCTCCGGTCCGGCCACGACGACCAGGCCGTCCTCCGCGTGGTCGAAGACCCCGGGCGCCGTGACCGCGCAGTGCCCCGCCGCCATGCACCGTGAACGGTCCGCGCTCACCAGGATCGGCCGCCGCTCCGACGGCCCGTCCGGCGCCGGGACCGCCGCCCCGGCTCCCGTCGCCCCCCGCACCCCGCTCACCACTCCACCGGCAGCGCGTGCACGCCCTGCATCGTGCCGCCGCTGCGCGCAGACAACTGGTCCGCCGGGACGGCCAGCCGGAGATCCGGGATGCGGGTGAAGAGCGCGGAGAAGGCGACCTCCAGTTCCATCCGGGCGAGGTTCTGGCCCAGGCACTGATGGATTCCGTAGCCGAACGTGAGGTGCTGGCGCCCGGAGACGGCACCGCCGCGCCCGGTCCTGTGCACGTCGAAGGTGTACGGATCCGGGTAGACCGACGGATCTCGGTTGGTCATCGAGGAGGACACCAGCACGCCCTCTCCCGCCCGGATGACCTGCCCGCCGATCTCGATGTCCTCGGTGGCGACCCGCACGCCGGACACGTCGGTGACCGAGACCATGCGCAGCAACTCGTCGACAGCCGGAGGAAGTATCTCCGACCCATGGGTGAAGGCGGCCTGCTGCTCGGGGTGTTCGAGGAGGGTGACCACACCCAGGGCGATCATCTGCGACGTGGTGTCATGGCCGCCGATGAGCAGGGCCAGCGCGATCCGCAGCAGGTCCTCGCGCGTCAGGTCCCGGCCGTCGATCCGACCCGCCAGCGCACTGATCACCCCGGCTTCTCCGGGGCCCTGTTCCTGCGCGGTGATGAGTTCGTCGAGGTAGTCCCACAGTGCCTGTCCGGCCGCCTCGGCGCCGGCCGCGTCCTTGGCCTGCAGCAGACCCACGGTCTTCTCCTCGAAGAACTCGTGGTCCTCGTAGGGCACTCCGAGGAGGTTCGAGATCACCATGGAGGGGATGGGCAGCGCGAAGTCCGCCACCAGGTCGGCCGGCGGGCCGGTGCTCAGCATGCGGTCGATCAGGTCCGAGGTGAGGGCCTCGACCGCCGGACGCATGTCACGCACATGCTTGAGGCTGAACGCCGGTGCCAGCATGCGCCGGTGGACGTCGTGCACCGGCGGGTCGTACCCGATGAGGGCGAGCGGCTTGAATATGGGTGCCTCGAAGCGGGGAAGCACCACCGGGAAATCGTCCCTGGAACGGTCGGCCGACATTCTGGGATCGGCCAGCAGGGATCTCCCTTGGGCGTGGCCCGTCACCATCCAGATGGATTTTCCGTCCCAGAGGGAGACACGGTGCAGCGGCCCGTCCTCACCGAGTTCCTGGTATTCCGGGGAGGGCTGATAGGGACAGGTTCTGTCCCGTGGGTAGGACAACAGTGCGATCACTTCCTTCTCTCGGACGGAATCCGGGCGGGTGGCGGGGACATTCGTGTGCGGGTGCCGTCACGCGTTCTCCAGCGAGGGTTTCCGTGCGGGGCTTTCCCCGCCGCCGCCCCAGCGGCGCATCGCGGGCTCCTCGACGAGACGCAGGAGCGCCCAGGAGACGAGCGTGGTCAGGGCGAAGAGTGCGGCGAGGATCCCCGTGGCGGAGACGGCGCCCCAGGTGCGTCCGGTGCCCAGCACGGTGTGGGCGTGGGCGAGGACCAGGTAGTGGGCGAGGTACGAGGCGTAGGAGACCGTGCCGAGCCACTGGAGTGCCCTGCTGCGGAACGGGGTGAAACCGCCCCGGACGTCGGCGGTCGCCACCGCGGGTATCAGCAGCGCGATCGGCACCACGATGAGTGCGGTAAGGCTGTAGACACCGGGGAAGCGCGACACCTGGAGCAGGAAGCCGGCCGCCAGCAGCGCGACCGCGGGCAGCGGTCCGAACCGGATCCAGCGTCCGGTCAGCACGATGCGGGCCATGATGACGCCGAGCAGGAAGTCGAGGAGCCTGACCGGCGGGAACGAGACCAGGAACCAGTTCTGGGTCAGGGACATGTCCTGACCGGGGAGCGGTGGGGTGCCGGGCAGCCCCGCGTACGCGATGGCCGGCAGCACCATCACGGTGACGGCGACCCCCGCCGCCCACCACCACAGCCGGCGGACCGGGATCTTCCGGACCAGCGTGTGGAGCAGCGGGAACATCAGGTAGAAGAAGAGGTCGCAGGCGAGGGACCAGGTCACCACGTTGACGGAGACGATCACTTCGAGCGCGGGGTACCAGGTGTGTACGAGCAGCAGGCTCGGCAGGGCCTTGGGCAGGTCCACCGCCCAGCCCGCTCCGAAGGCCAGCAGCACCGCCGCCACCCAGGTCACGATGTGGTTCGGGAAGACCTTCGCCAGGCGGCGGCGCCAGAAGCGCCTCGGGGTGTCGCCTTCGCGCGCCGACCAGGTCAGCACGAAGCCGCTCAGGACGAAGAAGAACTCCACTCCCAGCCAGCCGATCGCGAACGCGTACGGCCGCAGGGCCGATTCGGTGGCGCGGTCGAAGTAACCGAGGACGAACGAGTGGCAGAGGAACACGAGGAAGGCGGCGAAGAACCGCATTCCCGTCAGGGACGGCAGCCGGACGGATCTGCCGGAGGGACTCGACATGGGTGGTGTGCTCCTGGATCAGCCCTGTGAGGGGTCGTCGGTGATGCGGATGACCCCGGCCGGGCACAGGTACGCGGCCTTGCGGGCGCGTTCCTCCTGATCGGGGGCGGGTACGGGGGTGCGGACCACGACCAGGCCCTCGTCGTCCTGGTCGAACACCTCCGAGGTGGTGGCCATGCAGCGACCGCCGCTTATGCAGGACTCCCGGTCGGCGCTGATGTGCACGGCGGGGTCACCACTCCACCGGCAGGGACAGCACCCGCTGGACGGTGCCGGCGCCGAGGATGGGCAAGTCGTCCACCGGGGTGGCCAGGCGCAGGCCCGGGAGACGGGAGAAGAGCTCCTTGAAGGCGATCTCCAGTTCGAGCCGGGCGAGGTTCTGGCCGAGGCACTGGTGGATCCCGAAACCGAAGGTCACGTGGTGGGTGTCCTCGCGCAGGATGTCGAACGTGTCGGGGTCGTGGTGCATGTCCCGGTCGCGGTTGGCGAGCGTCCCGGAGACCAGGACCCCCTCCCCCTCACGGATCAGGTGTCCGGCGATCTCGATGTCGCCCTTGGCGATGCGGGTGGCGACCAGATCGGTGGTGGCGATGTAGCGCAGGAGTTCCTCCACGGCACCCGGCAGCCGCTCCGGGTCCTGCTGGAGCAGGGCCAGCTGCTCGGGGTGTTCGAGCAGGGTGATGACGCCGAGTGCCAGCGAGGACGATGTGGTCTCGTGGGCGGCGATGAGGAGCACCAGGGCGATGGAGACCAGCTCGTCGTGGCCGAGGTCGCCGGGGACGACCCGTTCCCGGACGAGCCGTCCGAGCAGCCCGTCGGACGGGGTCTTGATCTGCTCGGTGACCAGGGCGTCGATGTAGTCGACGAGTTCCTGGGCCGCGGTCGCCGACTCCTCCTCGGTCCCCAGCATGACCTTGCCGCTGGCGTCCTGGAAGAAGTCGTGGTCCTCGTACGGGACTCCGAGGTGGCGGCAGATGACCAGCGAGGGCAGCGGCACGGCCAGCAGCGGCACGAGGTCGGCGGGCGGCCCGTGGTCGATGATCGTGTCCACGTATCCGGCGACCAGCTTCTCCAGTTCGGGGCGCATGGCGCGCACCTGCTTGAGACTGAAGTGCGGGTTGAGGTAGCGCCGGTAGGTGTCGTGGACGGGCGGGTCCATGGCGATCAGTGCGAGGCTGCGGGCGATCTGCGAGCGGAACCTCGGGGCCACGATGGGGAATCCCGGGTGCGTGCGCAGGGACGAGAGGTTCGGATGGGTGAGGATTTCCCGGGATTCCTTGTACCCGGTGACCATCCACGCTTCCCGGCCGTCGAAGAGCGTGACCTTGAGGACGGGCCCCTGCTCGCCTATCTCCTGGTATCCGGCGGGCGGCTGATAGGGGCAGGTGCGTTTCTGCGGATACGGCGGCGCTGCGGTCATTGCTTTCCGTCCTTCGTTCGTCGTGGAAAACGAAAGGGAGTGAATTCGACGCGTCGGGTCGACGTTAGGGAGAGGCGGAAAAACCGGCAAGGCCGGTTAAGCCGCGCTTCAGAAGGGCTTATGAACGGCCGGTCGCCCGGGTCGCACGGACCCTGGACACGGCGCTCAGGAGCGTCCGGGTGTAGGGGTGTTGAGGGGCTTCGAAGATCTGCTCGGCGCTGCCGGACTCCAGCAGGAGGCCGTCCTTCATGACCAGGACCCGGTGGCTGAGCCGGCGGATGACCCCGAGGTCGTGCGAGATGAACACGTAGGCGACGTCGAGCCGCTCCTGCACCTCGACCAGGACGTCGAGCACCTGGGCCTGGACGGCGGCGTCCAGGGCGGAGACGGGTTCGTCGCAGATGATGACGTCGGGGTCGGGCGCGAGCGCGCGGGCGATGGCCAGCCGCTGGCGCTGGCCGCCGGAGAGATCGCGGGCGCGGCGCGTGAGCACCTCCGCGGAGAGGCCCACATGGCCCAGGAGCGTGGCGACGCGTTCTTCGCGTTCCTCGCGGGGGACGCGGACCGCCCGCAGGGGCTCTTCCAGCAACTGCCGTGCCGTGTGGCGTGGATCGAACGATCCGAGCGGGTGCTGGTAGACCATCTGAATACGGCGCCTGGCCGCGCGGCGCGCGGATCCGCGCAGGCCCGCCCAGTCGAGTCCGTCAACCTCCACCCGTCCCTCGTCGGGCGCCACGAGCCCCATGAGCATCCGTCCCACGGTGGTCTTGCCCGAGCCCGACTCCCCGACGATGCCCAGGGTCTCGCCGGCCCGGACGGTGAGGGAGACGTCGTCCACCGCGGTGAGGACGGCACGCCCTGACAGCCGGTAGCGCTTCGTCAGCCGGTCGGCCCGCAGGACCGTGCGGGCGTCCTCGCCGGGTGCGCCCGTGCGCCCGCCGCCTCCGGGAACGGCCGCGACCAGGGTCTTGGTGTACGGATGGGTGGGGTTCTCCAGGACCTGTGCGGCGGGGCCCTGCTCGACGAAGCGTCCGTCGCGCATCACATGGATGTCGTCGGCGAACTCGGCCACCGCTCCGAGGTCGTGGCTGATGAGCAGGACTCCGGTGCCCGCCGTGGCGCGTTCCCGCAGGAGTTCCAGCACCTGGCGCTGCACGGTCGCGTCGAGGGCGGTCGTCGGTTCGTCCGCGATCAGCAGATCGGGCCCCGCTGCGAGAGCGGAGGCGATGAGGGCACGCTGGCGCAGCCCGCCGGACAGCTGGTGGGCGTACTGTCCGGCGCGGACGGCCGGTTCGGGTACGCCGCATTCGGCGAGCAGCCGGAGCACTTCGGCGTCGCGCTGCGCGGGGGGCACCGTGCGGTGCTCGCGCAGGGGTTCGGCCACCTCGTCACCGATGCGGCGCAGCGGGTCGAGGGAGCCCAGGGCGTCCTGGAGGACGAGTCCGATGCGCCGTCCGCGCAGGGCCCGCCAGCCGTTCGGCCGTAGACGGCTCAGGTCGAGGCCGTCGAAGCGCAGGGCGGTGGCGGTCACTTCGGCGCCCTCGCCCGCGAGACCGACCAGACTGCGCGCGGTGACGCTCTTGCCCGAGCCCGACTCGCCGACGATCGCGACGATGCGGCCGCGCGGGACGGTGAAGGAGACGTCGTGTACCGGCCGGGTGCGGTGGCCGCCGGTGCCGAAGGACACGGTGAGCCCTTCGACACGGACGAGAGGTTCGCCGGCGGGGACGGTCCGGGTGTCGTCGGGGCGGGGGGAAACACGGGTCATCGCTGCCTCCGGTCGGCGCTGCGCTGGAGATGCTGGCCGACGGCGGTGACGGCGAGCACGGCGATGGTGATGGCGGCGCCCGGGAAGGCGGCCGGCCACCAGGCGAACGCGAGGAACTCGCGGCTCCCGGCGAGCATCGCGCCCCACTCGGCGGTCGGCGGCCGGGGGCCGAGACCGACGAAGCTGAGGCTGGACCCGGCCACGATCATCGATCCGAGCGAGACGGTGGCCAGGGCGAGCACCGGCCCCAGTGCGTTGGGCAGCACGTGGCGGGCGATGACCTGCGGACGGGACCAGCCGAAGCCGTGCGCGGCCTCGACGTAGGGGCGGCCCCGCAGCCCGATCACCTCGGCGCGGGCCATCCGGGCGAAGCCGGGCAGGGAGACCACGGCGAGTCCGACGGTGGCGGTGCTGCTGCCGGGGCCCAGTACCGCCACCACGAGGAAGACCAGCAGCAGGCCGGGCACCGAGAGCACCACGTCGAGGAGCCGGCTGAGCACCTGGTCGACGACGCGGCCGGACTGGGCCGCCGCGATTCCGAGCAGGGTGCCCGCGACCAGGGCCGCCGCCGTCGCCCCGGCGCCGATCGCCAGGGAGGGCCCGGCTCCGTACACGATCCTGGCGTACAGATCGCGGCCGTTCTGGTCGGTGCCGAGCCAGTGGGAGCCGCCGGGGGCCTGCAGGATCGCCTCCACGTCGGCGGCGTTGGGGTCGGCGTCGGTGAAGAGACCTGGGGCGAGGACCATGACCGCGAGGACGACGAGCACCGCGGTTCCGGCCCAGAGGCCGTACGGACGGTGTCTCATGACGTCCTCCCGGTGTCCCGGGTCCGTGGATCGATCAGCCACTGCAGCAGGTCCACCAGGATGTTGACGACGACGAACACGGCCGCGGCGAGCAGCACGACGGCGATCACCACGGGCATGTCCTTGTTCTCCACGGCGGACAGCACCAGCCGGCCGACGCCCTGGCGGGAGAAGACGATCTCGATGATGACGGCCCCGCCGATCAGTGATCCGGCGATCCAGCCGAGCAGCGTGGTCGCGGGCAGGAGCCCGTGCCGCAGGACATGGCGCAGTCGCAGGCCGATTTCACCGACGCCCCGGGCGCGCGCGGTGGTCACGAAGGGTTCCTCCAGCGCTCTGAGCAGTCCTTCGCGCAGTACCTGGGAGACCACGGCGGTGGGTGCGGCGGCCAGGGCCACGGTGGGCAGGACGAGACCCGCCGCACCGTCCGCGCCGACGGTGGGGAACCAGTGGAGGGTGAAGGAGAAGACGGTCAGCAGGAGCAGGCCGAGCCAGAACGGGGGCAGGGCCACCACCAGAGATTCGGCGGCGGCGAACAGCGTCTGGACCCAGGTGCGGCGGTTCGCGCTGATGACCGCGAGGACGACGGCCACCACTGCGGTCACCAGCAGGGTGCACAGGATCAGCAGCAGGGTGTCGGGGAGTTGCGCGCCGATGGCGTCCCGCACGGGGAGGCGCAGCACGTAGGACTCGCCGAGGTCACCGCGCACGATCCGGCCGAGGTAGGCGCCGTACTGTGCGATCAGCGGGTCGTCGAGGCGGTACTGGGCGATGATCTCCGCGCGGATCTGCGGTGTGACGGTGGAGCGCGCGAGCAGCACGTCGGCGGTGCTGCCCGGCATGAGCTGGACGAGGAAGAAGGTGGCGGTGACCGCGCCCCACAGCACTCCGGCCGAGCCGGCGAGGCGTACCAGGACGAGCCGCAGCAGTCGGCCCGGGCGGGCCCGGCCCGGTGCGGTCGCACCGGGCCGGGCCCGCCCGGCGCTCAGGACGCCAGCCATATGCCGTACAGGTCGGCCGAACCGTCCGCGTTGAAGGCCGTGCCGCGGACCGCTGAGCGGGCCGCGAGGGTGGAGAGCGGTGAGTAGACGGGCAGGACGGCGGCGTCCTCGGTGATCCGCCGCTGCACGTCGCCGTAGATCTCGAACTGCTCCTTCTGGTTCTCCGCCCGCTGGGCCGCCTCGAACTGCCGCTCCACTTCCGGGTTGTCGTAGCGGGCCATGTTGTTGCTGATGCCGCGTTCCGGGGTGGGAATGTTGTCCTTGCCGAACAGGACGCGCAGTACGTCGGGGCCGGGTGCGGAGAAGCTGGTGTCGATGAGTTCGTAGTCGCCGGCGAGCAGCCTCTTGACGAAGGTGCCGCCGTCGACGTTCTCCTCGACCGTCTCCACCCCCAGTTCCTTCGCCGCGGCCTGGATCTGCACGGCGAGGTTGGAGACGGACGGGTCGGACCACAGGTGACGGACCTTCAGGCGTTTCCCGTCCTTGGTCCGGTAGCCCTCGGCGTCCCGGGTCTGCCAGCCCGCCTCGTCGAGCAGTGCGGCCGCGGCCGCGGGGTCGTGCTTGTAGGAGGGGGCGAGTGCGGCGTCGTATCCGGGGGTGCGGGAGGAGAGGGCGCCGGTCGCCGCGTCGTACTCACCGAAGTAGACACGCTTGACGATCTGCTGCCAGTCGATGCCCGCGCGCAGCGCCTTGCGGACCCTGACGTCGGCGAGCGGACCGCTCTCGGTGTTCGGCCAGTAGCTGTAGTTGATGCCGGGGAACTGCGCCTTGTGCAGTTCGAACCCCTCGGTGGACCTGAGCTGGCGGAGGCTGGTGGGGGACAGCGCGGTCACGGCGTCGACCTGCGAGCTGCTGAGCGCGCCGAACCGGGAGGCGTTGTCGGGGACGACCTTGACCTGGATGCCGTCGAGGTATGCCTTGCCCTCGTGGGCCGCGCCCTTGGGCGCCCAGGCGTAGTCGGCGTTCCTGGTGTAGTCGATGCCCTTCTGGGCGACGAGACCGGTGTCGCTGCGGAACGGTCCGGTCCCGATGATCTTCTGGCAGAGCGAGGCCGGGGAGCCCTTGAGCGTGGCGGGCGCCTCGATCCCCAGATTGGGCAGGGCGAGCGCTCCGAGGAAGCCGGAGTCGGGCTTCTTCAGCTTGACCGCGACGGTGTGCGGACCGACGGCGCGCGAGGAGTCGTACGCCGAGATGAGGCTGGAGGCGAGCAGCGACTTGGTGGCGGGGTCGGCGACGTGTTCGAGGTTGGCGACGACGGCCGCCGCGTCGAAGGCGGTGCCGTCGGTGAAGCGGACGTCGTCCCGGAGCTCGAAGGTGTAGGTGAGCCGGTCGGCCGAGACGGTCCAGCGGCTGGCCAGCCAGGGCTGGAAGGCGCCCTTGGCGTCCTGGTGCACCAGGGAGTCCACCAGGGGACGGGCCAGCAGCCGGGCCGCCCCGGTCGGGCTCTGGTGCGGGTCCAGGCACTCCGGTTCCTTCTCGATGGCCAGCCGCAGGGTGCCGCCCTCCTTCGGCGTGCTGCCGGCGGCGGTGCCGCCGTCCCCTCCGGACGAACAGGCTGCCAGCAGCGTCATCAGCACGGCTGTGGCCCCTGACACGAAGGCGGCGGGCCTGCTCGTTCTCAATCCTGTACCGGAGTCCATCCTGGTCCTCATCGCATTCGCTTCGCAGTGACGTTCGGCCGTCACAGTGCACGGCCGTTCTAAACCCGCTCTGAAAGCGTCTGCGCACCGCGGTCGGCGCGGTGCCGGGGACCCGCCCCGTCAGACCGAGGCGACGATCTTCGCGAGGTGCTCGTAGGAGCGGACCCGGGCCTCGTGGTCGGGAACCTGCGTCAGTACGAACAGTTCGTCGGGCCGGGCCTCCTCGATGAACGCGGTGAGCCGCGGTGCGACGCGGTCCGGCGACCCGACGAACTGCGGATCGATCCTGGAGCGCAGGAAGTTCTCCTCCTGGGCCGTGAAGCGGTGGGCGGCCGTCTCCTCCTCGGTCGGCAGTACGGAGTCCGGGTCGACGGTCCGCATCAGGATCTGTCCGTACACGAAGGACTCCGCGAGGCGTGCGGCGCGTTCGTCGCTCTCGGACACGACCGCTATCACCGCGACGGCGGCGTGCGGCTGTTGCTGCCGTTCGCTGGGCCGGAAGGCCTGGCGATAGGCGTTCAGCGCCTGGGGCGCCCCGCCTCCGACGATGGCGTGCGCGTAGACGTAGGGAAGTCCGTGCCGTGCTGCGTACACGGCACTGCCGACGCTGGATCCGACCAGCCAGAGCGCGGGCGGGATCTCCGGTTCGGGGACGGCCCGCACGCCTTCGTGCCCTCCGCCGAAGAAGCCGCGCAGTTCGGCGAGTTGCTGGTCGAAGTCGGAGCGGCGGGGATCGCCGAGCCGGGCGGCGGAGGCCGGTGAGCCGCCGGTCGCCCGGCCGAGGCCCAGGTCGACGCGGTCGGGGTAGAGCGAGGCCAGCACACCGAACTGCTCCGCCACGGCGAACGCGGAGTGGTTGGGCAGCAGGACGGCGCCGGATCCGACCCGCAGCGACCGCGTGGACGCCAGGATCGGTCCGGCGAGCACGGCCGGGCTGGACGTGGCGAGGGCGGGCGTGCTGTGGTGCTCGGCCACCCAGTAGCGCCGGTAGCCGAAGTCCTCCACGGCCTTGGCCAGTTCGATGCTGCGGCGCAGCGCGTCGCCTGCCCGGTCACCCCGCCAGACCGGCGCCGTGTCGTGCACGGAGATCGCGATTTCCTGGGTCAAGGCCCTCTCCTCGTGTCAGTGGGGCCGTACGGCGGCCCGTGCCGCCCCGATCCAATCCTGAGGCAACCTCACTTTATTGTCGCGGTCAGTTAAGGCGAGGAGCCCTCGCCTTGTCAATGCGTCACGGCCCGTCCGGCACGAGGCCGTCGGCCGCCTCGAGCGCCAGGTGTCCGGGCACTCCGGGCAGCGTCACCTCCCCGGCGAGGCTCAGTGCGTACCGGTCCGCGCCCGTGCTCCCCCGCGGCCCGTGCGGGACGAATCCGTAGTGCGGATAGAGATCGGCGACCTTCGCGTTCTTGGGTGTGGGGACGTAGGTACCGCGCGCCTCCGCGAAGCCGGCCCGCCGGGCCAGACCGAGTACCGCGGACAGGGATGCCTGCTCGATACCCCGGGCGAACACCCGGCAGCTCAGCAGGAGGTTCTCGATCTCCAGCACCGGGCCCCCCGGCCCGTCCCCCTTGTCCGCCCTCAGGAACAGCGCCCCCACGACGCCGTTGGAGCCGAACCGGTCGGCGGCGGACAGCACCACGACCGACCGCCCCGGGTCGTCCGATCTGGCACGCACCTCGTCCGCGGTCAGCCGCTCGGTGGTGAGGTTGAACTGATTGGTGCGCTGGGTCAGCTGGGCCACCCGCGGCACCTGCGCAGGGGTCACGGGGGCCAGTTCGAGCCGGACGCCGAGGGCGTCGAGGAACTCCTGCGCCGAGCCCGCCGCCCCCAGGAAGCCCGAGCGCGCGGACTCCTCCTGGTAGAGACGGGTGCGCACCCGGTCCTCCTGGGTGACCCCGGTGCTGGTGAACCACCCGTCGGCCAGCAGCCGTTCGACGTGGTGCGCCGGTTCCTCGTCGACCGGGACGACCGTGACGTCAGGGAGTCCCGCACTCACCGCCGCGCACTCACCGGGGTTGTCGTCGACGAAGACGAGGGAGTCCTCCCCCAGGTTCAGTGCCTCGGCCAGGGACCGCAAATGTCCGGGCTTGGGCTGCCAGTCGGCGTGTACGGCCACGAAGTGCTCCTCGCGCACACGCAGATCGGGGTGTTCGCGCAGTGCCTCCAGGACCGTGGCGCGGTCGTTCTTCGTCACCGCCGCCAGCAGGACCCCCTGCGACTGGAGCTGCCTGACCACGCCCTGGAAGGCGTGGAAAGCCGCACCCTGCCGCCCGTGTGCGACCTCGATGCCCTCGACCCCGTCGTCCCCGAGGACCCCGCCCCACAGGGTGCCGTCGAGGTCGAGTGCCAGCACCTTCTTGGCACGCCCTGTCCTCGCCCGGACCAGGTGCGCCAGTTCCCGTGCGTAGCCCGCGAGCAGCGCGTCCGAGAGGTGGGCACCGGCGTAGACCTCGAACCTCGGCTCGGTGAGCACGGCGTCGCCGGTGAGCAGCGGATCGATGTCGACCGTGACGGCCGGGCCGCCCTCGGCGCCGAGGGCGAGCAGCTCGCTGTTGGCGGTGCGCCAGAGCACACCGAGGCGGGCGCGTGCGGTGTGGTCGAGGAGCTGGACCTGCTGGGTGCGGGGCAGCGGCACGGTGTTGAGGACCAGCGTGCCTCGTCCGCGTGCCGCGAAGCCCTCGGCCAGCTGCCGCCAGAGCGACGTCTTCTCGCCGAGCACCCGGGCGACGTCGTCGACGGTGAAGGGAACGGGTACCTCGTCGAACACCGTGGCGTGGTCGAGGACGCACACCGTGAAGTCGGCGGCGCGGGAGTACAGCGAGGAGTCCGGGTCGCCGAGTTCGAAGACGTAGGAGCCGAAGTCGGTGAGCCGGACCTCCGGCAGATAGCCGTGGCGGGCGAGTTCCCCGACGAGCGCGGTGCGCAGGGCGTCGAGTGTCCCGTTACCGGTGAGCGCGACACTCACCGCCGGCAGCGCCGGATGGTGCCCCGCCGCCTCGCTCAGGTCGGTGCGGGCCAGTAGCCGCGAGGCCACCGCCAGGTCGTCAGGGCCGAGGGCGGAGAGCAACGCGGCCACCTCGTCGAACCGTGACGCGAGAGTGCCCTCGCGGTGAAGCAGGCGAAGTGCGGCGAGCGCGCCGCCGTCGGGCGTGGTCATCGGACGGCCTCCGGCACTCGGCCGGCGAGCAACCGGTCGACGTGACGGGCGAGTTCCCTGGCGGTGCGGTGCTCGAACACGACGGTGGCGCGCACCTCGATCCCGGTGCGGGCGGAGAGCCGCGTGGCGATCTCGAGGGACCCGAAGGAGGTGATGCCGGCCTCGGTCAGATCGGCATCGGCCTCCACCGTGCCCGGCGGATGGCCCAGCGCCTCGTCCACGGTGTCCAGGATGTGCCCGAGTACCGTCCGGTACCGGTCGTGCGGCTCCGACGCGGCCGGCGGCACCGCTTCCCCGGGCTCCGGCGGGCCGGCCGGCGCGGGCTCCCGGCCGGCGGTTCCGGACCAGGTCCTGGGCAGCCAGTAGGAGGTGTGCTGGAAGGGGTAGACGGGCACGTCGCGGGGGTGCGCGGCCGGTCCTCGGCCCAGCACGGCGTCCCAGTCCACGTCGGCCCCCTGGGCATGGGCCTGGCCGACGGCCTGCAGCACCGAGCGGGCCTCCGCGGCCGGGCGGCGGATCAGGGGCAGCACGGCGGGACGCGCCGGATCCCCGCCGAGGCAGTCCGCGGTCATCGCGGTGACCGTGGTGTCGGGGCCGATCTCGATGAACACGTCGGCCCCCAGCTCCCGAAGGGCAGCCACCCCGTCGCGGAACCGCACCGTCCCCCTGACCTGCGAGGACCAGTAACCGGGCGCGGCCAGCGCGGCGCGGCCCACCGGCCCGCCGGTCAGATCGGAGATCAGCGGCACCGTCGGCCGGGCAACGGTCAGCGCCGCGGCGGCTCGGTCGATCGCCGGCAGGGCACCGTCCATGTGCGGCGAGTGGAAGGCATGGGCGGTCCGCAGCGGTTTGACCCGGGCCCCTTCGGCACGCCAGGCGGCGGCGAGCGCGCGGACCGCTGCGGGATCGCCGGACACCACCGTCGAGCGGGGACCGTTGACGGCGGCCACGGCCAGCAGATCGCCGTACGGTGCCAGCGACTCGCGTACGTCGGCCTCGGGGACCCGCAGCGACACCATGGCACCGGGCGGGGTGGCCTGCATGGCCCGGCCGCGTGCCACCACGAGCCGTGCGGCGTCCTCGAGGTCCAGGACTCCGGCGACATGGGCGGCGGTCAGCTCGCCGACGGAATGGCCGAGCACGGCGGACGGCCGCAGACCGAAGGACTCGGCGAGACGGGTCAGGGCGAGCTGGGTGGCGAACAGCGCGGGCTGGGTGAACTCGGTGCGCTCCAGCAGCTCCGACTCCGGGGTCCTGGATGCGGCGAGGACGAGGCCGGACAGCGGCGGGGCGTGCTCGGCGCGCGCCTCGGAGCGGGCCCGGTCCAGGGCGGAGCATGCCTCCTCGAAAGCGTCCGCGTAGACCGGGAAGTGCCGCAGGAGCCCGGCGCCCATGCCGGGGCGCTGGGTGCCCTGGCCGCTGAAGACGAAGACGGTGACCGGGGCCGGACGGGCCTCGGCGAGCGTCGAAGAGGGACCGGAGAGCGCGTCCAGTTCGCGGAGCAGCTCCGCGGTGTCGGTGCCGACCGCCACGGCCCGGTGCCGGAACGCGGTGCGGCCGCCTGCGAGGGTTCTGGCCACTGCCACCAGGTCGGTGTCCGGCTCCCGGCGCAGCAGTGCGGCCAGCCGGGCCGCCTGCTCCCGCGCCGCCTGCGGGGAACGCCCGGAGACCGGCCAGAGCACGGCGGGTGCCTCGCGGCCGGTGGTGGACGAGGGCCGCGACCCCGCTTCCCGGTCCGAGGCGCGGACGTCCGGTCCGGGCGTTCCGGAGTCCGGGTCACCGGCCGCCCGGGCCGTTCCGGATCCGGCGCTCCCCGCTTCCGCGTCCGCCGTTGCGGCCGGGTCCGGGACGTACTCCTCGACGAGCAGGTGGGCGTTGGTGCCGCTGATACCGAAGGACGACACCGCGCCGCGACGCGGCTTCCCGTCCCTGGACGGCCAGGGGCGGGAGGCCGTGGCGATCTCCACCCGGTCCTCAGGCCAGTCCACCAGCGGGGAGGGCTCGTCGGCGTGCAGGGTCGCGGGCAGCACCTGGTGCCGCAGCGCCTCGATCACCTTGATCACCCCTGCCACGCCGGCGGCCGCCTGGGTGTGCCCGAGGTTCGACTTGACCGAACCGAGCAGGAGCGGCGCCGGACGTCCGTCCGCGCCATAGGCGCCGATCACCGCACCGGCCTCGATCGGGTCGCCCAGGCCGGTGCCGGTGCCATGGGCCTCGACCAGGTCCACGTCGGCAGGGGACAGCCCGGCGTCGCGCAGGGCCGCCCCGATCACCTTCTCCTGGGCGGACCCGCTCGGCGCCGTCAGGCCGTTGCTGGCGCCGTCGGAGTTGACGGCCGACCCGGCGAGCAGCGCCAGCACCGGGTGGCCCAGCCGTTCGGCGTCGGCCAGGCGTTCCAGGACCAGGAGTCCGGCGCCCTCGCCGAAGCCGGTTCCGTCCGCCCCCTTCGCGAAGGCCTTGCACCGGCCGTCGGCGGCCAGTCCGCCCTGCACCGCGAAGTCGGTGAACACGCGGGGTGTGGCCATCACGGTTACCCCGCCGGCCAGGGCGAGGTCGCACCGGCCACTGCGCAGCGCGTCGGCGGCCAGGTGCAGCGCGACCAGTGACGAGGAGCAGGCGGTGTCCACGGTCAGCGCGGGACCTTCGAGACCGAGGGTGTAGGCGAGCCGCCCGGAGGCGATGCTCGACGCGTTGCCGGTCATGAGGTACCCCTCGTAACCGGGGGGTGTTTCGTGGGCCGGCGGCGCGTAGTCCTGGTAGATGACGCCCGCGAAGACACCGGTCGCGCTGCCGCGCAGTGTCGCGGGGACGATGCCGGCGCGTTCCAGGGCCTCCCAGGCTGTCTCCAGGAGCTGCCGGTGCTGGGGGTCCATCGCCGCGGCCTCCTTGGGGCCGATGCCGAAGAACGCGGCGTCGAAACCGGCGGCGTCGTCGAGGAAACCTCCGGCCGCCGCGAATGTGGCCGCCGCTTCCGGCCAGCCGCGGTCGCCGGGCGGCGGGCCGATGGTGTCGGTGCCGTCCGCCACGGTCCTCCAGAGGTCCTCGGGTGAGCGGATGCCTCCGGGGAAGCGGCAGGCGGCGGAGACCACGGCGACGGCGTCCGGCTGCCGCGCGGAGCCGTCCCGCCCGGTGGCCAGCGCCAGCTCCGCCTTCACCCTGGCCAGTTCGCCGGTGGTCCAGCGCAGGTACTCGATGAGCTTCTTCTCGTCCGCCATGGGGTCGGATGCCTCTCAGGATCGGAGTTCGGAGTCGATGAACCGGAACAGTTCCTCCGCGTCCGCCGGGGGGCCGGCAGGAGCGTCGGGTCCGTCGGTCTCCGGTACGAGCTCGCTGAGCAGATGGCCGACGAGGGCGTCCGGGGTCGGGTGGTCGAACACGAGGGTGGCGCCCAGGCGGAGCCCGGTGGCCCGGCCCAGCCTGTTGCGGAGCTCCACCGCGGTCAGCGAGTCGAAGCCGAGCTCCTTGAAGCTGCGTCCGTCGTATCCGGATCCGTCGCTCCCGCTGCGTCCGAGCACCGTCTCGACATGGCTGATGACGGTCGCGGCGACCAGCTCGCGCCGCCGGGCGGGTTCGGCCGCCGCCACCCGGTCCGCCAGGGTCTCCGAGGTGTCCCGGGCCCGAGGCGTCCCGTCCCCGGCCGATGGTGCCGGGGCGGCGACCAGGGAGCGCAGGGGCGGTACCGGGTCGGCGCCGCGGGCCAGCCGTGCCAGGTCGAGGCGCGCCGCGAACAGGGCGGGTTCACCCCGTTCGAAGGCCGCGTCGAGTGTGGCGAGGCTCTGGGCGGCGGGCAGCGGAAGCATCCCGGACCGGGTCATCCTCGCCCGGTCCGCGTCGGACAGACCGCCGGTCATAGCGCTGTCGGACTGCCAGAGCCCCCAGGCCACCGAGGTGGCCGCGTATCCGGCCGCCGCCCGTGCTGTGGCCAGGGCGTCGAGATAGACGTTGGCCGCCGCGTAGGCGCCCTGCCCCGGGCTGCCGACGATGCCGGCGGCGGAGGAGAAGAGGACGAAGGCGGCCGGGTCGGCGTCACGGGTGAGCCGGTCCAGGTGCCGTGCACCGTCCGCCTTCGGCCGCAGTACGGCGTCGAGGCCTGCCGCGTCGAGCGTGCCGAGGGTCGCGTCCGCGAGGACACCGGCCGCGTGGAAGACACCCGTCAGCGGACGGGACGGGTGGATGCCGTCCAGCAGCCGTGCCACCTGCTCCTCCTCCGCCACATCGACGGCCACCGCGGTCACCTCGGACCCCAGCGCGACGAGTTCGGCCGTCAGGCGGCGCACGGTCTCGTCCTCCGGGCCCCGTCGGCCGGCCAGCAGCAGATGCCGTACGCCGTGCCGGGTGACCAGATGCCGGGCGACCTGACGGCCGACTCCGCCGGCCGCTCCCGTGACGAGCACGGTGCCCTCCGGGTCGAGGGAACGTGGCAGACGCAGCGTGACCTTGCCGGTGTGCCGGGCGAGGCTGAGGTGGCGCAGCGCCCTGGGCGCCTGGCCGACGTCCCACGAGGTGACCCGCAGCGGGGTGAGGACACCGGCGCGGAACAGCCCGGCCAGCTCCCCGAGGATCTCCCCGATCCGGTCGGGTCCGGCGTCCATCAGGTCGAACGCCCGGTAGCCGACGCCGTACCTGGCCCGGATCGCGAACACGTTGCGGATGTCGGTCTTGCCCATCTCGACGAATCTCCCGCCTTCGGCGAGCAGTTCGAGGGAGGCGTCGGTGAAGGGACCGGCGAGGGAGTTGAGTACGACGTCCACGCCGCGGCCACCGGTGGCCGCGCGGACGGCGGGCGCGAACGACAGGTCCCGGGAGCTCCCGATACGGGCGTCGGGCAGGCCGGCGGCCCGTACGGCGTCCCACTTCGCGGGGCCGGCCGTGCCGAACACCTCGATGCCCCAGTGCCGGGCGAGCTGGATGGCGGCACCGCCGACCCCGCCCGCCGCGGAGTGCACCAGCAGCCACTCCCCCGGCCGCGCGTCGGCGAGATCCCGCAGGGCGTAGTAGGCGGTCAGGAAGACCGCGGGGATCGTGGCGGCCCGGGCGAATCCGATCCCCTCCGGGACCGGGGTGAGCAGCCGGTGATCGGTGACCGCGACCGGGCCGATGCCTCCGGAGATCAGGCCCATGACGGCGTCTCCCGGGCGCAGTGCCGTGACGGCGTCGCCGACGTCCAGGACCACACCGGCCCCTTCGGTGCCGAGTTCGGCGTCCCCGGGGTACATCCCCAGCGCGAGCATCGCGTCACGGAAGTTCAGCCCGGCCGCGCGGACGGCGATCCGCACCTCGCCCGGCGCCAGGGGCTCCTCGGGAACAGGGGTGTGCACCAGATCGTCCACGGCACCGCTGCCGCCGGTCCCCAGCCTCCAGTTCCCGGTGCGGGGCGGGCGTGTCCCCGGTGCCCCTCTGCGGAGCCTGGGTGCCAGCAGTTCCGCCCTGCGAAGGGCGAGCTGCGGTTCGTTCGTGACTGCGCCCGAGGCGATCAGTGCGATCGCGGCGCTCTCGTTCGCGCTGTCGCCGGCGGGTTCAGGCAGGTCGAGCAGGAAGACCCTGCCTGGTTCCTCGGACTGGACACTGCGGACCAGGCCCCACAGCGCCGCTCCCACCGGGTTCCCGGCCCGTTCGCCGTGTACCGCGCCGACAGCGCCTCGGGTGCGCACGACGACCGGTGCCGTGGCGAGCCTGGGCTCGGCGAGGGTGTCGCGCAGGGTGTGAGCCGTCGACAGCAGGACGTCCCGGAGGAGCTGTCCCTCGTCCTCGGACGCGGACTCCGGCCCGGGCCCCTCGACGATCAGGGCGTCCGGCACGTCCTCACCCCGGTCGAGGGCTTCGAGCAGCGGGGCGAGCCCGCCCGCCCCGAGATGCCGGACCACCGGCGCGTGTGCCTCCCCGGGGGCAGCCGGGAGCGGAGCTCCGGTCGCCTCCCAGTGCAGTTCGTGGAGGAGTTCGCCGGGGTCGCGGTCGGTCACGCGGAAGGTGACCCCGTCGATCACGACGACCGGTTCGCCCTGCGGACCCGCCAGGTTCACCGAGACGCCGTCCGTCCCGTCGCGGGTCAGTCTCACGCGGACGGTGGCCGGGAGTGTGCCTCGGCTCTCGTAACCGCGCCAGACGAACGGCAGCCGGACCTGGCCGTCGTCGGGAAAGCCCCCGGCCGTCGCGGCCAGATGCAGGGCGGCGTCCAGCACCGTGGGATGGACCGCGAAGCCGGGCTCCGGCGGGGTCCCGGTCGACACCTCCGCGTACACCTCGTTCCCCGACGGGGAGCGCCAGGCCGCCCGCACGCCCCTGAACGCGGCGCCGTAGCCGTAGCCCTTGAGTGCGAGGTCCTCGTACAGGCCGGTGACGTCGAAGGGTTCGGCGTCGGCCGGGGGCCACGGCACGGCGGAGCGGCCTTCGGAGGCGGGGGCGAGAGTGCCCAGTGCGTGGCTGGTCCAGGGCGCGCCGAGCGGCCCGCCCGAGTCGGCCGCGTCACGGGCGTACAGGGCGAGCGGCCGGCGTCCGTCCGCTTCTGCGGCTCCGGCCGTCAGCAGGATCTCGACCGGTTCGCCCGTGAGCACCAGGGGCTGCTGGAGGACGAGTTCGTCGACGCGGGGCGCGCCGGCGAGTTCCCCGGCGTAGCGGGCGAGTTCGGCCAGCACGGCGCCGGGCACGAGCACCGTGCCGTCCACCGTGTGGTCGGCCAGCCAGGGCTGGGCGGTGAGCGAGAGCTGTCCGAAGAGCTGCACGCCGTCGCCGCCGGGGGCCCGCACCGCACCGGTGAGCAGCGGGTGACCGACCTGCCGGGTGCCCGGGAGCGCGGTGCCGACGGAGGCCGAGGGCGCGGCGTCGAGCCAGTACCGCTGCCGGTCGAAGGCGTAGGTGGGCAGGGGCGGCAGTCCGGCCCTGCGGACGCCGGTGTGCGTCCGCCAGTCGATCCGCACCCCGTTGACCCACGCCTCGGCCACCGAGCGCAGCAGGCGGCCCGCCCCGCCCTCGTTCCTGCGGAGGGTGCCGAGCACGGCGGTGCGGCCGGGCCCGTCGGTGTCCAGGACGTCCTGGACACCGACGCCGACCACCGGGTGGGGGCTGACCTCGATGAACACCCGGTGTCCCGCCTCGGCGGCCGCCCGGACCGCCGGGCCCAGCAGGACGGTCCGGCGGAGGTTGTCGTACCAGTAGCCGGGCGAGCCGAACGTCGTGTCCCCCGGATCGACGCGGCGGCCGGTGACGGTGGAGAAGATGTCCGCCGTGGGGGCCGCGAGCCGCTGCGGCTCGGGAAGCGCGGCCCGCAGTTCCTCCTCCAGCGCCTCGACGTGCGCGGAGTGCGAGGCGTAGTCGACGTCGATCAGCCTGACGCGTACGCCGGCTCCGGCGAACGCCGCTTCGATCCGGGCGACCGCCTCCGTGCCGCCGGAGACGACGGTCGATTCGGGCCCGTTGACAGCGGCGACGCCTGCCGCCGCACCGGTCTCCTGAAGGACCGCCCGCACCGAGTCCTCCGAAGCGGCGACGGAGAGCATGGCGCCGGTGCCGGCGAGCTCGGTGAGCGCCTTACTGCGCAGGGCCGCCACTGCGGCGGACTCGGCGGGGGTCAGAGCACCTGCGGCGAGTGCTGCCGCGATCTCTCCCTGGGAGTGGCCGACCACGGCGGCGGGGCGCACCCCGAACGACTCCCAGACCGCGGTCAGCGCGGTCATGGTCGCCCACAGCACGGGCTGGACGACGTCGACCCGGTGCAGCCCCGTCCCCTCCCGGAGCGCGTCGAGGAGCGACCACCCCGTCAGCGGGTCGAGCAGCCGGGCGCATTCCTCGATCCGTCCGGCGAACACCGGTGAGGTGTCGAGGAGTTCACGGGCCATTCCGTCCCATTGCGCGCCCTGGCCGGGGTAGAGGAACACCGGAGTCCTGGACTCGGTGGCGTGCCCGGTGACGACGTACGGGGACGGCTCGCCGTCGGTGACGGCCCGGAGCCCTTCCAGCGCCTGCTTCCGGTCCTCCGCCACCACGACGGCCCGGTGGGGGAAGTCGCCCCGGACGTGGACGAGTTCGGCGGCGACGTCGGCCAGGTCCGTGTCCGGGTGGGCCAGCAGGTAGCGGTGCAGCCGGGCGGCCTCCCCGGCGAGTGAGCCGGGCGATCCGGCGGACAGGACGAGCACGACGGGGCCGGCGGGGCGCTCCGGTCCGGGGGCCGGCGCCGTCTCGGCGGCGGGCGGTTCCTCCAGGACGACATGTGCGTTGGTGCCGCTCATCCCGAAGGCGGACACCCCGAAGCGCCTCGGCCGCCCGCCCTGCGGCCAGGGGGTGTTGTCGGTGAGCAGGGCGACGGCACCCTGGTCCCAGTCCACGTGCCGGGAGGGGTTGGCGGCGTGCAGGGTCCGCGGCAGCGTCCGGTGGGCCAGTGCCTGCACCATCTTGATGATGCCGCCGACCCCGGCGGCCGCCTGGGTGTGGCCGATGTTGGACTTGAGCGAGCCCAGATGGAGGGGCGCCCCTCCGGCCCGGTCCGCGCCGTAGGTGCCCAGCAGGGCATGAGCCTCCACGGGGTCGCCGAGAGTGGTCCCCGTGCCGTGCGCCTCGACCGCGTCGACGTCGGCGGGCGTGAGGCCCGCGTTGTCCAGGGCCGCCCGGATGACGCGTTCCTGCGCGGGGCCGTTGGGAGCGGTGAGCCCGTTGCTGGCTCCGTCCTGGTTGGTGGCGGAGCCCTTCAGCACGGCGAGCACCGGGTGCTGGTTGCGGCGGGCGTCCGAGAGCCGTTCCACCAGGAGCAGCCCGACGCCCTCGCTGAAGCCGGTGCCGTCGGCCTCGTCGGCGAACGCCCGGCAGCGGCCGTCCGGCGACAGCCCGCGCTGGCGGCTGAACTCGACGAACGTCGAGGGTGTGGCCATCAGCGTGGCGCCCCCGACGAGTGCGAGATCGCATTCGCCCGCACGCAGCCCCTGGGCGGCCAGGTGCAGTGCGACCAGCGAGGAGGAGCAGGCGGTGTCCACGGTGACGGCCGGGCCTTCGAGGCCGAAGCTGTACGAGATGCGGCCGGAGGCGACGCTGCCCGCGCTGCCGGTGCCGAGGTATCCCCCGTGTTCCCCCGGGTCCGCCTGGGCCCGTCCGCCGTACTCGGTGTAGATCAGGCCGACGTAGACGCCGGTGCGCGATCCGCGCAGTGCCCTGGGGTCGATCCCGGCACGCTGGAAGACCTCCCAGGAGGTTTCCAGCAGCAGCCGTTGCTGGGGGTCCGCGGCAGTGGCCTCTCGGGGACTCATCTCGAAGAACTCGGCGTCGAAGTCCGAGGCGTCGCGCAGGAATCCGCCCTGCCGTGCGTAGGAGGTGCCGGGGTGGTCCGGGTCGTCGTGGAAGAGACGGTCCAGGTCCCAGCCGCGCTCCTCGGGGAACGGGCCTATGGCGTCGCCACCGCGCTCCAGCAGCTCCCACAGCTCTTCCGGGGTACTGATGCCGCCCGGGTAGCGGCAGCCCATCGAGACGATCACCACCGGGTCTTCGTCGTGCCGTACGACGGGCGCCGGGCGGGGCCCGTCCGCTGTCCGGGGGGCGTCGGACCGGGCGAGGTGGGCGGCGAGCGCCCGGGGGGTGGGGTGGTCGAAGACCACGGTGGCGGGCAGCTTGCGTCCGGTGACGGTGCCGAGGTGGTCGCGCAGACGCACGGCGGTCATGGAGTCCAGCCCCAGGTCGCGGAAGGGGCGGTCGGGCCGGATCTCCTGGTCCGAGTCGTATCCGAGGATGGCCGCGACGGCCCGGCCGACGGTCACCAGCAGCCGTTCCTCCCGCTCCTCCGGGTCGAGGAGGGCGAGGGTGCTGGGGGCTTCGGCCGCGCCGGCGCCGGGGGGCCCGGCAGGCAGGGCCCTCAGCCGCGGCGTGGAGGGACGGCCGTCCCCCTGCCCGGCCGCGGGCGTTCCCGGTTCGAGCGTGCGCAACCGCAGTTCGCCGACGGTGAGGACCGTACGGCCGTCCTCGCCCGAGGCGGTCAGGGCGTAGGTGTCCGGGGCGGTGGTCGCGACGTGGACTTGCAGCCGTGCGGGAAGGTCCCCGTACTGTCTGACCCCGCTCCAGCTGAACGGCACCGTGACGGCCCCGGAGCCGTCCGTCCCGCTGTCCGGCGCGCCGGTGAGCACCCGCCCCAGCAGCACGGCCTGCACCAGTCCGTCGAGCAGCGCGGGGCGCGGGTCATGGCCGTGGCCCCCGGCCTCGGCACTCGAGATCTCGGCGTACAGCCCGGTGTCGTCCGCCCAGGCGGCGCCGACCGTGCGGAGCCGCGGTCCGTAGTGCACCTCGTGGCCGGCCAGCGCCAGGTAACCGGCGTCGGTGTCCAACGGCCCGGCGCCGGCGGGCCGGCCGGCCGTGGCGGGCCTCGCGGTGCCGGTGTGCTCGTCCGGGGCCCTGCGCAGCAGGCCGGTGGCGTGCAGTTGCCAGCCGTCCCCGGCTCCGTCCGGTGCCCGGGTGTGCACGGTGAACGACGCCCCGTCCGGATCGCCGTCCGCCGCCAGCTGGAGTTCGAGCGGCCGGCCGCTGCCGGGGACACCGACCGGGGCGAGGAGGGTGATCTCCTCCAGGTGTTCCAGGCCGAGCCGGGCACCGGCGGCGAGGGCGAGGCCGGTGAGCGCGCTGCCGGGCAGCAACAGCCGTTCGCCCAGCCGGTGCTGGCCGCTCCACCGGGCGTCACCCACCGGGACCGAGCCGCTGAAGAGCACCCCGCCACCGTCGGCGCGCTCCAGCACCTCGCTGATCAGCGGGTGCGGTCCGGCTGCCGCCGGGGGTGCGGGGAACCCGGCGCCGTGGTGGGTGTCCAGCCAGAAGCGCCGCTCCTGGAAGGCGTAGGTGGGCAGGTCCACGGTGCGGCCCCGGGTGGCCGAGGACCAGTCGACGCGGCCGCCGTGGGCGTACAGATCACCGGCCGAGGCGAGCAGGGTGCCGAGGGAGCCGTGGTCCCGGCTCAGCGTGGGTGTGGCGTGCGCGGGGAGTCCACGGGTCTCGAAGGTGTCGCGGAGGGCGCCGGTGAGTACCGGGTGCGGGCTGATCTCGAGGAAGAGGGTGTGGCCGGCCTCGGCGAGGGCGCCCACGGTGTCGGCGAGACGCACCGGCTCTCGCAGGTTGGTGTACCAGTAGGCCGCGTCCAGGCCGCTCGTGTCCGTCTCGACGGTGGTGACGGTGGAGTGGAAGGGGACGGTCGAGGACCGGGGCCGCAGGTCCGCGAAGCGGTCCAGCAGGGTGTCGCGCAGTGCCTCCACCGCCGGTGAGTGCGAGGCGTAGTCGACGGGGATCGTCCTGGCGCGTACCCCGTCCCGCCTGCATGCCTCGACGAACTCGGCCACCGCGTCGGCCGCACCCGAAACCACGGTGGCCGTGGGCCCGTTGACGGCGGCCACGCCGATCACACCGGAGGCGGGGAAACGGCCTTGCGCCTCTTCGGACGTCAGCTCGACGGAAGCCATGGCGCCCTGTCCCGCCAGGTCGAGCAGGGCTTCGCTCCGCTTGGCCACCAGGCCCGCCGCGTCGTCGAGGGTGAGGGCGCCCGCGACATGGGCGGCGGCGATCTCGCCCTGCGAATGGCCCACGACGGCGCCGGGTTCGACGCCCAGGGAGCGCCAGACCGCGGCGAGCGAGACCATCACCGCGAACAGCGCGGGCTGGACGACGTCGACCCGGCCGAGGGCGCTGTCGTCGTCGCTCGACACGACATCGACGAGGTCCCATTCGACGTGCGGGGCCAGTGCGCGCGCGCAGCGCTGCATCTCGTCCCGGAACACGTCGGACCCGGCGAGGAGTTCACGGGCCATCCCGGCCCACTGGGAGCCCTGGCCCGGGAAGACGAAGACGGGGCGCCCGCTCCCCTCGGCCACCCCGAACGCGGTTCCGGGGGACGGCAGCCGCTCAGCGGCCGAGGAGAGTTCCCGTTCGAGGGCGCCACGCCCGGTGCCCACGACGACCGCCCGGTGCGGCAGCGCGGCTCGTCCGGTGCGCAGGGTGTGGGCGATGTCGCCGGCGGAGAGTTCGGGATGGACGGCGAGATGTGAGCGGAGCCGCTCGATCTGGGTGTCGAGAGCGGCGGCGGTCTGTCCCGACAGCAACCAGGCGGACGGCACGGGCTCCGTCGGGGCCTGCGTGCTTCCGCCGGGCGCCCCTTCCTCGTGCACCCCTTCACCGGGCACCTCTTCCTCGCGGGCTTCGTCCGGAGCCGTGGAGGCGGGCGGGGCTTCGATGATGGCGTGGGCGTTGGTGCCGCTGATACCGAAGGAGGACACGGCCGCGCGCCGCGGCCGGTCGGCCTCCGGCCAGGCCTGTTCCTCGGTGAGCAGCGAGAGACCGCCGGCCGACCAGTCGACGTGCGGTGACGGCTCGTCGATGTGCAGGCTGGCGGGCAGGACGCCGTGCTCGATGGCGAGCGCCATCTTGATCACACCGCCGATCCCGGCGGCGGCCTGCGTATGACCGATGTTGGACTTCAGCGAGCCGAGCCGGACGGGACTCTCCGCGGTGCGGGCGCTGCCGTACGTCGCGATGAGCGCACCGGCCTCGATGGGGTCGCCGAGTCCGGTGCCGGTGCCGTGCCCCTCGATGACGTCCACGTCCTCGGGGCCGATCCCGGCGTCCTCGAGGGCAGCGCGTATGACGCGTTGCTGCGCCGATCCGTTGGGTGCGGAGAGCTGCGTGCTGGCCCCGTCGGAGTTGACCGCGCTGCCGCGCAGCACGGCGACCACCCGGTGCCCTGCCTTCAGGGCGTCGGAGAGGCGCTCGACGAGGACGAGTCCTACCCCCTCGGCCCAGCCGGTGCCGTCGGCCGAGGCGGCGTACGCCTTGCACCGTCCGTCCGGCGAGAGCCCGCGCTGCCGGCTGAACTCGACGAAGGTGGACGGGGTGGCCATCACCGTGGCCCCGCCCGCGACCGCCATCCGGCAGTCACCCCTGCGTACGGCCTGGGCCGCGTAGTGGAGGGCCACCAGCGAGGAGGAGCAGGCCGTGTCGACGGTGACGGCGGGCCCCTCGAGACCGAAGGTGTAGGCGATCCGGCCCGAGGCGATGGAGCCGGCGCTGCCGGTGCCGATGAAGCCCTCGAAGCCCTCCGGCGCCGAGGTGTGACGGGATCCGTAGTCGTCGTACATCACTCCGGCGAAGACGCCGACGGACTCCCCGGACAGCGACGACGGGTCGAGCCCGGCGCGTTCGAACAGCTCCCAGGAGGTCTGCAGCAGCAGTCGCTGCTGCGGGTCGATGGTGAGCGCCTCGCGTGGGCTGATGCCGAAGAGCCCCGCGTCGAAGTCGGCGGCGTCGTGCAGGAAGCCGCCTTCGCCCGCGTAACTGGTGCCCTCCTTGGCCGGGTCCGGATCGACGAGCCGGTCCAGCGGCCAGCCCCGGTCCTCGGGGAACGGGGTGATCGCGTCGGTGCGGTCCGCCACCAGCTGCCAGAGGTCCTCCGGTGAGGTGACACCGCCCGGGTAGCGGCAGGCCATGCTGACGATGGCCAGGGGCTCGTGCGCGGCCCGCTCGGCCCGCTCGAGCTCTGCCCGGGTGCGGAGCAGGTCGTTGGTGGTCCGGCGCAGATAGTCCCGGAGCCTGTCTTCGTTCGCCATCGGTGATCCGCTCTCCGTGTGTGTGCCCGGTGGGGCGCGCCCGCCCGGCGCCCGCACGGCAGGAGCCGGGCGGGCGGGGCGTGTGGCGCGGCGTCAGTCGCTCAGTTCTCGGTCCAGCAGCCCGAACAGCTCATCATCGGTGGCTGAATCCATTCCAAAGGAGTCCTCCTGGGGTGCGGCGGACACGGTGTCCAGGACGCCGAGCGCCGTCCTCAGCGCCTGGACGAGCCGGGCCCGTCCCGTGTCGTCGTCGGCGAGGGCCGACGCGGCTGACACCCAGCCGTCGAGGGACGAGGCGTCGAAGACGGGCGGTTCGACGGCGTAGCGCCGCGCCAGATGTTCCGTGAGCGCGCGTACGGTCGGATGGTCGAACAGCAGCGTGGCCGGCAGTCGTTCGCCCACCTCCGTCCCGAGCCTGTTGCGCAGCTCGACCGCGGTGAGCGAGTCCAGGCCCAGGTCGAACAGACCGCGTTCCGTGGGCACTTGTCCGGCCCTGGCGATGCCCAGGACCTCCGCCACGGCGGTGGTCACCGTGGTGTGCAGCAGGTCGTGCACGGCGTCCGGGGCCAGACCCGCGAGACGGCTGCCGATGGGGATCGGTGCCTCGCCGCCGGATCCGGTGGGTGTCCGGAGGCTCGCAGCAGGCGCGGTGCGCTCCGTCAGCCGGCCGGCCGCCGAGCGGTCGAACCTGGCGGGAACGAACAGCGCCCTGCCGGAGGTGCGGGCGTCCTCGAGGGACCGGTCGAGCAGCGCCAGTCCGTCGGGGACGCTCAGCGGCCGGATGCCGAGCCGCTCCATGCGTGCACGGGCGGGTGCGTCGAGTGTGGCGCCCATCCCGCTGCCGTCGGCGCTCTCCCACAGGCCCCAGGCCAGCGAGGTGCCCGCCAGTCCCGCCGCCCTGCGGTGCTGTGCGAGGGCGTCGAGGTAGCTGTTGGCCGCGGCGTACGCGGACTGTCCCGCGTTGCCGAGCACTCCGGCGACGGACGAGAAGAGTACGAATGCGTCCAGGGGCAAGTCCTGGGTGAGACTGTGCAGATGACCGGCGGCGTCGGTCTTGGGGCGCAGCACGAGGTCGAGCCGGTCGTCGGTGAGGTTGGCGAGCACCGCGTCCTGGAGCGCGCCGGCCGTGTGGAGGACGGCGGTCAGCGGGTACTCCGGGTCGATCCCGCCGAACAGGCGCTCGACCGCCGCGCCGTCGGCGAGGTCGCAGGCGGCGATCCGGATGTCCGCCCGGGCGGCGAGCTCCGCGGCGAGGTCGCGCAGTACCGGGTCGGCCTCCCCGCGCCTGCTGACCAGCAGCAGGCGGCCGACGCCGTGCTTCTCCACGAGATGTCGCGCGACCGCCGAGCCGAGGGCTCCGCCCGCCCCGGTGACCAGTACGGTCCCGTCGCCGAACGGCCCGGTCCGGCCTGCGGCTTCGGCCGGGGTGTCTGCCGGACCGTCGGCCGTTGTCCCGTCCGGCGGCTCCGCCTCCCGCAGCACCGGCCTGTACGCCTCGCCCTCGCGCAGCGCCAGTTGTCCGCTCCGTGCGGCGACGGCACGGGGCAGCAGCGCGAGCGAGTCAGGGTGCCCGTCGCTGTCGACGATGCTGATCCGGCCCGGGTGTTCGTGCTGCGCGGAGCGCAGCAGACCCCACAGCGGTGCCTGCGCGAGCCCCGGTACCCGGTCCGTGTCGAGCGCGGCGACCGCCCCGGTCGTCAGGACGGTCAGATGGCTGCGCTCGGACAGGCCGTTGACCAGGTCCCGTACGTCGAGCAGGTTGCGCCGGAGGTCGTCGTGGGCGGGGACGGCCACCAGGACGTCCGCGTCCGGGTCCGCCTCGGACACCACGGGGAAGGGCAGCCCTTCGGGTGCCGTGCCGGTCACCAGCGCGACCGTCCGTCCGCCGGTCCCGTCGTCGACGGGCCGTTCCGGGACCCACCGGACCGTGTGGGGCAGCAGTGGGCCGCTCCGGGCCGATGTGAGCGCGCCGGTGGGGACGGGCCGCAGCCGTACCTCGTCGGCGGTCAGGACCGGGCCGCCCCGTTCGTCGGAGATCTCCAGCGCGAAGGAGGCGTCCGACCGTGGGGTGATCGTGGCCCTGAGCGGACCGGTCGGAACGGCGTGCAGCCGCACCCCGTACCAGCCGTACGGGACGAGGAGGCGGGATGCCCCGCCGTCGCCGCTCGCTCCGGGACCGCCGGCGCTCCCGCCGTGGGCCTCCTCGCCCCGGATGTCCGCGGGGCGCGCGAGCCAGCCGTGGAGTACGGAGTCGAGCAGCCCTGCGGCCAGCGGCTCCCCGGTGTCGGCCTCGGCGTACAGCGCGTCATCGGTGCGCCACAGTGCCCGCAGCCCCCGGAAGCGGGGACCGTAGTCGTATCCCTGACCGGCGAGGGTGTCGTAGAGCCCTTCGAGGAGCACCGGGACTGCCCCCTCGGGGCGTTCGGAGGGCTGGGTGACGCCCGTTCCGGTGCTCTCGGCCAGCGTCGCGTCGGCGTGCAGGGTCCAGGTCTCCGATCCGGCAGCCCTTCCGTGGACGCGGACCACCGGCCCGGTCACCGTGACCCTCAGCTGGATGTCCGTCTCCTCCGCCACGACGACGGGTGCGTGCAGGGTGAGTTCCTCCACCACCGGCTGTCCGTGCCGGACGCCGAGTGCCCCGATCAGCTCGACCAGGGAGGTGGCCGGCAGCAGGGGGGTGCCGTACAGGGCGTGACCGGTGAGCCACGGCTGCCGCCGGTGGGAGAGCACTCCGGTGTAGACGGAGTCCGTGCCGTCGGGGTCCGTGACGGAGGCCGACAGCAGCGGCAGGCCGGGGTCGTCCGCGCCGATGCCGTGCGCGGTGCCGTCCTCGGTGCGGGGCGGCAGCAACCAGAGACGCTCCTGCTGAAAGGCGTAGGTGGGCAGGGGGACCGGGCGGGCGCCGCCGCCGATGAGGGCGCGCCAGTCCCACGCGACGCCCGCCGTGTGGGCGCGGGCGACGGCGGTCCACAGGGCCGTCACCTCGTCCTTCCGGCGGTCCAGGAAGGCCAGCGCGGCGGTTCCCCCGCCCAGGTCACACTGGTCCGCGAGGGCGGTCAGCGAGGCGTCCGGGCCGATCTCGAGGAAGTGGGCGGCACCCAGTTCACGCAGCCTGCTCAGCGCGTCGGCGAACCGGACGGTCGACCGGACCTGATCGGCCCAGTGGGAGGCGGACCCGAGCTGTTCGCCGTCCACCTCCCGCCCGGTCAGTGTGGAGACGAGGACGGCGTTCAGCGGCCCGGTCGTCAGCTGTCCGACCGCGGCGCGGAAGGGCTCGGTCATGGGGTCCATGCGCGCGGAGTGGAACGCGTGGCTGACCGTGAGCCGTCTGGTGCGCTGCCCTGCGGCCGACAGGACGGCGCCGATCCGCTCGATCGCGTCGGCGTCACCTGAGAGTACGGTCGCCGACGGGGCGTTGACCGCGGCGATGTCCACCCCGGTCATGTCCCCGGCCAGTTCCTCGACCGTACCGGTGCCGGCCTGCACCGCCAGCATCGCGCCGCCGGGCGGCAGTTCCTGCATCAGCCGGCCACGGACGCCGACCAGTTCAACGGCCTCGGTGAGGCCGAGGGCGCCACCGAGGTGCGCTGCGGCGATCTCACCGACGGAGTGTCCGGCGAGCAGTCCCGGCCGCAGCCCCCAGCTCTCCAGCAGCCGGAACAGCGCCACTTCCACGGCGAACAGGGCGGCCTGGGTGTAGCGGGTCGCATGGAGATCGGGTGTACCGCCCTCGATGGCGGCGGCGACGTCGATGCCCTCGGCCCGGCGGAACTCCGCGCGGACCGCGTCGAAGGCCTCCGCGTACGCCGGAAACGCGCGGTACAGCCCGCCCCCCATCCCGGTGCGCTGGCTGCCCTGGCCGGTGAACAGGACAGCCGTCCCGCCGCGCACCGGCGAACCGGTGACCACGAGGGGGAAGGTGCCGGGCTCCGGCGAGGTGCCACGGGCCACATGCCCGAGGCCCTCGAGGAGTTCGGCCAGATCATGGCCCACGACCACCGCGCGCAGGTCGAAAGCGGTACGGGTGGTGGCCAGGGACAGGGCCACGTCGCGGACACGCACATCGCCCCGCCCGGTGAGATGCCGCGCCAGGCGGGTGGCCTGGTCGCGCAGTCCTTGCGCGGTGCGGGCACTGAGTACCCAGGGGACGGGCCGGCCGTCCTCCTCGTCGAGTTCTGCCGCCCGTTCGGTCCCGTCGGCGGTGTCGACCGGGTGCGCGGCCGCGCCCCCCTCCTCCAGGACGATGTGGGCGTTGGTGCCGCCGATCCCGAAGGACGACACGGCGGACCGGCGCGGCCCCTCGGTGTCCGGCCAGTCGGACAGACTGCCGGGGATGTCCACCTCTCCTCCGGCCCAGTCGACGTGCTCGGAGCGTCGTTCGACGTGCAGGGTCCCCGGTACCTGGCCCCGGTTCATGGACAGCACCATCTTGATGATCCCGGCGACCCCCGCGGCGGCCTGGGTGTGGCCGATGTTGGACTTGACCGAACCCATCAGCAGGGGACCGCGCTCCCCGCGCCCGCTGCCGTAGGTGCGGAGCACCGCGCCGGCCTCGATGGGGTCGCCGAGCCTGGTGCCGGTGCCGTGCGCCTCCAGCACGTCTATCTGCCCGGGGCGCAGTCCAGCGGTGTGCAGGGCACTGTGTATGACCCGCTCCTGGGCGGGACCGTTGGGCGCTGTCAGCCCGTTGCTCGCACCGTCCTGGTTGACGGCGGAGCCGCGGACGACGGCGAGGACACGGTGCCCGTTGCGCCGGGCGTCGGAGAGCTTCTCCAGGACCAGCAGCCCCGCGCCCTCTCCCCAGGCCGTGCCGTCGGCGTCGGCGGAGAAGGGCTTGCAGCGGCCGTCGGGGGCCAGTCCGCGCTGTCGGCTGAACTCGATGAAGGTGGCAGGACTCGCCATCACCGTGGCGCCGCCCGCGAGAGCGAGGGTGCACTCGCCCAGCCTCAGCGCCTGGGCGGCCTGGTGGACCGCCACCAGGGAGGAGGAGCAGGCGGTGTCGACCGTGACCGCCGGACCTTCCAGGCCGAGGGTGTAGGAGATCCGCCCGGAGGCGACGCTGCCGGCGCTGCCGCTCACCAGATAGCCTTCCAGGTCCTTGGCGGCACCCCGGTGCTGGTGGACACGGGCCCCGTAGTCGGAGTACATGACGCCGACGAACACTCCGCTGCGCGTGCCGCGCAGGGCCGCCGGGTCGATCCCGGCGTTCTCCGCCGCTTCCCAGGCCGTCTGCAGCAGGAGCCGCTGCTGCGGGTCGACGGCCAGCGCCTCACGCGGGCTGATGCCGAAGAACCCGGGGTCGAACTCGGCGGCGTCGTGCAGGAATCCTCCACGGCGGGTGGCCGAGGTGCCGAGGTGGTCGGGATCCGGGTCGAACAGGTCGAGGTCCCATCCACGGTCCGTGGGAAACGGTGTGGTGGCGTCGGTGCCCGAGGCCAGCAGCTCCCACAGGTCCTGCGGGGTCCTCACTCCGCCGGGGAAGCGGCAGGCCATCCCGACGATGACCACGGGGTCGTCCTCGGCAGTCCCGGGACGGGGTGCGGGCACCTCCCCGAGGGCGGGGGCGGGTTCGGTCGGGACGGGCGGTGCCGGCTCGACCAGCTCCGTCAGGAAGCGGGTGAGCGCGCCGGGGTTGGGGTGGTCGAAGACGATCGTGCCCGGCAGTCGCACCCCGAGGTCGTCCCCGAGCCGGTTGCGCAGCTCGACGGCGGTCAGCGAGTCGAAGCCGAGGTCGGTGAAGGGCCGTTCGGGGTCGACGGCGGTGGGCTGTCGGTGGCCGAGCACCTCGGCCACCGCCGCCAGCACGGTCGCCGCGACGTCCGTGGTCCCTGCGGCTCCCCCGGTCCGCCCCTTGGGCCGTCCGGCCGGCCCGGCCTGACGGGCCGTGCCGTTCGCCGCCCGGAGATCGAGCCGGGCCGCGACCACGGCGGAGAGGTCCGGGCCGTCCGGCCTCAGCGCACGGTCGAGGAGTGCGAGGGCTTCGGCCGCGGGCTGCGGCCTGATCCCGGTGCGGGCCAGTCGGTCCACGTCACGTCGGGCCAGTCCGGCGGCCAGACCGTCGGCCAGGTCCCAGAGGCCCCAGTGCACGGTGAGTGCCTTCTTCCCGGCGGACCTGCGCCGGTGGGCCACGGCCTCCAGAGCCGCGTTGGCCGCGCTGTAGCCGCTCTGCCCCGCCGTGCCGAGCACGGCGGCGACCGAGCCGTACAGCACGAAGGCGTCCAGTTCGGTGCCACGCGTCAGTTCGTCCAGGTGCTCCGCCGCGACCGCCTTGGCGTGGAGGACCGTGTGCAGTGCCTCGGGTGACAGCTGCTCGATGACGGAGTCCTCGGTGACCGCGGCGGCGTGCACCACTGCGGACAGCGGCCGTTCGAGGCCGGACAGCAGCGTAGCCAGGGCCCGCCGGTCCGCGAGGTCGCAGGCGGCGACAGTCACCTCGGCGCCGAACGCGCTCAGTTCGTCGCGGACGAGCGCGGCACCGGGGTGGCCCTCCCCGCGGCGGGAGACCAGCAGGAGCTGGCGTGCGCCGTAGCGCTCGACCAGATGGCGGGCGGTGGCGCGTCCCACGGCGCCGGTGCCGCCCGTGATCAGCACGGTGCCCCCGGCGGCGCTGCGCGGCCACACGGGCGCGTCGTCGCTGCCGGCGGGCGTGCCGGTGCCCGGTGCGGGGGCCTCGGGCACGGTGACCAGCCGGGGCGTGAGGATCCTGCCCCGGCGCACGGCGGACCGCGGTCCGGCCAGGGCGGCCGCACCCAGGAGTTCCGTGTCGCCCGTGCCGCTCTCGTCGGTGTCCACCAGGGCGAATCTGCCCGGGTGCTCGGTCTGTGCGGCCCTGACGAGTCCCCAGACCGCGGCGGTGGCGGGGGCGGCCTCCTCCTCATCGGCGACGGCCAGCTTCCGGGTGACGAGGACGAGACGGCCACCCTCCGCTCCGGCGGCGAGATGTCCGCTGACCGTGGCCCGCGCGAACTCGGCCGCCTCGGCGGTGCCCTGATGGGGGTCCAGGTGTACGAAGGTGACGTCTCCGGGCTCCACCGGCACCTCCTCGCCCCGCAGGGGCTGCCAGTCCGACCGGTACAGCGCGCCGCCGGAGGGCAGGGGACGCAGCCGCAGCCGCTCGATGGTCAGCACAGGGTGCCCGTCCTCGTCGGTCAGTTCGACGCGGTGGCCGCCGGGGTCCGGTGCGGTGATCGTGACCCGTACGCGCGAAGCGTGCGCCCTGTGCAGCCGGACTCCGTCGAGGGCGTACGGCACGAGGGTTCCGGCTGCCCGCGTGCTCAGCGGGAGCGCGTGCAGTGCGGCATCGAGCAGCGCGGGGTGCAGTCCGTAGCGGGGGGCGTGAGCGGTGTCGGGTGCGGGCAGTGCGGCCTCGGCGAGGATCCCGTCGTCGGTGCGCCAGGCCCCGAGCAGGGAGCGGAACGCTCCGGTGTACTCGTATCCGCGTTCCGTCAGACGTCGGTAGGCGTCCTCGGGGCCGTCGGGAGTGAGCGGTTCGCCGGTGTCCGGGGTGCCTGCCGGCCCGGGGGCGACCCCGTCGTCGGTGAGGGTCGCCGTGGCATGCACCGTCCAGCGCCCGTCGGTGTCGGCGGAGCGTACGGTCAGTTCGCCCTGGGGGTCCACGACCGCCTGGATCCTGGTCCCTTCACCCGGTCCGATTTCCAGGGGCGCCTGCACCACGAGGTCACGGACGGTGCCGCGGCCGTCGGCGTGCGCCACGGTGAGGGCGAGTTCCAGCAGGACGGCGGCCGGCAGGAGCGCCCGCCCGTCGATCAGGTGGCCGTCGAGCCACGGGTGCAGCCTCGGTGAGAGCACTCCGGTGTGCAGGGTGCCGCCGTCGGGGAGCCCGGTGCTCGCGGTGAGCAGGGGGTGGGGCGAGGCGTCGAGCCCGTGACTCTCCCCGGCGGCGGCGCGCGGGGCCGCGCCGGGGTCGTCGAGCCAGTACCGGCGTGTCTCGAAGGGGTACACGGGGAGGTCGACGAGTTGTCCCGGCGCGGAGCCGGGGGTCAGGTCGAGCGGTGTTCCCGCGACGTGCAGCCGGCTCAGTGCCGCACGCACGGTGTCGCCCTCGGGCTGTCCCTTGCGCAGCAGGGGGACGGACACGGCCGGTGAGGCGTCCGGCCGGTCCTGGACGAGTGCGGCGAGCGACCCGTCCGGGCCCAGTTCCGCGAAGGCGCTGACACCGAGGGCGAGGGCGCTGCGGACGGCGTCGTGGAAGAGCACCGGCTTACGGATCTGCCCGACCCAGTACTCCGGCCGTGACATCTCCTCCGCGTCGGCGGGCGAGCCGGTGACCGTGGAGATGACCGGCACCGTGGGTGCGGCGAAGGTGAGGGCGGACAGTTCCTCGCGGAAGGCGTCGAGGATCTCGTCCATGTGGGCGGAGTGGAAGGCGTGGCTGACCGCGAGCGCGGTGGCCTTGTGGCCCTTGGTCCTCCAGCGCTCGACCAGGGCGGCGACCGCGTCCGCGTCGCCGGAGACCACGACGGCCTCCGGCCCGTTGACGGCGGCGAGTTCAACGGCCCCGCCGGATGCGGCCAGCAGTTCACGGGCCTGCTCCGGGGTCGCGGCGAGCGCCGCCATCGCGCCGGAGGCCCGGGCGGCACCCATCAGCCGTCCCCGGGCGGCCACCAGTGCGGCGGCGTCGGCCACGCCGAGGATGCCGGACACATGGGCCGCGGCGACCTCGCCGACGGAGTGGCCGATGAGGAAGTCGGCACGCAGGCCGTGGTGTTCGGCCATGCGGTACAGGGCTGTCCCGACGGCGAACAGAGCGGGCTGGGCGTATTCGGTGCGCCGCAGGACATCCGGGTCCGTGGTCAGCAGGGAACGCAGACCGGTACCGATGAGCGGTTCGATGTGTGCGGCCACCTCGTCGAACGCGGCGGCGAAGACCGGTGAGGACTCCAGGAGCCCGCTGCCCATGCCGATGCGCTGGGATCCCTGCCCGGAGAACAGGAAGGCGAGCCGGGGTTCGTGGGCCGCGCGGCCGGTGAACGCGGCGGGATGCCGCTCCCCGTCCCGTACGGCGCCGAGAGCCTCGACCAGTCCGGGTCCGCTGTGGACGACGGCCCGGTGGCCGAAGCGGGAACGCCTGGCGAGTGTGTGGGCGACGTCCGCGACAGCCGGCGGGTGTTCCGACACCAGCAGTCGGTGCAGCCGGTCCGCCTGGGTGCGCAGTGCGGCCGGGGTCTTCGCGGCGAGGACCAGAGCGGAGGGCTGGTCGGCGGGGGCGGCCTCCACGGAAGCAGGCAGGGCCCGGTGCGCCGTCCCGACGATCACGGCGTCGGGTGCCTGTTCGAGTATGACGTGGCTGTTGGTGCCGCTGATGCCGAACGACGACACACCCGCCCTACGGGGCCGGGCGTGCTCGGGCCAGGGTGTGGATTCCTGGAGCAGGGCCAGCCCGGAGTCCTGCCACGGCACGTGGCCCGAGGGGGTGTCGGCGTGCAGGGTGCGGGGCAGTACGCCGTGGCGCAGCGCCATGACCGTCTTGATGACGCCACCGACCCCGGCGGCCGCCTGGGCGTGTCCGATGTTCGACTTCAGGGAGCCCAGCAGCAACGGGCTCGTGCGGTCCCGCCCGTATGCGGCGGTCAGCGCCCGGGCCTCGATCGGGTCGCCGAGGCGGGTCCCGGTGCCGTGCCCTTCCACCGCGTCCACCTCGTGCGGGGCGAGCCCGGCGTCGGCCAGGGCGCGGGCGATGACCTCTTCCTGAGCACGGCCGTTGGGAGCGGTCAGGCCGTTGCTCGCACCGTCCTGGTTGACGGCGGTGCCCGCGACGACGGCGACGACCCGGTGACCGAGGCTGCGGGCGCGTGAGAGCCGCTCGACGACCAGGATCCCCGCGCCTTCCGACCACCCGGTGCCGTCCGCTCCGTCCCCGAACGCCTTGCAGCGCCCGTCGGCGGAGAGCCCGCGCTGGCGGGAGAACTCCACGAACGTCGCCGGGGACGCCATGACGGCGACTCCGCCCGCCAGTGCGGTGGAGCACTCCCCCGACCGTACGGCGCGCACCGCCAGGTCGAGGGCGACGAGCGAGGACGAGCAGGCGGTGTCGACCGTCAGAGCGGGCCCACGCAGACCGAGGACGTAGGCGATCCTGCCCGAGGCCACACTGGACTGGTTGCCCGCCAGCAGCAGCCCTTCGACCTCCTCGGGAGAACTGTGCAGGCGGGCCGCGTAGTCGTCGTACATGGCTCCGATGAAGACGCCGGTGTCGGAGTCCTTGAGGGAGTGCGGATCGATGCCGGCGCGCTCCAGCGCCTCCCAGGTGATCTGGAGCAGCAGCCGCTGCTGCGGGTCGGTGGCGAGGGACTCCCGCGGGCTCATACCGAAGAAGTCCGCGTCGAACTCGGCGGCCTCGCGCAGGAATCCGCCACGCCTGGTGTAGGTGGTGCCCTTGTGGTCGGGGTCGGGGTCGTACAGCGCCTCCAGGTCCCATCCCCGGTCGTCGGGGAAGTCACCGGTGGCGTCGACTCCGTCCGCGACCAGCTGCCACAGTTCGTCGGGCGAGGTGACTCCGCCGGGGAAGCGGCAGCCCATTCCGACGATGACCACCGGGTCGTCCGCGTCGGCACGCCCGGTGACGGACGCGGCGACGGCCGGAGCCGCCTGGTGCTCGAACGCCTCCAGCAGATGGGCGGCGAGACCGCCGACCGTGGGGTGCTCGAAGACGATGGTCGCCGGCAGCGGGAGCCCGGTCAGGGCGGTCAGCCGGTTACGCAGCTCGACACCGGTCAGCGAGTCGAAACCCAGCTCCTTGAAGGGCCGTTCGGCGTCGATGCCGTCCGCCTGGCCGTGCCCGAGCACCTGGGCCGCCTGCTCGCGCAGCAGTGCCACGAGGGTGCGTAGCCTCTCCTGCGGCGGTTCGGATCCGATGCGCCGCGCCCAGGCACCGCCCGCTCCGGCGCCGCGTCGCGCCGCGGCGGGCACCGCGACCAGGCCGGAAAGGATCGCGGGCAGCCGTCCGGACGCCGCTTCCTCACGCAGGACGCTCTCGTCGAGCGGCGAGAGGACGGTGTGGGCCTCGGTCGTGCGTCCGAGGGCGTCCAGGCCCCACTCGGCGGGGACCGCGCCGATGCCGTACCGGGCGAGCCGGGTCCGGTCACGGTCGTCGAGGTGCCCGGTCATCGCGCCGGACTCGTCCCAGAGCCCCCAGGCCACGGCGGTCGCCGGGAGCCCCCGGTCACGCCGGTGGGCGGCGAGGGCGTCCAGGAAGGTGTTTCCCGCCGCGTAGTTGCCCTGCCCTGGTACACCGTAGGTGGCCACGGCGGACGAGAAGAGGACGAAGGAGTCCAGTTCCTGATCGGCCGTCAGTTCGTGCAGCAGCCAGGCCGCGTCGACCTTGGGCCGCAGGGCCGTGTGCAGCTGTTCGGGTGTCATGTCGTGCACGGTCGCGTCGGCGAGCAGCCCGGCGGTGTGGACCACGGACCGCAGCGGCCTGTCCGACGGGACCCGGTGCAGCAGGGCGGCCAGCGCGGCCCGGTCGGTGACGTCGCAGCTCTCGACGGTCACTTCGGCGCCCTTCTCGCGCAGCCGGGCGACGAGCCCTGCCGCGCCGAGTGCGTCCGGCCCCGACCGGCTGACGAGCAGCAGGTGCGGCGGCTGGGGGTGCTCGGCCAGCCGCCGGGCGACGAGGGCGCCCAGCGCGCCGGTTCCGCCGGTGATCAGAACCGTGCGGGGCCCTGTGGCGGCCGGCCGTCCGGCTGCCGGCGCGAGCCTGTGTCCGGTGATCCGGGGCACGTGGGGGACGCCGCCCCGGAGGGACACCTCCGGCTCTCCGTAGGCGGCGGCGAGCAGGCCCGCCGGAGCGGGCGCGTCGGTGTCGACGAGCGCGAACCGGCCGGGGTGTTCGGCGGCCGCCGTACGCAGCAGTCCGCGCAGCGTGGCCGACGCGAGGTCACCGGCCGGGAGCACGACGAGCAGCCGGCTTCCGGCGAGAGCGGGTTCGGTGAGCCAGCGCTGAAGCAGGGAGAGCAGGCCGGCGGAGAGGCGGTGCGCCGCCTCGGCCGTGTCCGGCCCGTCTCCCCGCTCCCCCTGGGGCCCGGCGCCCGGTGTGCCTCCCTGCCCGCCCTCCGGTCCGGCCACCCGTCCGAAGGGAACGATGACCGTCTCGGGCCCAAGACCCGCCGCGATCAGCTCGTCGGTCCCCGCGAAGGCCTCACTGCCGCCGGTGACCAGCGCCGTGTCGCCGTAGCCTGCGAGAAGCGCCGGGGCGCCGGACTCCGCGGGTACCGCGACGGGCCGCCACTCGACCAGGTGCGCGTCCGGCTGGTCCCGCGGAGGTGCGAGCTCCTCGCGCCGCACGGGGCGGAAGGCGAGCGACGCGATCCGGAGCAGCGGCTGCCCGTCCTCGTCGGCGACGACGAACTCATAGCGGTTCTCGGCGAGTTCATGAATCCTGACCCGCATCTTGCCGCTTCCCGCGGTCGGGCCGAGGAGTTGGATCCGTTCCAGTGCGAACGGCAGCAGAGGCTGTTCGGGGTCGGGCTCGCGCCGGCCGACCAGTCCGGCGACCACGGGGTGCAGGGCCGCGTCCAGCAGCGCCGGATGGACGGTGAAGTCCTCGCGGCCCGGCACGGCGAGTTCCTGTCCGGCCTCGATCTCCGCGTACAGGGTGCCGTCGACGCGGTGGGCGGCCACGAGGCCCTGGAAGGCGGGCCCGTAGTCGTAGCCGAGCCGGTAGAGGGCGGTGTACACCTCGTCGACCTCCACCGGCGTGGCGGTGGAGGGCACCAGCACGGCGGCCGGGGCCGGGCCGGTGCGCGGGCCCAGCGTCGCCGAGGCGTAGCGGGTCCACGGCTGGTCGTCGGAGGCACGGGCGTGGACGCCCAGGTCCCGGCGGCCGTCGTCGTCGGGCGCCCCGATCAGCACCTGGAGCTGGAGGGGCTGGTCACCCGCCAGCGGCAGCGGGGCGAGGACCGTCAGCTGGGCCACCTCGCCGTCACCGCTCAGCCGGGCCGCGTGCAGGGCGAGTTCGGCGAATCCGGTACCGGGCATGACCGGCCGGCCCAGGACACTGTGGTCGAGCAGCCACGGATGGCTTCGGGGGTCGAGACGGCCGGTCAGGGCCAGGCCGCCGTCGGCCAGAGCGACCTGGGCTCCCAGCAGGGGGTGTCCCGCCGCGGCGAGCCCCAGCCGGGACGCCTGCGCACCGCCGCCCGTGGTGGTGAGCCAGTACCGGTCCGGAGCGAACGCGTAGGTGGGCAGGTCGTTCGGAGCGGTGACCGGCACGTGCGGCGCGGGCCAGGCGACCGCCGCACCCCCCAGGTCCGCCAGGGCCAGCGCCCGGCGCAGGGCGGGCAGTCCGCCCTCCTCGCGTCGCAGGGTGCCGCCGGTGAAGCCGCTGACGCCCCGGTCCCCGAGGATCTCCTCCACGGCGTAGGTGAGCACGGGATGCGGACTGATCTCGACGAAACGCCGATGGCCGCTGTCGATCAGGCTGTGCACCGTCTCCTCGAAGCGGACGGTGCCGCGCAGATTGCCGTACCAGTAGCCGGCGTCCAGTGCGGAGGTGTCGTCGATCCGTTTGCCGGTGACGGCCGAGTAGTAGGCGGTGCTCGCCCGGCCGGGCTCCAGCGCGGCGCCCAGCTCCATCAGGTGATCACGCAGCGGATCCACGAACCGGGTGTGCGAGGCGTAGTCGACGGGCACGCGCCGCGCCCGTATGCCCTGTTCCTCGCAGCGCGCCAGCAGATCGTCGAGCGCGGCGGTGCGCCCCGCGACGACCGTCGAACGAGGGCCGTTGCGCACGGCGATCTCCAGGTCCTGCGGGTGGAGCTCCAGGAGCGGGGCCAGCGCGTCGGCGCCGAGCGCGACGGAGACCATCCCGCTGTCACCCGCGATGCGCACCAGTGCCCGGCTGCGGAGCGTGACGAGCCGGGCCGCGTCCGCCAGGGAGAGCGCCCCCGCGACGTGGGCGGCGGCGATCTCCCCCTGGGAGTGGCCCACCACGGCGTCCGGCCGGACGCCCGCCGCCTCCCACAGCGCGGCCAGCGACACCATCATGGCGAACAGCACCGGCTGGACGACGTCGACCCGCTCCAGCGGGGGTGCGCCCGGCTCGCCACGCAGCACCGCTCTCAGGTCCCAGTCGGTGAAGGGCGCGAACGCCTCGGCGCAGGCGTCGATCGAGTCGCGGAACACCTCGCTGGCTTCGAGGAGTTCGCGAGCCATCCCGTCCCACTGGGACCCCTGCCCGGGGAAGACGAAGACGGTTCGTCCTGCTGCCCGTTCACCGGTGTGGACCGCCGGATGCACCCCGCCCGCCGACAGTTCGGCCAGCGCCTCGCGCAGTACGACGGGGTCGTCGGTGAGCACGGCGGCACCGTGGCCGAGCGGTGTGCGGGCGGCCAGCTGCGCGGCGATCACGCCGGTGCCGGTCTCCGGACGGCTCTCCAGATGTGCGGCGAGCGCCGCGGCCTGGCGGCGAAGGGCCTCGGGCCCGGTGCCGTGGACCAGGACAGGCCGGGACGGAAGGCCGGTGGGCGGCGCGTCGGGGCCCGGCGCGGCGGCGGGGTGAGCAGGTGGCTGGGCGAGGATCACATGGGCGTTGGTGCCGCTGATGCCGAACGAGGAGACGCCGGCCCTGCGGGGGCCCTCGTGCTCGGGCCATGGCGTGGTTCCGGTGAGCAGCCGTACGCCGGACCCCTCCCAGGCCACCTGGGGGGTCGGCTCGTCGGCGTGCAGGGTGGCCGGGAGGACCCCGGCGTTCAGCGCCAGCACGGTCTTGATCACACCGCCGATCCCGGCGGCGGCCTGGCTGTGCCCGATGTTCGACTTCAGGGAGCCGAGGAGCAGCGGTGTGCTCCGGCCCGGCCCGTAGGCGGCGGACAGGGCGCGGGCCTCGATCGGGTCTCCGAGCCGGGTGCCGGTGCCGTGCGCCTCCACCGCGTGCACCTGGTGCGGGGCGAGTCCGGCGTCGGCCAGGGCGCGGGCGATGACCTCCTCCTGAGCACGCCCGTTGGGAGCGGTCAGGCCGTTGCTCGCACCGTCCTGGTTGACTGCGGTGCCCTCGATCACCGCGAGCACCGGGTGGCCGTTCCGGCGGGCCGAGGACAGTCGTTCGACGACGACCGTGCCCACGCCTTCCGCCCATCCGGTACCGGAGGCGCCGGCCCCGAACGCTCGGCAGCGTCCGTCCTGGGCGAGGCCGTGCTGACGGGAGAACTCCACGAACATGCCGGGCGAGGCCATCACCGCTGCTCCGCCGGCCAGGGCCATGGAGCAGTCGCCGGACCGCACGGCCCGTACCGCGAGGTCGAGCGCGACCAGCGACGAGGAGCAGGCGGTGTCGACGGTGAGCGCGGGTCCCCGCAGGCCGAGGACGTACGAGATCCGCCCGGAGGCCACGCTGATGGTGGATCCGGTGAGCAGGTAGCCGTCGGAGGATCCGTCGCCCTCGTGCAGCCGCGGGGCGTAGTCGGACGCCGTGGCGCCGATGAACACCCCGGTGTCGGAGTCCTTCAGGGACCTCGGGTCCAGGCCGGTGCGCTCCAGCGCCTCCCAGGCGGTCTGGAGCAGCAGCCGCTGCTGGGGGTCGAGCGCCACGGCCTCCCGGGGGCTGATCCCGAAGAACTCGGCGTCGAACTCGGCAGCGCCGCTGAGGAACCCGCCGTTGCGGGTGGCGGAGGTACCGGGACGTCCGGGATCGTCGGCGAACAGTTCCCCGAGGTCCCAGCCCCGGTCGTCGGGGAACTCGGTGATCGCGTCGGTTCCCTCGACGACGAGGCGCCAGAGGTCGTCGGGGGAGGCCACCCCGCCGGGGTAGCGGCACGCCATGCCGGTGATCACCACTGGATCTCCGGCGTGGCCGGCGGCGGTCCGGGAGGCCTGCGAAGGGACAGCCGGCCGGGCGCCGGCGGCCGGCGGTGCGCCGCGCAGGTGGGCGATCAGCGCGGCAGCGGTCGGGTGACTGTAGAGATCGGCTGCCGCGAGTTCGGTCGCCAGCCCCTGCTGCACCAGTTCGCTCAGCTCGACCAGGCCGAGCGAGTCGATCCCCAGGTCCTTGAACCCTGCCTCGACGTCGATGCGGGCGGGGTCGCTGTGCCCGAGCACGGTGGCGAGGGCGTCCAGGACACGGCGTTCGACCTCGCCGTGGGAGGCGGCGTCCGCCACGTGGTCGTGCGCGGTGGCTCCGTCGGCGGCACGACCGTCCGGACCTCCGGAGGCCACGGGCCCGGCGGGCTGCGCGGGACGGGCCGCGATGTCCGGCCGTGGTCCGTCCGGTGTGCCGGTCCGGCCGTCGTCGAGCTGGTCCAGCCAGTACCGCTCGCGCTGGAAGGGATAGGTGGGCAGCTCGACCCGGGGTACGTCGTCCGGGAACACCCGTTCCGTGTCCAGTGGCTGCCCCGCGGTGAACAGCGCGCCCACCGCGCGGTCGACGTCGTCGTCCGCGCCGAGCAGGGGCACGTGGACGGCCGCCCTGCCGGTCAGTTCGCGACCGAGTCCGCTGAGGGTACGGCCGGGGCCGGCTTCGGCGAAGACGCCGGCGCCGAGGTCACGCAGCCGCAGGACGGCGTCGGCGAACCGCACCGGGGACCGGGCGTGTTCGGTCCAGTAGTCGGCGTCGGTCGTGGTGACGGGCTCTCCGGTCACCGTCGAGACGAACGGGACGGTCGCCGTGCGGAAGGTGAGGGCGGCGAGTTCACCGTGGAACTCCTCCAGCATCGGGTCCATCAGCGGCGAGTGGAATGCGTGGCTGACCCTGAGCGACCGGGTCCTCAGACCGTGTCCGGCGGCGCGGGCCGCCAGCTCGTCGAGCACACCGGCCGCACCGGAGAGGACCACCGAAGCAGGTCCGTTGACCGCCGCGAGGGCGGCCTGCCCTTCGAGCCCCGCGAGCAGTTCCGCGGCCTCCGCCTCCGGCGCGGCCACGGCGAGCATCGCGCCGCCCTCGGGGAGCGCGTCCATGAGGCGGCCGCGCGCGGTGATCAGCCGGGCCGCGTCGGGCAGGTCGAGGATTCCGGCGACATGGGCGGCGGCCACTTCTCCGATGGAGTGCCCGGCGACGAATCCGGGCCGCAGGCCCAGCGACGTGTACAGGCGGTAGGTCGCGACCTCGACGGCGAACAGCGCGGGCTGGGTGTACAGGGTCCGGTTCAGCAGCTCGGCGTCGGCATCGCCCGGAGCCGCCCACAGGATGTCCGTCAGAGGGCGCGGCAGCAGCCCGTCGAGTGCCCCGGCCACCTCGTCGAACGCGCGGCGCCAGACGGGATGGCGGTCGTAGGCGGCCAGCCCCATACCGTTGCGCTGGCTGCCCTGACCGGGGAACAGGACCGCGAGCGGGGCGTCCGTCGCCCCTCCGGTCAGCACGCCGGGTGACGGGCGGCCCGCGGCGAGGGCGTCGAGACCGGCGAGCACGTCACCGGTCACGGCCGCCCGGCGTCCGAACGCCGTTCTGGTGGTGGCGAGCGAGCGGGCGAGGCCGCGCGGCACGTCGCCGTGTGCGGCGACGAGCGCGCCGACTGCGGCGGCCTGGTCGCGCAGGGCGTCGTCGGTACGTGCGCTGAGCAGGAGAGGCAGGCCGGTGGACGGCCTCTCCTCGGGGTGGGGCGCGGACTCCTCGGCCGTGGACCCTTCAGCCGTGGGCCCTCCGGCCGTGGGGTGCCCGGCCGTGGGCGGCTCGGCGACCACGACGTGGCAGTTGGTGCCGCCCATGCCGAAGGAGCTGACGCCCGCCAGGAGCCGCTGCCCGGGCCTCGGCCACGGCCCGTGTTCGGTGCGGACGGCCAGCCGCAGCCCGGCGAGGTCGATCCGGGGGTTGGGCTCGACGTGGTCGAGGGTCGCGGGCAGTTCCCGGTGCGACACCCCCAGCACCGCCTTCAGGAGGCCGGTGATACCCGCGGCGCCCTCCAGATGGCCCACATTGGTCTTGACGGAACCGACCTCGAGAACAGGCACCGCGTCCTGGGCGTCCCCGCCGGTGGCCGCCTCCGCGTCCCCGCCCTCGTCGGTGTCCGCGTCGAGGCCGCGGGCCAGTCCGAGCGCCGCCGCCTCCACGGGGTCGCCCACCGGCGTCCCGGTGCCGTGCAGTTCGACGTACTGAAGGTCCGCGGGGGACACACCGGCCGCGTCGCAGGCCAGCCGGACGACCTCGGCCTGGGCTCGGCGGCTCGGGACGGTCAGTCCGTCGGTGGCCCCGTCGTTGTTGACGGCGCTGCCCAGGATGACCGCGTGCACCCGGTCGCCGTCCGCCAGCGCCCGGTCGAGGGGTTTGAGCAGGACGAGACCGGCTCCCTCACCTCGTACGTAGCCGTTGGCGCGGCGGTCGAAGGTGTAGCAGTGGCCGTCGGGCGACAGTCCCCCGAACCGGGCCACGGCGGCGGTGGACCCCGGAGCGACGATCAGGTTGACGCCGCCCGCGAGGGCGAGCCCGGACTCCCCGCGCCGGATGCTCTCGCAGGCCAGGTGCACAGCGACCAGGGAGGAGGACTGGGCGGTGTCCACCGCGATGCTGGGACCGTGCAGGCCCAGGGTGTACGACACCCGGTTGGCGATGATGGCGCGGGTGGTGCCCGTCAGTGTGTGTCTGCCGGGTGCGTCCGCACGGGACAGGGCGGCGTACTCGTCCGCGAGCGAACCGATGAACACCCCGGTGGGTGTGGCGCGCAGGTGGCTGGGGACCACGCCCGCGTGTTCCAGGGCCTCCCAGCTCAGCTCCAGGACCAACCGCTGCTGCGGGTCCATCGCGGCGGCCTCGCGCGGCGAGACACCGAAGAACTCCGCGTCGAAGGTGTCGATGGATTCCAGGTAGCCCCCGTAGCCGATTCCCGGGTGGGAGCGGGAGAGCCGGTCGGCCGTCGGGCCGGCCCTGTCGCGCGGCACCTCACCCACGGCCCTTCGTCCCTCGCCGAGCAGCCGCCACAGAGCCTCGGGGCCCGGCGCTCCCGGCAGCCGGCAGGCCAGACCGATCACGGCCACCGGTTGCCGGTCCGCGGCCTGCGCGGATGCCGTGGTGCCGGTGTCCTGCGCCGCCGCTGTGTCGTTGCCGCTCAACTCACGCCTCACTCTCGTTCAGAACAGTTCGGTGAGCACCGTGCGTACGGTGTCCGTCACGTGCGCCAGCCGTGGTGCCAGGTAGAAGTGGTCGCCGGGCAGCACCTGGAGCCGGAAGGCGCCCGTGGTGTGGTCCCGCCAGCGGGCCGCGTCCTCGACGGGCACCAGCGGATCGCTGTCCCCGATCAGCGCGGTCACCGGGCAGCTGATCCGCGCGTCGTGGTCGGGGACGTACGCCGCCAGGGCCCGGTAGTCCGCCCACAGGGCCGGAAGGATCAGTTCCCGCAGATCGGGTACGTCCAGTACCGCCTTCGACGTGGCACCCAGCCACAACACCTGTTCGATGAGTGACTCGTCGTCGTGGAGCACGGCGGGGTCGACGCGGGTGAGCACCGGAGCCCGGCCGGCTGAGACGAACAGCGCCCGGGGAACCGGTCCGAGGCCCTGCTCGCCGAGCAGGGCGGCCTCGTAGGCCACCAGCGCGCCCATGCTGTGCCCGAAGTACGCGACGGGCGCGCCGCCGGTGTGCGCGGCGACGGCGCCGGCCGTGTGCCGGGCGAGTTCCCTGATGTCTTCGACCGCCCGGTGCCGGTGTCGCTCCAGACGGCCGGGGTACTGCACGACGAGGACTCGCACGGCGGGCGCGAGGGCGCGGGCGAGCGGTCCGAAGAAGGCGGCCGAGCCTCCCGCGTGCGGCAGCACCACGAGGTCGGGGGCGTCCGCGTCGGCGGGCGCGTACTGCCTGAGCCAGTCCCCCGGCTCGCCCGTCCGCGCCGGTGCGGCGGCCGGACGGGCGGTCTCGATGCCGCTCATCGGGTCGCCGCCGCACGTGCCGCCTCGACGGCGCCCGCGAGCTTCTCGATGACGGACGGGGCGGCGTCCGGGCGCATCAGCTGGACGGCGAGCAGGCTCCACAACCGGGTCTCGGCGAGGTGGCTCGGAGCGCCGTGCACGTCGTCGTGTGCCAGCTGCCGCAGATCGGCCACGTTCTTCTCCAGCCGTTCGGCGTCCCGGGGCGGGATGATCTCGTCCCGCCGTGCGGTGACGACGGCCAACGGCACCGACAGCCGACGGAGTTCGTCGTCGCTGAGGGCCCAGTCGCGGATCCGCTCCCAGACGTCGTCGGCAGGGACGCCCACCAGGTGGGCGAGGGTGTCCCGGGTGATCCTGGGGACCTGTCGCTGCCATTCGGCGTCGGTGAAGAAGTCGTGGACGGGCGGGCCGTTGCCGACGATGCCCCTGATGCGAGGGTCGGCCAGTGCGGCGCGGACGGCGAGATGGCCGCTGAAGCTGAGGGCCAGGAGGTAGCTCCGGGAGACGTCCGCACGGCCGGCGAGCGCGTCGAGCACCGCGGGGAACAGCCGGTGGCTGTCGGGGCCGTACACCAGGGGGTTCTCGCCCACGCCGGGGAGTTCCGCGACGACGCCGGCCAGACCCAGGGCCACGATCTGCGGCAGGACCGGCCCCCACTGCTCCTTGGTGCTGACGATGCCGCCGGTCATGACCAGCAGCGGCCTGGGGTTCGCGGAGTCGAGCCCGGCGGTCCAGATCCGTACCGGAACGCCGTCGATGTGCACGGTCCCGGGTTCGATGCCGGTCGGTGAGGCACGCCTCCACCGGTCGAAGGCGTCCACGCTCCGCTCCAGGGAGTGGGCACGGCCCGGCCCGTCGACGTACGGGAACCTGCCCATGGTGTAGAGCTGACCGGCGGCGAGGAGGTCCCCGGCCGCCTCGCGCTCCTCTCCCGCCCGGATCCATTCGTGGGCCCAGGTCCCGGGGCCTTCGCCGGTGTCGGTGGTGATCCGGTCGAGGAGGCCCGCGTAGTGGTCGGCGGGCAGGTCCTGGGAGATCGCGTGGGCCACGACGAACTGCTTGAGTTCGGCGAGGTCGTTCCCTCCCGCTTCCGGTGAGGCCGGGCCGGTTCCCCGGTGCTGCCGTGTGTCGCTCATGCGGGGACCGCCTCCAGTGCGTCCTTGATCTCGGTGAGGACATCGGCCGCTTCGGCTCCGTCGATCACCCGGTGGTCGAAGGTGAGCGAGAGCCGTAGCACCGGGGCCACTGCCAGCGCCCCGTCGCGGACCACGGGCCGGTCGGCTATCCGGCCGATGCCGAGGGTGACGGTGGTGCCCCCGACGGAGTGGAAGCCGTCCACGGCGCGGTGGCCGAGCGAGGTCACGCTGAACGTCCCGGTGATCTCCGGCCGCCGGTCGAGCAGGCCCGCCACGGCACGGAACCGGTCGAGGGCGTCCTTGAAAGGCAGGAGGCGCAGCGCCCTGATCCCGGCGAACTCCTCGGCGGTGTCGGGGTCCTGGGCGGCGACCCGGTCCAGGTGTTCCTGGATGTCGGCCAGGCCCGCGTGTTCCAGATCCGGGATCACGGTCGCGAGGACCACCCGGTGTCCGTCGAGCACCCGGTCGAGCGTGACCTTGGCGCTGACGGTGTCGAAGGTGGCGACCGTCGGATCGAGTCGTCCGTGGATCGCCGCGTTGGCCTCCGGGTGCTTCGCCAGGACACCGGCCGCGGCGTGCACGACGTACGAGACGACGGAGCGGCGCAGCCCGGCGTCGTGGGCGGCGCTCCGTGCGGCGACCACCGCGGTGGCGTCGACTTCGGTGTCCAGATGGACCGGCGCGAAGTCCCTCGTCTGGTCGAGGAAGAACAGGGTGTGCCTGCGCTGGGTGGGGAACGGACGGCCCGTCAACGGATCACCATTTCGTAGAGGGACCCCAGATCACCGGCGTCCAGGAAGTCGGGCAGGGACAGCTGCCTCCCGACGCGCTTCTCCAGTGCCACCAACAGCCCGAGCAGCTGTACGGAGTCCCAGCCGGCCAGCTGGTCGAGCGCGCGGTGCAGATCGGCCTCGTCGAGTTCGATCCCGGTCTGGTCCCGGACCAGTTCCGCGAACTCGTCGCGTGTCAGGACGTCGCTCATTTCAGGCACCCCCGCTCAGTTCGAGTGCGAGGCCCGCCTTGGTCCACTTGCTCGACTCGATGGCGACCGCGATGGCGCGGGAGGGCGTGGTCATCCGGGCGAGGAGCTTCTCCAGTTGGAGGAAGAGGAGGGCGTTGCCGTTGTTCCCGGTGTCCCCGACGAGGGTGATCTCACGGGCGTGCGGCAGGTCGAGCCGTTCGACGATCTTCTCGGTCATGGTGACGGAGAGCTGTGGCGGCAGCAGATGCTCCACCTCGTCCCGTGCCCAGCCGAGGTCGTCGAGCAGTTCCTGCACGACCTCCTCGGCGAGTTCGGGAACGTGCTCCTCGATCGCCTTGTAGTCCTCCTGGGCCGGTGCCCGCCCCGAGTGACGGTCCGCGATCCCGAACCAGTGCAGGATCTGTCCCGGCTGCCGGTCCAGACCCGAGAGGCGCGTCAGCACCGCGCGGATCTCCGGGGCGCCGGGCCGCTGGTCGGTGGTGAGTACGGCGGCCCCCGCCCCGTCGCCGAACAGCAGGTAGTTCACGAGCTCTTCGGGGGGCAGGGACTTGAGGTCCGCGGAGACGTCATAGTGCTTGGCGATCACGTCGCCGCCGATGACCAGGGCGGTCCGGTACCGGCCGGTGGCCAGCAGGGAGGACGCCACGTCGATGGTCTGTACGGCGCCCGAGCAGCCGGACTGGAGCTGGAACGTCGGGATCCCGTCGATCCTGAGCCGGTCGGCGATCACGTTGACCGTCGCGGGCATCAGGGTGTCGGGGGTCGCGGTGCCGAGCACGACGACATCGATGTCCCCGGCGGAGAGCCCGGCTCCGGCGAGGGCCCGAGCGGCGGCGATCTCACCCAGGTCCGCGAGGGACTGCCCCGGACGGCCGGTGGCCAGGTCGATGGCCAAGTACCTGGTCCTGGTCCCGATGAACGTGTCGACCCAGCTCTGCCAGAGCTGGTCCATCCCGAAGCGTGCGGCCAGGGCGGCGGTGTCGATCGGGGGCCCCGGCAGTGCCGACCCCACCGACAGGACGCGCACCGTGCGGTCGCTCATGGCGGACTCCTTTCGCGTTACCGATTCCGGACGCTAAGGTCGCCGCCTAAAGCGGAACTAAGGGCTGTCGCTTGACCGCGGTGGATCAGCACGCGGTGTCGGACGCGGTGCGTCGCGAGGCGGAGGGCGCTCCCGAACCGGTCGTGTCCGGGCGGTCGGACGACACGGCGAGGTGCCGTGGCTCTCGTCGTACGCCTGCCGGGTCCGGCCCGTTCCTCGGCCGGGCCGCCGATGACGGCGTGAGGGCCCGGACGGCTCGCCCCCGCCACCGGCTCCGTGATCCCGTCCGGCCCGGCCCGCGTGGGTGGTACACGCGGGCGCGGCACGACCACTGGGAGCGATCTTGGTCAACCCAGGAAGCTCAGACGGACCTGGCGGTCCCTGTTGTCGACGTTCGTGTCCACCAAACTCCGTTAAGGCAACCCCGACGATAGCCCTCACTGTCGGCTTCGGCGATAGAAGCTCTTGGCAGCGCGTACAGCGGCGGGTGACCTCGTTGCTCTCGTCGGCACCCCCACCTCCACCGAGGAGCGCATCGCCGTGCGAGGACAAGCCCGGGACGTGCGCCAGCGACCGGGCCTCACCTTCGCTGCCACTCATCACGAAACCGTCGAACGGCAGTTATAGCGCGCACCGCCTTGTCAGAAAGCGCGGGCACTTGATCTAGGACGTAGCCCAACACCAGGACACACCCACCAAGTGCGGCCACAGTCATTCGGCCAGCCTTGGATAGGCAAACGTGAGGCAGACGACGGCTCCGGTGGTGAGCAGTCCCAGCGCCAGCGGTGCCCGCCCGGCAGAGCGACATCCAGGCCGGCCCGCCGGAGCGCGGCGGCGCGGGGCCCGGCCGAGCACTCCTCGTAGCGCGTTTTCGCCAGAACAGGAGCCTGCCCTGGAACGCTCCCTCCTGCTGGACGAACCACGACGACCCACGGGCGGCGCGGGGCGCAGCAGCTTGGAAACGTCTGGCTGGTCAGGGACACGGTCGAAGCCCTTTCCGCGATCCGCGAGCCGGCAACGCAGCACGTCTGCTTCTCGCGGATCCCATCGCGGTGAAGACGCAGCCGGGACACAACAAGGGGGAGGGCTCGGGTCCGGACTGAGCGCCCCCTGCTACACACCCTCCCTCTGGTCTTCTTCGGCTCCCTCGGTGCGAACAGCACGGCGCAGCACTCCGTGGATGCATGAAGGTGCACCGGAGATCCGTGCCGACGCCGGTCTCCGGTGCACCTGTCGAGTTACCGTGGAGGAGCCGTCACACACCGCCTCAGCTGTCAGCGTCCGCGGGTGGACAGCAGATCAGCCCAGGATCCACTGCTGGTTGGCGCCCCCGTTGCAGGTCCACAGTTCCAGCGCGGTGCCGTTGACGTTGCCTGCCGGCTTGTCGCCGCCTGTGACATCGAGGCACAGTCCCGACTGGACACCGGTGATGGTCCCGTTGGGATTGAGCCTCCATTGCTGGTTGGCCCCGCCGTTGCACGTCCACAGTTGCACCGCAGTGCCCCGGGTGGTCCCCTTTTCGTGGACGTCGACGCACTGCGTGCCGTTGTAGAGGCGCAGCTCACCGGCGGCGGTGAGCGTCACGGCCTGGTTCGGGCGGCCGTTGCAGTCCCAGATCTCGATCTTGGTCCCGGGCTCCGTCCCGGCGCCCTCCGCATCCAGGCAGCGCTGGGAGGAGGCGCTGATCAGCGGGTGGGTCGTGCCGATGCTGCTGCCGGTGCCGACCGAGACCCTGTACATCACCGTGCCGTGCGCGGGGACCGACGCACTGATCGTGCCGCTCGTCGACGACACCGCCCTGGACCACAGGTTGGAGAGCTTGTACGACGCCGCGCCGGGCAGCCCGACCGCAGCGGCCGTGGTGCTGACGGTGGCGGTGGAACTGCTCTCGTTGGTGAGGGTGACCGAGCGGTCGCCGTTGGCCAACTGCTTGGTCATCACGACGAGTCCGCCGGAGGAGGAGACGACGGTCCCCTGCTTGCCAAGGGGGTCCTGGTCGACTGCGATGACGTCGCGGTTCTCCAGAATGCTCAGCGTCGCCTCGCTCGCGGTGCGGATGTCGCTGCCGATGAGCAAGGGTGCGGCCATCTGCGCCCACAGGCTGAAGTGAGTGCGGTACTCGGTGTCGGTCATGCCGCCGTTGCCGACTTCGAGCATGTCCGGGTCGTTCCACGCACCGGGTTTGGCGTACTGCGCCCGGGGCTGGTTCTCATGGGTGTTCTCGAGCATCTTCGACCAGGTGTCGTTGATGTCGCCGGTGGTGCGCCAGGCGTTGCCGATGGCCGGCGCCCAGTTCCAGGGTGAGTTGGATCCCCATTCGCAGATGCTGTAGAGGATGGGGCGGCCGGTCGCCGCGAGTGCGTCGCCCATCGTCTTGTACCGGGTCCGGGCGTCGGCGCCGGTGTTGTTGCAGTTGTCGTACTTCAGGTAGTCCACACCCCAGGAGGCCCACTGCTGGGCGTCCTGCTTCTCGTGCCCGAGCCCACCGGGGAATCCTTCGTCCGCACAGGTCTTGGTGCCCGCGCTGGAGTACAGGCCGAACTTCAGCCCCTTGGAATGCACGTAGTCCGCGACGGCCTTGATGCCGTTCGGGAAGCGCACCGGGTCGGGGACCAGGTTTCCCGCGGCGTTCCGCGAGGGCAGTGCCCAGCAGTCGTCGAGGTTGACGTACTCGTAACCGGCGGCCTTGAGGCCCTTCTCGACGAAGGTGTCGGCGATGCCCTTGACCATCGCCTCGTTGAACTGCGATCCGCAGCCCGTGGTGTTCCAGTTGTTGAAGCCCATCGGCGGCGTCCGGGCCAGACCGTTCTCCAGTGCCGCGGCCTCCGGCGCGGAGGCGACTGCGACGATCTGCGTACCGGCCGTGACGCCTGCAGTCACCACGGCCGCGCCGGTCAAACTGCCGGCGGCTAACGTCAGCGAAGCGACCGACGCCGCTAAGCGTTGTCTGAAACTGTGCTGTTCGTGCAGCATGTGCGGCTCCTAGAGGGAATTTTGGCGCACAATCAAACAAGGGCGAACAAGAACAACCACATCAGACCGTCGTGATCCGCAGGTGTCAAGGGGGTGCGAACGTCACCGCGGAAGAATCCGGTCGCCGTCGAGTGAGGGGTCGATGAGGATCTTGGCGTGAACGTCAGGGTCGGCAAGGGTCGTGAACGCCGCCGCGACGCCGTCCAGTCCCACACGGCCGGTGACGAGATGGGAGGCGTCCAGAGTCCCGTCGGCGAGGGCGTGAAGGGTGTCCCGGAACTCCAGTGGCGTGTACCCGACGACGAACCGCAGGTCGAGCTCCTTGTTCACGGCCAAGGAGGGTCTGAACGCATCGGGTCCCATGCAGACACCCACGACCACGACGCGCGAGTGCAGCGGAGCCCCGGCCAGGATGCCGTCGATCATGCCGGGCACGCCCACACACTCGAACACGACCGGGCGTTGCGGACGGGTCCTGCCGATCGCATCCAGTGCGCGCCAGGCCGTCCACCAGGGCACCGGCAATCGGGCCAGGCCTTCGACCGCGTCGATCCCCGCGTTGTACTCGTCGGGCATGGTGGTCATAAATCCGTGCCCGGTCGAGGCACGCTCCCACGGCGACTCGACGGCGGGGTCGATCACGACGTCGGCACCGCACTTCCCGGCGAGCGACCGGCGGCCCGCGGAGTAGTCGCCGGCTATGACGGTGCCGACGCCCCTGGCTTTGAGGACGGAGATGACCGCGAGGCCCACCGGGCCGCAGCCGAGGACGATCGCGACGTCCTTACGGGTCACCTCGCCACGGTTCACCGCGTGCCACGCCACCGCCATGGGCTCGGTGAGCACGGCGAGGTCGGCGGGAAGCCCGTTCGGGACGGGGAGGGTCAGTGCCTCCTGTACGACGACGTGTTCGGCGTATCCCCCCGGGGCGAACGTGGACAGTCCGACTCCGTCGACCTGCCGTCCCCGTCTCACCAGCGGGATGCTGACGACGGGTGTGCCTGTCTTGATCGCGCCGACGCTCCACGGTCCATGGTCGACGACCTCGCCGAAGATCTCGTGGCCGAGCACCACGCTCTCGTCGGAGCGGACGTAGCGGGGATATCCGCACAGGTCCAGCACGTCTGCCAACTGGTCGGCGTGCAGACGGCAATGCAGGTCCGAACCGCAGATCCCGCACCGCTTGACCTCGAGCAGCAGCTGGCCGGCTCCGGGACGCGGCATCGGCAGATCGACGACTTCCAGCCGCCCCTGGGTGAGACTCGCGGCCCTCATGAAGCGTCCGTGGTCACTGCCGTCTGCCGGTCCGTGGCGCGGGGCCCTGCGGCAAAGTGGTAGACCTCCGGCCTCCACCGAACCGCCTGGCGCCGGAATCGGAAGGTCCAGTCGGGATAGATGGTGGCGTTGCGCCCGTGGGCGTCCTGGTAGAACGTCCGGCAGCCCCCGAGTTCCCACACCGACTTCGCCAGCTTTCGGTCGAGGTCGTCGTTGTAGGTGTCGTGTGCCCGCCGGTCCACCTCGATGGAGGTCGAACCGGAGACGTCCAGTGCCCGGACGGCGTTCTTCACGTGCTCGGCCTGGGCCTCGATCATGTAGACCATCGAGCTGTGTCCCAGACCGGAGTTGGGCCCGAGCAGCATGAAGAAGTTGGGGAATCCGGGAACGGACACACCGAGGTACGCACGCGGTGATCCTGCCCACGCGGCGTTCATCAGCTCGCCGTCACGGCCGCGTACCTTGCCGGCGAAAGGTATGTCGGTGACGTGGAAGCCTGTTCCGAAGATGATGGTGTCGACCTCCCGCTCCACGCCGTCCGCGTCGATCACACTGTGCTCGCGAATCTCGCGCAGCGCCCGCGGCACAAGCTCGACGTTCGGCTTCTGAAGGGCGGGATACCAGGCGTTCGAAGGGACGACACGTTTGCAGCCGAGAGTAAAATCAGGGGTGAGTACCCGGCGCAGGGACGGGTCTTCCACCTGGCGTTCAAGGTGTTGACGCGCCAGGCGTTCGATCATGCCCATGAGTTTCGGCTGCTTGGCGAAGCCGAGCACCAGGAGCTCCCTGGCGACGTACGCCTTGGCGCGCTCGGCCCGTTGGCGCCACGGCCGAGCCCGGAGCCGTGCGCGTTCGGCGTCGGTGATCGCCCTGCCGTCGTGCGGCGTGATCCACGGGGCGCTGCGCTGGAACACGTACAGGGTGTCGACCCTGTCAGCTATTTCGGGGACGTACTGGATCGCGGAGGCGCCCGTCCCGATCGAGGCCACACGCTTACCCGCGAGGTCGTGGTCGTGGTCCCAGCGCGCAGAGTGCATGATCTTCCCGCGGAAGCGGTCGATGCCGGGCACCTCGGGGAGCTTGGGTTCGGTCAGGGGGCCCATCGCACTGACAAGCACCTGCGCCGTCCAGGGCCCCGCACTCGTCGTGATGTGCCAGAGCTGCTCGCCCTCGTCCCACCGGGCCTCCTCGACCTCGATCCCCGAGCGTAGATGCGGACGCAAGCCGAACCGGTCGAGACACCGTGCCAGGTACGCCTGGATCTCCGGCTGCGGGGAGTACGTCGAGGACCAGTCCGGGTTGGGGGCGAAGGAGAAGGAGTACAGGTGGGACGGAACGTCGCACCTGCATCCGGGGTAACTGTTCGAGTGCCAGACTCCCCCGGCGTCGTCCGATCGTTCGAGAATCAGGAAGTCGGTGAACCGCGCCTCCTTCAGGGCGCACCCCAGGCCGATTCCGGAGAATCCGCCGCCGACGATGAGGACCCGCACGTGCTGGACCGCGGGGGCCGCCCCTCCCCCGTCGGCCGTGCTGGTGGTGTGAACGTGACTCATTCTGTTGCCTCCTTGGAGAACATCGAGAGACGGTCCGCCCGGACGTGTCGCGAGGCGATGGACATGCCGGCGGCGGCGACCGCGAAGGCGAGTGGAACGGTGATCGTCATCGCTGTCCGCAGGCCGTGCGCGGATGCCTCCACAGCTGAAGCGGAATCTGCGGCCAGGTGGTCGGAGAGGATTCCGACGAAGACCGGTCCGCCGGCGCCTCCGAGCAGGTAGCCGACGGCGAACAGCAGACCGAGCGCGCCCGACCGCTGTTCGGGGCGGATGACGTCGGCCACCACCGGGACGGCTGCCGCCAGGTAGACGATGCCCAGGAGGTAGCCCAGGCTCAGGAAGACCCCCAGCTGCCACAGCGCTCCCTGGCCTGCGGCGAGGCCGGCGAATGAGAACACCGCGGCGCCGACGAGACTGGCGGCCGCCACCCGTACCCGGGCCTCGGGCGACTTCTTGGCCGCCCGGTCGAGCACCCGTCCCCCCGCCAGCAGGCCGACCAGTCCGGTGACGCCGACGACGACACCGCCGACCACGCCGGCGTCGACAAGGGAAAGGCCGTGATAGCGCTGCAGCACGGGGGTGAGGAAGGTACCGATCGCGTAGGCCGCGAAGTTGTACCCGGCGAAAGCGATGAGCATTCCGTACATGGAACGCACCTTCATCAGCGCGAGGAAGGAATCCTTGCGATCCTCGCGCGGGGCGGGGGCGGTGAGGCGCGCCGGGTCGGCGGCCCCCCGCTCGGGCTCGCGGATGCGCAGCACGAGGAGCGCGACGACGATGCCGGGCACCGCCGCGATGAGGAACGGTGCCCTCCAGCTGTCGAACGCGACGGTGAGTCCGCCGGCGGTGAGGAAGGCGAGAAGAGTACCGATCGGGAAGCCGAGCATGAACAGGGAATGGGCTCTGGAGCGGCGCTCGCTCGGATAGAGGTCCGAGAGCAGCGATCCGGTGGCCGGCGCGTAGCTGGACTCGCCGATGCCCACTCCGACGCGCGAGGCGAAGAATCCCCAGAAGCTGGTCAGCAGTCCGCCGGCCGCCGTGAAGGCGCTCCAGACGAAGAGTCCCCAGCCCGCGACCGCCGGGCGCGGGACCCGATCGGCGAGGCGGCCCAGCGGGATGCCTGCCAGGGCGGCCACGAGTACGAACGCCGAGGACAGGATGCCGACCTGTGTGTCGTCGAGGGCGAACTCGTCCTTGATCGGCTCCAGCACGACGGATGGCAACGCCCGGTCGTAGAAGTTGAGCAGGTTGCCGACGAACAGCAGCCCGAGTACGTAACCTGCCGACGAACGCGGTGCGGACGCACGGTCCGAGGGCTTCGTGAGGGGGCGCGTCACGGAGAGGTCCCTTCGCCGTTGAAGAGCGCTCGCTATGGCAGCCGGAACAAGGTCACCACGAGCTTCGCCACAGTGTGGCCGCGCAATGCCTCAAGGACTACGGAGAACCGAATAGCATCGTCTTGACATTTTTGTTCCCGCGAACAAATTCCGTGGATAGGCTCGCCCTCATGGAGCACGAGATCCCCACAGCGTGGCCTGTCCTTCGGCGGATGCCGGACCTCGCCACCCTCGACGAACCGACACGCGCCGCGGTGGTCGCAGCCGTCGCGCGACTGCGCATGCTGGGGGACGTCTTCGCGGACCGCTACCTGGCCCTCGTCCGGCGGCACGTCCCGGGGTACGTGGTGCTCCCGGACGACGAGATCCGGTCGTCCGCCCGCCGGTTCATGGACATCCTCGTCTCGGAGCTCTCCTCTCTGCGCGTCCCGGATCCGGCTCTCCGCGAGATGCTCGGTGAGTACGCGGTCGAGCGCGCCGCCCGGGGACTTCCACTCGACGCACTTGCCATCGGGTACCAGCTGGGATCCCGGGAGATGCTCGCCCTGGTCGACGAGGTCGCGGCCGAAGTGGGCCTGCCCCCCGACTTCCTGCTCGCCGTTCACGACAGCACCTGGGAGTTCTCCAACGAGGCGTCAGCGGTGTTCGCCAGGGTCCAGCACGACCTTGCGCTGGAGCGCGTGCACTTCGACGCCGAACGCCGCTCGGCCTACGCGGGTGGCGTGCTCGGTGGGACGCTTCCCGCCGAGCGGATCAACAGCGACGCCCCACTCCTCGGGCTCGCCCCACAGACCGACTACGTGGCCCTGGCCGCGCGGGCCGCGTCGGCCGACGACGCCGACGCGGTCCGCCGCGCCATCGCCTCGGCGGTCCACGTACCCGCCGACCGGCTCCTGCTCGCCCAGGTCGGGGCGGTCCTGGGCTTCATCGCACCCAGAGCGCCCGAAGCCGTCGAGGGCCACCTGGTCGCTGCCGGCCCGCCGCTCCCCCTCGATCAGCTCGCGACCGGGTTCGACGAGGCGGTGCTGGCGCTGGAGACCGGGCGGCGGTTCGCCATGACAGGTGTCGTACGACTGTCGGACCTCGGGCCGCGTCCGCTCGTGCTCCTCGACGCGCGCATCGCCGACGGCCTCTCGGCGCGTCATCTGGCGGTACTCGACGCCGCGGGGCGCTCGAGTGCCGAGATCGAGGAGACCGCCCGCGTGTATCTCGACTGCGACCAGGACGTGCGGGAGGTGGCCCGGCGCCTCTCGGTGCACCCGAACACGGTCCGGTACCGGGTGAACCGCTTTCAGCAGCTCACCGGGCTGGACCTCCGTCGCACCGAGGACCTGGTGACGTCGTGGTGGCTGCTGAACCGCCGGGGCCCCTGACCCCTTGCAGCGCCGCCGAGCCATGCGCCTGGGCCGCGCAGGACCCGTGGCCCAGGCCTGGCCGCCGGGATCAACCCGGCAGGGTGGCGACGCCTGCCGCCATTCAGACAACGTCGAGACCAACCTGGCGAGGACAGCAGTCCGTGACGGGGCCGGAGGGTACCCCCACTGCCTACGCGCTGCTTCGCACTCCCCGGCTCACCCCTTGCTCGATCCGAGGGACAGACCTGCGATGAACTGCTTCTGCAGCAGGACATAGACCACCAGGGTCGGGACCGCCGCGATCATGGCGCCGGCCGCGATGAGGTTCTGGTTGCTCACGAACTGCCCCTGGAGGTTGGCCAGCGCCGAGGTGACCGGGCGTTTGTCGCCGGACGACATCAGCGTGATGGCCCAGAAGAAGTCGTTGTAGATCCAGGTGGTCAGCAAGGTGGCCAGCGCGGCCAGGGCGGGTCGGCACAGGGGGACCGTGAGTCGCCAGAAGCGGGTCCACAGGCTCGTCCCGTCCACGAGCGCGGCTTCGTACATCTCATGCGGGATGGACTTCATGTAGTTGCTCAGGACGAAGACGCAGAAGCCCAGCTGGAAGGCCACGTTGATGGCGATGAGGCCGAAGGCGGAGTTGTACATCAGGCCGCTGTCCGCGAGGAAGGACGGAAGCGGGATCTGCAGGTACATCCGGAACAACGGCGTGATGATCACTTGCTGGGGCAGCAGGTTCCCGGCGGTGAACAGGATGAGCAGGGCCACGTTGACCTTGATGTTCACCCTGGTCAGGACGAAGGCCGCACCGGAGGCCAGGAGGAGCACGACGACGACCGCCGGCACCGTGATCAGGACCGAGTTCCAGAAGAACCGGCCCATGTTCGCCTGCGACCACGCGTCGCCGAAGTTGCTCAGTGTCAGCTCGTGCGGAAGCGAGACGTACCCGTGCTTTCGCGTGTCGGAGTACGGACGGACCGCGATGTAGAGCGCGAACAGAATCGGCAGCAGCCACAGGACGGACGCGCTGACGAGGAAGATCTGGGAGAGGAGCTGCCCCCGCGGTCGGACCGTGCGGAGCGCGCCCGCCCGTGCCGCGGTCCCTGGCAGCGTCTCGGAGCTCACGGTGTTTCCTCCTTGCGGAAGGTCTGGTGGAGGAAGAGGCTGATCGGCACCAGCGAGATCAGGAGGAGCACGACGCCCAGCGCGGACCCGAAACCGACCCGCTGGGTCTCACCGACGATGTTGGCGGTGACCAGGACCGACAGCAGTTCCAGGCCGTTGATGCCCTTGTTGGTGATGTAGACGAGGTCGAACGCCCGGAGCGACTCGATGACGGTGATGACCATGATGACGATGTTGATCGGCTTCATGGCCGGAAAGACGACCTGCCAGAACGTCTGCCAGGCGTTGGCGCCGTCCATCCTGGCGGCTTCCCGAAGCGTCGGGTCGACCGCCTTCAGCCCTGCGAGGTAGAGGACCATGACGTACCCCGCCTGCCGCCAGGTGGCTTCCAGAAGGACGGCCCACAGGTTCAGATCCGGGTTGCCGAGCCAGTCGATGGCGTTGTCGTCACCGGCGCGCCCGATGACGGTATTGATCACCCCGTAGTTCTGCGAGTACATGAACTCCCAGATGATGCCGACGAGCGCCAGCGAGAGCATGACCGGCAGGAAGAGGATGCTCTGGTACATGCGGCTGCCGCTGATGCCACGGTCGATGACCACGGCGAACAACATCCCGAGTGGAGTGGCGATCACGACGAAGACGGCCAGCCAGATGAGGTTGTGCTGGACCGCGGGCCAGAACTCCGGATAGTTGGTGGCGGCTTGGTGGTAGTTCTGTACGCCGTTCACACAGCCGTTGTTGAGGATCGACGGCAGCGCGGGGTCACAGGCCTCGGTACGCAGGTCACCGACACCGTTCCACCGCATGAACGACAGCAGCACGGTGCCGAGCGCCGGCAGCCACACGAAGGACAGGCTGAGCAGCAGGGGAACGCAGAGCAGCAGGGTGGCGACGAGGCGGTCGCGGGGGTCCAGGTGTCGAACGCCTCGTCTCCGCCGGGTGGGCGGCGCACCGGGGGGTGCGGGCGCCCGACGTGTGCGGGTCATGGTGCTCATCCGGTGTAGATCGCCTTCGCCTGGGACTCGGCGCTCTTCTGGAGCGAAGCGATGCCACTGGTGCTGGGGTCGCCTATGAACTTCTGGATGAGGGAGATCATCGCGGTGGCCATGGCGGGGTCGGCGTCGCGGTCCATGAACTGGGCGACGGCCTTGCACTTGCCGATCTCGGCCACCGACTTCTTCTGGATGGTGTTGTACGTCGGGACCGACAGGCCCTTGGCCAGACCGACGTCCCACTGATCGGTCTTGAGGTACTCGGCCTCGGCCTCGCCCGTGCCGATGTACTCCAGGACGGCCTTGGCCGCCGCGGGGTTCTTGGCCTTCTTGCTCAGCATGAAGCCGTCGGTGGGCGCGTCCATGTAGGCCTGTCCCCACTTCGGGTTGATGGCGGGGAAAGGGAAGAAGTCCAGATCTCCGAGGTCGGCCTTGTCGCTGACGAACTGCGCGGCCACCTGGTTGGTTCCCTGGAACATCATCCCGGCCTGCTTGGATTCCAGAGTCTTCGCCGCGTCCTGCCAGATCCGGCCGTTGGCGCCGCTCTGCACGTACGGCATCATCTCGGCCCAGTGCTGGAAGACGTTGTGCACGCCCTGATCGGTCCAGGGGATCTCGTGCTTCATCAGCTTGACGTGGTAGTCGTAGCCGTTGATCCGCATGTTGAGGATGTCGAACGTGCCCAGGGCCGGCCAGCCGTCCTTGTCCCCGAACGCGATGGGGATGAGGCCGTCCGACTTCATCTTCTTGCACAGCGTCAAGTACGCGTCCCAGGTGGTCGGGACGGTGTAGCCGTTCGTCGCGAACAGGCTCTTCCGGTAGAACACGACCCAGGGGTAGTTGTAGAGGGGCACGAAGTACTGGTGGCCGTCGAGACCGGTGGAGAGCTGCTTGGCGACGGGACCGAAATTGCCGCCGATCTTCTCCCACACGTCATCGATCGGCTCGGCCAGCCCTTGGGCGGCGAAGTACTGCATGCGATAGCCGGCGAACCAGGTGAAGAGGTCGTCCGGTGTGCCCTGCAGATAGCTGGTGATGTTCTGCTGGAAGGAGTTGTGGTCAACGGTGTTGATCTTGACCTTCACCTTGCTCGACGCTGCCGCGGACTCGGTGAGCGTGGCGAAGGCCGCCTTGGTCGCGGGGTCCGAGTAGTTCGATCCGAAGGTGACCGTGCTTCCCGCCACGGGGCCCGAGGACTTGTCCGAAGCGTCGGACTCCGAGCCGTCCGCGCAAGCCGAGAGCAGTCCACCCGCGGCCACCGTCAGCCCGGCGGCACCCACGCCACGGAGCACGCCTCTGCGCGTGTAATGGGAAGGGACAACGTCGTTCTGAGGGTCGACAACCGACATAGTGTCTCCATGACGTGAGTAATTGAGCGACGGGTGACGGCGGTCGAGTTTCAGCCGGGGTGAATCCTGTCCGCACCTTGCCGGACGATTCCAACAGAAGCCACCAAGTTGCAACGCAATCGATCGCAGCCGTAGTTCTACGCTGCCCCGCGACCTCGGTCAACGTTTCCCGCCACAAACAACATTGGAATCCGACACAGTCGAGCGAGTAACCCTCCACCGCACGGCACAGCATGTCGACCTGCCGTCAAGTCAGCTTCTGTGCGCATGAGTTGAGGGAGACCGCAGGTCAGCCGGGGTGGCCCTCCGGGCGTGATGGCGACACATCACAGATGAAATCGAGCAAGAAAGGGCTTTCCCCGTCGCGCGGACACGAGCGTGCGACTCTCCCCCACTCGAGAAATTGCTTGTCGGCAGCAACGCTCGACGCCCTCATCCGGGCCTCAGGGGCGCAGCGAAGGAGGGTCGGCACCCTCTCCACAGGGCAGCGCACTCACCGCTTTTCAGTTCATTCTTGTGCGAAGCATTGACGTTGAATCAAACACAACTCCACACTGTGGCGCACTATCCCCCACCAAAGGAATGCGACGTATGCGCGAAAGGAAGTTCAGAACCGCGCTCTTGTCCGTCTACGGGTTGGCAGCCGCTCTGGCCGGCGCCGTACTCCCGGCCGTTCCCGCTCACGCGGCGTCGGTCGCCGCGGTCACGACCTGGACGGTCGCCGGACCGACCGCAGGCTCACCGGTATCCGCCCAGGTCAGCCTCGACTCCAACGGCGGGAAGCTGAGCTTCGGGGTGTCCCGACTGGGAACGGCCGTGCTGAGCCCGGCCCCCATCGGCATCGAGACCACTGCCGCCGATCTGAGCAAGGACCTTGCCTTCACCGGCCGTCAGGACCGGACGGTCACCGAGTCGTACACGATGACGACCGGCAAGAAGCGCACCCAGCAGACCACGTACGCCCAGACGACCCTGTCCTTCACCGGCGCCGGCGGCGCACGACTGGACGTCGTGGTGCGCGTATCCAGCACAGGCGCCGCCTACCGGTACACGCTGCCCGGCTCAGGCAGTGTGACGATCGAGCGGGAGGCGTCCTCCTGGACGGTGCCCGCCTCGGCCAAGGCCTGGGTAGTCCCTGGCCACCGTGAGGACCAGGGCCAGTGGCTCAGCACGACCGCGGGCGGGGCCCCGGCGAACGACTACGCGGTCCCCGCACTCTTCCAGGTCGGATCGAACTACGCGCTGCTGGCCGAGACCGACCTGGACGGGCGCTACGCGGGCAGCCGCCTGACTCACCTGGCCGGATCGGGTACCTACTCCATGAAGATCACCGACGCTCCGGTCACCGCGACTCTGCCGCTGTCCACCCCATGGCGTACCGCCGCCGTCGGCGACCTGGCGACCGTGACCACCTCGACCCTCGTCGACGACCTCGCACCGCCCTCGAAGGTGAGCGACACCTCGTGGATCAAGCCCGGCGCCTCCGCCTGGTCCTGGCTGACCGAGCACTCCAGCCCTTCCGACCCCGCCCGGCAGCGGGAGTACATCGACTTCGCCCAGCACCACGGCTGGGACTACGTCCTGGTCGACGAGGGCTGGCAGTCGAGCTGGATGCCTGACCTCGTGGACTACGCCGAGACGCGAGGCGTCAAGGTGATCGCCTGGTTCAACTCCTCCGCCCTCCAGACCGCTGAGCAGCGCGAGCGGTGGCTGCCCCTCGTCAAGAGCTGGGGCGTCGCCGGAGTGAAGATCGACTTCAGCTACGAATACACCCAGCCCACCCTCAAGTGGTACGACGCCGTGCTCGCCCGGACCGCCCAGCTCGAACTGCTGGTCAACTTCCACGGAGCCGCCACGGCGCGCGGCATGCAGCGCACGTGGCCGCATGTCATGACGGGAGAAGCGGTCTATGGCGCGGAACAGCAGAACAACCGGGCCGCGCGCAACACCGTTCTTCCGTTCACCCGCAACGTCGTCTCCAGCATGGACTTCACGCCCGTAGTCTTCAGCCTGAGCAACCGGGACACCACCGACGCCCACGAACTGGCGACCGCGGTGGTGTTCGAGTCGGGCTGGCAGCACTACGCGGACAACCCAGAGAGCTACCAGTCACGGCCCGACGCCCTGCGTATCCTCGACCAGCTCCCGACAGCCTGGGACGAGTCGCGGCTCCTCGCCGGCGCCCCGGGTCAGGAGACCTACATGGCCCGCCGGGCGGGCGGCAGGTGGTTCGTCGGCGGGATATCCGCCGTAGCCGCGAAGACGTTCCAGTCACCGCTGAGCTTCCTCGGAGGCGGTCAGTGGCTGATGGAGACCGTGCGCGACGGCCCCGGCCCACTCGTACGGGAGACCAGGGTGGTCACCGCTGCGGACACCCTCTCCGTGCCGATCGCGCGCAACGGCGGTTTCGCCTCCGCTCTGTGCCCGTACACCGCCGGGATGACGACCTGCGGTTCGGCCGACAACGACGGTGTGCTCAAGGGTCAGGAATCCGGCCGGTGCGTCGATGTGCCCGGCAGTGCGCGGACCGACGGAACGGACGTCAAACTCTGGGAGTGCAACGGCGATCCCAACCAGCTCTGGACGCAGACCCCATCCCAGCAGCTCACCGTCTTCGACGGCAAGTGCCTGGACGTCGACGGGGGTGGCACGGTCGATGGAACAGTGGTGCAGATCTGGTCGTGCAACGGGACCGGAGCCCAGCGGTGGTCCTTGGGAGCGGACGGATCCGTGGTGAACCCCGCGTCGGGCAAGTGTCTGACCGCCCGAGGCCACGGCACGGCTGACGACACGGCGATGGAGATCCGCCGCTGTGACGGCGGCGCGCACCAGAAGTGGGAACGTACCGCTGTGGCCGGGCCGGTCAAGGGTCAGGCATCCGGCCGCTGTCTCGATCTCCCCAACAGCGCGACGGACAACGGCACCCGGCCGGCTCTCTGGACCTGCAACGGCGGCGCCAATCAGACCTGGACCTCCACGGCCTCCAATCAACTCAGGATCTACCCCACCGAATGCCTGGGCGTCACCGGCGGCGCGACCGCCGACGGAAGCGCCGTCGTGATCAGTGACTGCAACAACACGCCCAGCCAGCAGTGGCGTGTCACGTCCGGTGGCGCGATCGTCAACGTGGCGTCCGGCACGTGCCTGGACGCGTACGACGGCGGCACCACGAACGGCACCCAGGCGATCATCTGGCCCTGCAGCGGCGCCGCGAACCAGAAGTGGTCCCGTAGCTGACCTGCTGCTCCCGTCCGGGGCCGGAGGAGAACTGAAGGCACCCTGCCGCCCCGCCCCACGTCGAGTCCTCGCGGAAAGGAACGCGCCCCCGGGTGAATGCCGGGGGCGCGCGCCTTGGCCAGCCCAGGCTCTCACCCGCAGCTTTGTCCCCCTGCGGGAAAAAGTTGCGACCTCATACGTCAAAAGGGTTTCTGTCAGAAGAAAAAGCCATTACCTTCCTGACCTGAACCGGACAACAAGGACCGAGTGCCCTCCCCTCCCCCGTGGGCACCGGGCTCCCTGGCGCGACGGCGCGCGCCTGTGCTCCACCCCGACCCCGTCACCACACGGAGGATTCGCGTGCACAGGAGATTGACCCGGCCTCTCGCGGCGCTCGCCTGCACCTTGCTGGCTGCCGCGGGCGCCCTCACCGCCCAGCAGACCCCGGCTGGAGCCGCCCCGGCGGCCGATGAGTTCCAGCAGGTCACCCTCGCCAAGGGGGTGGCCGAGACCGGTGAGCCGATGACGCTCGCCGTTCTGCCCGACAGGTCCGTCCTGCACACCTCACGGGACGGCACCCTGCGTCTCACCGACGCGGCCGGCACCACCAAGGTCTCCGGTCGACTCGACGTCTACTCGCACGACGAAGAAGGCCTCCAAGGCGTCGGCGTCGACCCTGGCTTCACCACCAACCGCTTCGTCTACCTCTATTACGCCCCGAAGCTCTCCACTCCCTCGGGGGACGCCCCTGCGAACGGTTCATCAGCGGACTTCACGCCGTTCGACGGCGTCAACCGGCTCTCGCGCTTTGTCCTCAAGGCCGACGGCACTCTGGACACCGCCAGCGAGAAGAAGGTCCTGGACGTCCCCGCAAGCCGTGGTCTCTGCTGCCATGTGGGCGGCGACATCGACTTCGACGCCCAGGGCAACCTGTACCTCTCCACCGGGGACGACAGCAACCCCTTCGCCTCCGACGGCTACGCCCCCCTCGACGAGCGGTCCAACCGCAACCCCGCCTACGACGCCCAGCGTTCCTCGGGCAACACCAACGACCTGCGCGGCAAGGTGCTGCGGATCAAGGTGAACGCGGCGGGCGGCTACTCCATCCCGTCGGGGAACCTGTTCGCGCCGGGAACCGCGAAGACGAGGCCCGAGATCTACGCCATGGGCTTCCGCAATCCCTTCCGGATGTCCGTCGACAAGGCGACCGGCATCGTCTACCTCGGCGACTACGGCCCCGACGCCGGCAGTGCGAGCGCGAGCCGCGGACCGGCCGGCCAGGTCGAGTTCAACCGGATCACCAAGGCGGGCAACTTCGGCTGGCCCTACTGCACCGGCAAGAACAACGCCTACGTCGACTACGACTTCGCCACCTCGAAGTCCGGGGACGCCTTCTCCTGCTCAGCGCCGAAGAACACCTCGCCGAACAACACGGGCCTGACCGATCTCCCCGCGGCCCAGCCCGCCTGGATCCCCTACGACGGCGGCTCGGTCCCCGACTTCGGCAGCGGTTCCGAGTCCCCCATGGGCGGACCCGTCTACCGCTACGACGCGGCCTCGACCTCCGACGTCAAGTTCCCCCAGAGCTTCGACGGCGACTTCTTCGCCGGCGAGTTCGGGCGTAAGTGGATCAAGCGCATCGAGCAGGGGTCCGACGGAACCGTTCAGTCGATCAACGCCTTCCCCTGGCAGGGCACCCAGGTCATGGATTCGGCCTTCGGCCCGGACGGCGCGCTGTACGTGCTCGACTACGGCACGGGCTACTTCAACGGCGACGCGAACAGCGCTGTCTACCGCATCGAGTACGTCACCGGCGGACGGGCCCCGCTCGCCACCGCCACCGCGGACCGCACCTCCGGGAAAGCCCCCCTCGCGGTGAAGTTTTCCTCCGCGGGCACCTCCGACCCCGATGGCGACCGGCTCACCTACGCCTGGAAATTCGGTGACGGCGGCACCTCCACCGCGGCCGACCCCTCCCACACCTACACGACCAACGGCAGCTACACCGCCGAGCTGACGGTCTCCGACGGCACCGGCCACACAGCGACGGCCTCGGTGGGCATCACCGTCGGCAACACCGCGCCCAGCGTCACCCTGGAACTGCCCACCGACGGGACCATCGTCGACGCGGGTGCCGCCGTCCCCTTCAAGGTCACCGTGACCGACCCGGAGGACGGCACGATCGACTGCTCCAAGGTCAAGGTCACCTTCATCATCGGACACGACAGCCACGGCCACCCGCAGACATCCGCCAATGGCTGCTCGGGCACCCTGCAGACCATCGCCGACGGTGAGCACGACCCCAACGCGAACATCTTCGGCGTCTGGGACGCCGAGTACACCGACAAAGGCGCGAACGGACAGCCGGCCCTGACCACCCACGACGAGAACATCAGCCAGGGCAGTCAACGCCAGGCCGAGCACTACGGGGACTCCGCCGGTGTCAGGATCGTCGACAAGACGGCCGCACACGGCGGCAGGGCGGTCGGCTACATCGAGAACGGCGACTGGATCTCGTTCAAGCCGTACCTCCTCGCCGACGCGACCAGGCTGACCGCCCGCGTCGCGTCCGGCAACGCCGGAGGGACCCTGGAAGTACGGGCGGGCTCACCCACCGGAACCTTGCTCGGGTCGGCGGCGGTGGCCGCCACCGGAGGCTGGGAGTCCTTCCAGAACGTCTCCGCGGACCTTTCCAACCGTCCGGCCGGGACCACGACCCTTCACCTCGTCTTCAAGGGGGGCAGCGGATCCCTCTTCGACATCGACGACTTCACCTTCACCACCAGTACGGGCACCGCACGGACCGGTCAGATCACGGGCATCGGCGGCAAGTGCGTCGACGTGGCGGCGGCGTCGAGCGCGGACGGCACCCAGATCCAGCTGTTCGGCTGCAACGGGACGGACGCCCAGAAGTGGACGGTCGGCACGGACGGCACGCTGCGCGCGCTCGGCAAGTGCCTGGACGTCAGCCGGGGCGAGACCGCCAACGGGACGAAGATCCAGCTGTACAGCTGCAACAACACCGGAGCCCAGAAGTGGGAGCCGCAGTCGAACGGCACCCTGAGGAACCCGGTGTCGGGCAAGTGCCTGGACGCGGCCGAAGCGGCCTCCGCCGACCGCACCAAGCTCCAGCTGTGGAGCTGCGGTTCCGGTGCCAACCAGAAGTGGATCCTGCCATGAACCGACACCACAGGTACCTGGCCACCTGGGCCGCGGGCGCCCTCCTGGCTACCGCCGCCCTGCCCTCCGCAGTCTCCGCGGCGGCCGGCCCCGAGCTCGGCACACCTGCCGTCGCCGCCTCCTCCGCGGCCGTGGCCGTGGACGACCCGGCGTACGACGTGCTGGTCTTCTCCAGAACCGCCGGATTCCGCCACTCCTCCATCGACGAAGGCGTGACCGCTCTACGTGAGCTCGGCAAGGCCAACAACTTCACCGTCACCGCGACCGAGGACGCCGCTGCCTTCAACTCCGCCAATCTGGCCGGTTACGAGGCCGTGGTATTCCTCTCCACCACCGGTGACGTCCTCAACGCCGCCCAGCAAACGGCCTTCGAGGGGTACATCGAGGCCGGCGGCGGGTATGTCGGCATCCACGCGGCGGCAGACACCGAGTACGACTGGTCCTGGTACGGCGGCCTGGCCGGCGCCCTGTTCCGGTCCCATCCGGCGATTCAGCCTGCCACCGTGGAGGTGGAGGACCGCGCCCACGACGCCACCGCCCACCTCGGCCCGACCTGGCAGCGGACCGACGAGTGGTACGACTACCGCACCAACCCGCGCACGACGGCGCACGTCCTAGCCTCGCTCGACGAGTCCACGTACAGCGGCGGCGCAATGGGGGACGACCACCCGATCGCCTGGTGCAAGGACTACCGGGGTGGGCGGGCCTTCTACACGGGCGGCGGCCACACCGAGGACTCCTACACCGATCCCTCCTTCCGCCGCCATCTGCTCGGGGGCATCCGCTGGGCCGCGCGGCTGGCGGAGGCCGACTGCCGGCCTGAGACGGGCTACACCACCCTGTACGGCACCTCGGGCACCAGCGGGTGGAAGCAGGCCGGACCGGGGTCCTTCACCGAATCCGACTCCACGCTCACCTCCCAGGGTGGTCTCGGTCTGTTCTGGTACCAGGCCAAGGAGTACAAGGCGTACTCCCTCAAGCTCGACTGGCGGCAGGCCGGCGACGACAACTCCGGCGTCTTCGTGGGCTTCCCGGCCTCCGACGACCCGCAGTCGGCCATCACCAAGGGCTACGAGATCCAGATCGACGCGACAGATACACCTGAGCGGACCACAGGGTCCGTCTACGGCTCCGCCTCGGCCGACCTGGCTGCTCGCGACGCGGCACTCAACCCACCGGGAGAGTGGAACACCTACGAGATCCGGGTCGAGGGAGAACGTCTCCAGGTCTTCCTCAACGGGCGCAAGATCAACGACTTCACCAACACCGATCCCGCCCGTAGCCTCCAGCAGGGCCATATCGGCCTGCAGAACCACAGCAACGGCGATGACGTCTCCTTCCGCAATGTCCGCATCAAGGAGCTGGGAGGGACGACGGGCCCCCGGGAGGGCGCTGTCACGGGTATCGGTGCCAAGTGCCTCGACGTCGCCGGTGGCTCGAGTGACAACGGCACACAGGTACAGCTGTGGACGTGCAACCGCACGGCGGCCCAGAGGTGGACGGTCGGGACCGACGACACGCTGCGAGCACTGGGCAAGTGCCTGGACATCAGCGGTGGCGGATCGGCCGACGGGACGAAGGTCCAGCTCTACGGGTGCAACAACTCCGGGGCCCAGAAGTGGGTGCAGCAGGCCAACGACACGCTGAGAAACCCTCAGTCGGGCAAGTGCCTTGACGCCTCGGGCGCTTCCTCGGCCGATGGCACCAAGCTGCAGCTGTGGACGTGCAACACCGGCGCCAACCAGAGGTGGGTCCTGCCCGGCTGACCGACACCTTGACTCCGGTGTCACCGCGGGAGGCGGTGGCACCGGGACCGGCCGCACCACCGGGCCGGTGACGGCGGCGGGGCGTGACGCCGAAGCGCCCTGCCGCCGTTCTCGTCCCGTCGTGACACGTTCGAGGGTCACGGCCACCCCGCCCCGTCCGAGAACGAGCCGAGGCGCCGTACCGCCTGGTCCCCACGGCGCCCGTCCCGCGCCTCGTCCCACAGGTGTCCCTCGATGCTTCAGCACGCGCCGGTGCCCCCGGCCGCTGGGGGCGACCGGGGGCACCGTCACGCATCACATCGAGCGGGGCGCGGTTCAGCGGCCGGCCCACGACCACTTCTGGGCGTCTGTGCCGTTGCAGGTCCAGAGCTGCAGTTCGGTACCGTTCGCGGTCTTCCCGCCCTTCACGTCCAGGCACAGGCCGGACTTCTGGGCGACGATGGTGCCGTCGCTCTTCACCGTCCACTTCTGCGATGTACCGCCGTGGCAGTTCCACTGCGAGACCCTGGTTCCGGGAGTGGTCCCGTTCTCGAAGACGTCAAGGCATTCCGTGGCGCCCATGGTGCGCAGCTCACCACTGGAGGTCGGCGTGACCAGCTGGTTCAGGCCGTCGTTGCAGTCCCAGATCTGCGCCTTGGTACCGGAGAGGTAGATGTTGCCGTCGATGTCGATGCACTTGCCGGTCTGGGCGCTGACCAGGGCGCCGGTGCCGCCCGTCCCGGAGGTGGGCACCGCCGAGATGAGGGCGACCCCGCCGGGGGCCACGCTGGTGGTGTAAGTGCTGACGGTGCCCAGCGGCTTGTCGTTGTTGATCATGTCGGTGATCTTCGCCGAGCCGCTGAGCCCGAGCTTGGCCAGCGGGAGGCTGAAGGTGTGACTGGAGGTGGTGTCCGTGTTGAACACACCGATGTACCAGGTGCCGTTCTTCTCACGCTTGGCGAATACCTGCTGGTTGCCGTCCTTGACCACCCGAGCGGCCGGAATGCCGTCCTGGTCGATCGCGATGAGCCTCTTGTTGGCCAGCAGCGCCTTGTCGGCGGGATCGAGGTTCGTCAGGTCGGCGCCCAGCATGTACTGGGAACTGGCCAGGGCCCACAGCGCCATGTTCGTCTGCCGCTGCGGCGGGGTGATGCCGTCGTTGTCACCGTTGCCGACACCGAAGGAGTCCAGGTCGTTCCAGCCTCCCTTCCGGGCGTAGGGCTGGTACTTGGCCGCGTCGTCGAACCGCTTGTAGACGTTCTCCCAGCTGGTGAGCGGGAAGCTGTAGCCCTTCGGGCTCGCCCCGATGTCACCGTCGATACGCCAGGAGTTCGAGAGCTCCGACCAGCTGGAGGAGGCGGACAGACTGGCTGACAGGTTCAGGGCGATCGGCCGGCCTGTCTTCTCCAAAGCCTTGGACCAAGCCCTGACGTCGGCCGTCTTCGAGGGGCCGACGCCGTCCAGCTTCAGGTAGTCCACCCCCCAGTCGGCGAACTGCTGCGCCCAGGAGTCGATGAACTCCTGTGCTCCGGGCTTGCTGAAGTCGATGTTCCGCATGCCCTTGCAGTTGAAGTTGCTCGCGCTGCTCGTCATGGCGATCTGGTCCGCGGTGTACGAGGTACCCTTGATCTTCGTCTTCTTCGCCACTGCCTGTGCGGAGATGCCTGGTGTCACGTACAGGCCGTACTTCAGGCCCTTGCCGTGCACGTAGTCCCCGAGGACGTGCATGCCGTCCTTGGAACCGCTGCCCGGGAACAGTGATTCGTCCGTCACCCAGCGGCCGTTGGAGTCCACGTCCGGGCCCTGACTGCCCGGGCACTTGTACCAGAAGTCGTCCATGTTGGCGTAGTTGTAGCCGAGGTCCTTCAGTCCGCTCGAGACGAGGGCGTCGACCTGCGCCTTGAACTTCCCTGCTGTGGGGTCCCGCTGGAGGAACCCCCAGCCGCTCCAGCCCATCAACGGCGCGTCGACCGCCAGACCGTTGTCCAGCAAGGGGGCTACGGCCTCCGCCGGCGTCTGGGCCGATACTGCGGGGGCCACGGGCTTCGGTGACGCCACCGCCTGCGGCATGGCCAGACCCGCGCCTGTCGTGGCGGCGAGCGCCAGCACCATCCATCGAGATTTCATCGGTCCTCATCTTCCGTTCGTGGGAGCGCGTGGCTGCAGGGACAGCGCGCAGGAATCAAGGGAAGAGCTATCGCTCTCGCGAGAGGTCGACATGGCCCTCGTGCGACTCCATGTCCACCTGGGCATGCGTGTTCGGGCCATCAGCGGCAGGGAGTCGGTGTGCCCCCACCACACAGTGTCCGGGCACAGGCCGAGACATCGCCCGGCGTAGCGAGCCGAGCAGACCCAATGGGAGGATTGCCTGTTCCGACCGGGACTCAGATCCAACAACGGAGCCGGAACAAAGCGGAGTTGATCGCGTACTGGTCCTGCTCATCCATGGCGACAAGCTGACCTCACCCAGCGAGGGCGATGGTGGACAGTGTGCTGTCTCGTTTCTTTTTTCGTCAAGGCTCAAGACAACCGAACAGTTCACAACACGCCAACCGAGACCTAAGCTGCAGACCGGGCCATCGATCCCGCCACCCGCGGTCGGCGCCCGCCCGCCGACGTCAGCGGCACCGCGGACCGTGCGACCACGCCCTGCGTTCACCCACATGAACTCACCAGGCATCCGACGTTCGAACTCTCGCCTAGTGCAGCAGGGTTGACCCTGCACTCCCGCCAGGCCTAGCCTCGCCACTTATCGAGGTTCATGTGAGAGATCATCGTTCACATACATAGTCACCGTCATTCGGATGCCTTACGTAAGGCGAACTGTTGCCGGGAGGGCATCCCCCACACCTCCAGGGAGGGCACGCCATGAAGGAACTCTCCAGCAGGCGGCAGGTTCTGGGCGCCATCGCAGGTGGCGTCGCCGCCACCCTCGCCGGCGGCGGCTCGGCTGCAGCCGCCCAGACCTACAACCCACCCGCCTTACGCACCTGGCTGAGCCTCAACTCCGGCTGGCGGTTCCACAGGGGCGACGCCGCGGGTGCCCAGGCCGTCGGCTTCGACGACGCGGCATGGAGCGCGACCAGCGTGCCGCACACGTGGAACGCCTCGGACGGCGCGGACGGCGGCAACGACTACTACCGGGGTGTCGGCTGGTACCGCAAGCACGTCACCGTACCGGCCAACCTGTCGGGCAGGATGCTCTTCCTCCAGTTCGCCGGGGCCAACCAGGTAGCCGACGTCTGGGTCGACGGAGTCCACCTCGGCCGGCACCGAGGCGGATACTCGCGCTTTCGGTTCGGCGCCACAGAGACCCTCACTCCGGGCAAGGACAGCGTGATAGCGGTCAGGGTGACGAACTCCCCCGATCCCGATATCGCTCCGCTGGACGCGGACTACACGTTCCAGGGCGGCATCTACCGCAACGTGAGCCTCTACGCGGTCGACAGACTCGCGGTGCGGATGCTGGACTACGCCGGTCCCGGCGTGTATCTGCGTCAGAGGAGCGTCACCACCGTCTCAGCGACTGTCGACGTCACAGCGAAGGTCTTCAACAACAACAGCACCAGTCGATCCGTGGTGGTGCGAGCCATCGTCACCGCCACCGACGGCACGATCGTGGCCGACAGCAGCAGCCCCAAGCAGACGATCAGGGCCGACAGCGGACTTGACGTCGTACAGACACTGACCATCGCGAAACCACGTCTGTGGAACGGTCTGACGGACCCCTACCAGTACAGCGCCCACATCGAGGTACGAGACGCGACCGACGGAACGGTCAGGGACGTGGTCACCGAGCCACTGGGCCTGCGCCACTTCAGCCTCGACGCGAACAACGGGTTCTCGCTCAACGGCAGGCATCTCAGCCTGCACGGCGTCAACCTGCACCAGGACCGCGCCCAGGACGGCTGGGCCGTCGACGACGCCGACCACACTCAGGACTTCACCCTCATCAAGGAACTCGGCGCCACAGCGGTGCGGATGGCGCACTACCAGCACGACCAGAAGAACTACAACCTCGCGGACGGGGCCGGCGTGGTCGTGTGGGCGGAGATACCCCTGGTCAATCACATCACCGGTTCCACGGCCTTCACCACAACCACGCGCGACCAGCTGCGCGAACTGATCCGGCAGAACTACAACCACCCCTCGATCGTCTTCTGGGGCATCGGCAACGAGCAACGCTCCGACGACACCCCTACCAACGCACTGCTGGCGGAGCTCGCCGGGCTCGTCAGGAGCGAGGACCCGGACCGCATCAGCACCTACGCCAACAACCTCGGCGACAACGCCAAGGTGACCGACCACGCGGACACCGTCGCGTACAACAAGTACTTCGGCTGGTACGGGGGTTCCTACGACGGCCTGGGCGGCTGGGCCGACAGCCTGCACAAGGCCGACCCCGGTCGCACCTTCGCGGTCTCCGAATACGGCGCCGGGGCGAACCCCGCCCAGCACGCCCTCAATCCGTCGGCGCCCAGCGCGGGCGGCTCGTTCCACCCGGAGGAGTACCAGGCGCTGCTCCACGAGGCTTCCTGGAAACAGCTCGCCGCCCGGCCCTTCATCTGGGGCACCTTCGTGTGGAACATGTTCGACTTCGCCTCCGACGGCCGGAACGAGGGCGGCAGGCCGGGCATCAACGACAAGGGTCTGGTCACCCACGACCGGGCCACCCGCAAGGACGCCTTCTACTGGTACAAGGCGAACTGGGCCTCCACACCCACGCTCCACATCACCAGTCGGCGCTGGACCTCACGTACGGAGCCCGTGACCGAGCTGAAGGTGTACTCCAACGCCTCGCAGGTCACCGCCGTCCTCAATGGCTCCATGCTGGGCATCAGAAGCAGCTCGGACCACATCTTCACGTGGCCGGGTGTGACCCTGCGCCCGGGGGCCAACACCGTCTCGGTCAGCGCATCCATCGGCGGGGCCACTCACACCGACACCGTCACCTGGACGCTTGCCGGGACGACACACTGACCTGTCGTCAGTTCTGTGTGTGTGCCGTCCCGGCAAGCGCGACTCAGCCGCCGTCGGCTTGTCGGCGCAGCGACAGCAGCTCCGTACCCGTCGGGTGCTGCGCGCGGCCCCATCCCCACGCACCCCGTGTGTGAGAACGCTGATCCGCCCCAGACAGCCACCCGCATTGGAGACACCATGAAGCGCGATCAGATCAAGCGCAGGACCCTGCTCTCGACAGCTGCAGGTGTACTGGCCGCCGGCGCGGTCACCACTCTGCCGCAGCACGCCTTCGCAGCCGCCGACGTACGGGAACAATTCGGCGACTACGCCTCACACACCACCGAGGGCCGCAGCATCACCGTCACCAGCGTGACCGGTCAACGACTGCGGCTCACCCCTTACGGGGACCAGATGGTCAGGGTGCGCGCGGCCCGCGCCGGAGAGGACTTCTTCTCCGACACCCGGTACGAGATGGTGCAGCCTCAGAGCCACACGTCTCTGGGCGGCAGCCTGACCCTCAAGGTCAACACGAACACGCTCGAGTTCAACACCGCCGCCGGCAACGGCCTTCGCATCGTTCTCCACAAGAAGCCGCTGCGTCTGGAGTTCTACGCACGGGACACTGGAGCTCTGCTGGCGAAGGAGGACTCCACACGCAGCATCACCTGGAGCGGCACGAACCACTCCGTCACCACCGGAGCATTCGTCCCGCCGCCCGCCGAGGAGCGCTTCCTCAAAGCGGGACACGGAGTGCTCGGCCGCACACCACGGCTCGACCGCACCGGCGACACGGTCTCCCACAACTATGCCGACGCGGCGGCGGCTGCCGACAACCCCAACAATCAGGCACCCGCCATCGTGCCGTTCTACCTCTCCAGCAAGGGCTACGGCGTCTTCTTCAACACCACGTTCGACACGACCTTCAGCTTCGGCGGGAGCAACGGCTACTCGTTCTCGGCCGATGCTCACGACGCCGGGGGCGTGCGCCCCCAGCTGGACTACTTCCTGATCAACGGCCCCCGGTTCGCACAGCTCCTCGACCGTTACACCCAGCTCACAGGCCGTCCGCGACTGCCACAGCTGTCCATCTTCGGTCTCCACATGTCCGACAAGAGCTTCCCCACCGAGAGCGACCAGGACTGGTGGCGCGAGAAGGTCGGCCTGCACCGCGCCGCAGGGTTCCCCTTCGACCACCAGGTCAACGACAACCGCTGGCGCGAAGGCTCCGGCTCCTGGTCCGGATCATGGTTCGAGTTCAGCGACGAGCGCTGGCCCGACCCCGCCGGCTACAAGAAGTGGGCGTCCGAGAACGGCATCACCGTGACCCTGGACTACAACCGCAACAACACCAACGAGATGGCCGGGTGGAAGGGCGGTCCACCGCCCGGGTACAGCGTCGCGGCAGCGGACCTCCAGAAGGTGAAGGAGAACAACGCCGTTCCCGACTGGAGCAATCCCGACGCCCGCGCCTGGGTGTGGAAGGTCTTCTGGGACAAGGCGCTCAACCCGTCCCTCGGTTTCCCCGGCGATGCCCTGTGGATCGATGAGACCGACGACCTCGGAGGAATCCCGTACACGGCGCGCATGGCAGACGGCCGCACATGGGCGGAGGACCGCAACGCCTACTTCCTGAACCTGCACAAGGGGGTCGGTGAGGAAGGCTGGGATCCCTCCGGCGCCGGGCACATCGGGACCGCCAAGCGCCCGTGGACCTGGAGTCGCGGTGCCACCGCGGGCCAGCAGCGCTACGGGCACTACTGGACGGGTGACATCAGCCAGACCTACGATGAGATGCGGAGTCAGATCCGGGGCATGCAGACGGCCGGCCTGGGTGGCTTCCCCTTCGCCAACATCGACGGCGGCGGCTTCGACGGCGGCACGGTCTCCGACGCCTTCTACCGCAACTGGCCCGTCGCCTGGGCCAGCCTCTCCCCGATCTGGCGCCCCCATACCTCCGCCTCGGTCCGGGACCACGGCAAGAGGGCGTCGCGCTGGCCGCTCGACCAAAGTACGCAAGCGCAGGCGGAGTTCGCGAAGTACAGTCACCTGCGATACAGCCTGATGCCGTACATCTACACGCTCGCGCACCAGGCCTCCGCCACCGGCATGCCGATGGCGAGGGCCATGGTGATCGACTACCAGGACCGGACCCGCGCCTACAACCACGACCTGCAGTACCTCTGGGGCCCCTCGCTCCTCGTCGCCCCCCTGACGTCCGACGGCGGAGGCGTCCAACAGGTCTGGCTGCCCGCGGGAGTCCGCTGGTACAACTTCTGGACGGACGCCAAGCACACCGGGTCCGACACCGCGGACCTCTCCTACACCACCCGCACCGGCGAAGCACCGCTGTTCGTCAAGGCCGGGGCGATTCTTCCCAAGTACCCCTACGCGCAGAGCACCGCCTACCTCACCAAGCGGCAGCTCGAGATGGATGTCTACGCAGGGGCCGACGGCGTGTTCGAACTGGTCGAGGACGACGGGGTGACCGAGGAGTACCGAACCGCCAAGAAGACAAGCGTCACCCGGCTCACCTTCACCGACTCCTCCACCCGCGTCGTCATCGCACATCCGCAGGGAACGTACGACGGCGCACCGGGCGGACGTCGCTACCTCGTCCGCATACACGGATTGGACAGCCCGGTGGGGATGCGGGTCAACCGTGGTGCCACCCTGCCCGCCTTCACCAGCGAGGCGGCGGCCATCCTGAGTGACAAGGGCACCGGGTGCGCATGGGACGCGGGGGCGAAGGTCCTCAGTGTCGTCACACCGGTGATACCCGTGTCCACGGGCGGCGGCAATGCCGCCACCATCGAGCCCAGCGGCGCCTCATTCCCCCGGGTCGGCGGCGGGACGGTCCATCAGGCCGAAAGCGCGAGGCTCGACAGCGCCTACATCATCGACACCGTCCACCCCGGCTATACCGGCACCGGCTACGCCGACTCCACCGGAACCTCCGCCGCGGGATCCACCCTCGCGTGGACGGTCGCGGTTCCCACGGCCGGCACGAAGCAGCTCATCATCCGCTACGCCAACGGAGGCAGCACGGAACGCCCCTTGGCCATCGACGTCAACGGCACGAAGGGCGGCACCCTCGCCATGCCACCCACCGGGAGCTGGGACACGTGGGCGTCGGCCTCCCTCACCGCGGACCTTCCGCAAGGGGAGAACGTCACCATTCGCGCGACTCTCACCCAGTCGCAGGGCGCGAACATCGACAGCTTGACCGTGCTGTAGGGGGAACCGCCCGCGCCGTGGGGGGGGGGGGGGGGGGGGGGCGGCCGCCCCCCCCCCGCCCCCCCCCGCCCGGCCCGGCCCCCACCCCGGGGGGGGGGGCCCCCCCCCCCCGCCGGGCGGGGGGGGGGGGGGCCCCCCCCCCCCCGGGGCGGCGCCGGGCCCCCCCCCCCCCCCCCCACGGCGCGGGAACGGGCCGGGCGGAACTTCACCCTGTCCGGGTGGGGCTCACCCTCAGACGATCACCACCGTCCTGGCAGACATCACTGGAACTCCATGAGGTACTCATGCTCGCGCGCCTCCTGACATCCGCCCGACGCCTATTCACGGGCGCCCTCACCCTCATCGCCACCGCAGCCGCCGTGCTGGTGGCGGTGCCGCCCGCGCACGCCGACCCGACCAGCACGTTCACCCCCGGCACGTCTTGGACCGACACCTCGGGCAGGGCCCTGCAGATGCACGGCCTCGGCATCGTCAAGGTCGGTCCCGCCTGGTACGCCTTCGGAGAGAACAAGATCGGCAGGGATTCGTCCGACACCAGCTTCCAGTCCATCGACTGCTACCGCTCCACGGATCTGTCCCACTGGTCCTATCAGGGTGCCGCTCTGAAACGGCAGGCCGGCGGCGACCTGGGCCCGGGCCGCATCGTGGAGCGCCCCAAGGTCATCTACAACGCGTCCACCTCGACGTATGTGATGTACCTGCACATCGACAGCCCCTCGTACGGTGAGGCGAAGGCGGGTATCGCCACCAGCAGGACACCGTGCGGCACCTACGACTACCGGGGCAGTTCCCAGCCGCTGGGCCGCCAGAGCAAGGACCTCGGCCTGTTCCAGGACTCCGACGGATCCGGGTACCTGATGCGTCGGGACCCCGCCACCGGCCTGCGCATCGAACGGCTCTCCGACGATTACCTCTCGGTCGAGAGCACGGTCACGGTCTTCTCCGACGTCGAATCGCCCGCGATGGTCAACACCGGCGGTCGCTACTACCTGCTCGCGTCGAACCTGACGGGCTGGCGAACCAACGACAACGTCTACGCGACCGCCACCTCGCTCTCCGGGCCCTGGTCCTCATTCCGTACCTTCGCGCCCCCGGGCAGCAAGACCTACGACTCGCAAACAGCCAACATCATCCCGGTGCAGGGCACTTCGGCCACCACGTACATCTACGCGGGCGACCGCTGGAACACCAGTGATCTTGGCTCGTCCCCCATGGTGTGGCTGCCCCTGACCATCAGCGGGACCACCGTGGCAGTCGGCTGGCAGAACTCCTGGACTCTCGATGTGGGCGCCGGGACCTGGACGGGAACGTCCAATCCCTCCGGGACCCGCCGCCTCACCAGCGCGGCAAGCGGGCTTCTGATGGACGTCAGCGGCGCCGACAGCACCGACGGAGCGGGTGTCATCCAGTGGCCGGCCACCGGGGGCGCCAACCAACGATGGACGCTCCACCAGGTCCGCGGGAACGTCTACACCCTGGTCGACAGCGGCAGCGGAAAGTGCCTGGAGATCCCCGGACGGTCAGCGGCACAAGGTACCCGCCTGGACGTGTGGACCTGCAACAACGGCACCAACCAACAGTGGGTGTTACAAGCCGCCGGCGCGTACACCTCCTCCTCGAACGCCTCGTACACCCTGGTCAACCTCAGCAGTGGATGGGTGGTCGACGTGCCCAAGGAGTCCGCCACACCCGGCACGGCCCTCCAGCAGTGGGCCGCCACAGGCGGCACGAATCAGATCTGGACCCTGGGCTGACCTGGGCGGACAGGGGCGGGGGAAGCTGACAGGCCGGCCGCTTCCCGGCTCCGGGTCACCGCTCCTGAGCGGGGAGCGGCTCCGCACACGATCTGACGAATGCGCGTACCGATCCGGAGAGTTCGTCGGGGCGACTGAGCCTCATCACCTCCACATCTGCCGCCATGCCCAGCAGGGGTCGGTAGATGAGTTCCGGCAGTGCGATGCGCTCCGCAGCGGCCGGAACCAGAGCCACACCGACGCCGGCAGAGGCGAGTGCAAGGGCGCCGAGGGTGCTGGTCACGAGATGGACGTGGGTCCCGTGCTCCGCCCGGGCGGCCCCCAATCGGTCGAGCACGCTCTGGTCACCCATGTCGGTTGCGTACACGATGAGGTTCTCGCCCTCCAGGTCCCCTGGGGTGACCGAGGCCTCGGAGGCGAGTGCGTGGTCGTGGCGGACAGCGACCGAGAGGTTCGTCCGGGCTCCGCGCGTCACCGCAAGACCGTCCGTGTCATGGAGACCGTTGTCGGGGCTGTACCCGACGTCGAGTGTGCCGTCCTGGATGCCTTGAACCTGTGCGGAGGGCGGGAGCTCGGTCAGATGAAGCTCGACCGCGGGGTGAGCTCGGTGAAAGCGCCGCAGGTCCCCGGAGAGGATGCCTTCCAACACCGCGACCCCGGAAAAGCCGATCCGTACTGCCCCGGTCTCACCTCTGACCGACTGCCGGGCGACGTCCAGGGCTCGGTCGGCCTGCGCCAGTGCACGCCGTGCCTCGATCAGCAGCAGGTCTCCCGCTTCTGTCAGTTCGACCCGGCGGCTGGTGCGGACGAAGACAGGGCCCCCCACCTCGCGTTCGAGTGCCTTCACCTGTGTGCTGAGCGTCGACTGGGTGACGTGCAGCCGTGCGGCAGCACGGCCGAAGTGGCACTCCTCGGCCACAGCCACGAAATAGCGCAGGTGACGTAGTTCCACGCTGACCTCCAATCGTTCTCAGCGAACAATAGATCAGATCTATCAATTGGTCCCTATCGATGAAACGGTCGGAGACTGGGGATATGCCGATAACGACAACACTCCAGGACCGCCAGGACATCGCCGACCTCATGACAGGCTGGATCCACCGAGACCTGGGCCGATGGGACAGGCTCCGAGCGCTGTTCCACCCGGGAGCGCAGATCGAGATCACCTGGTTCGAGGGGGCGGCCTCGGACTTCGTCGACGCGTCAGCGCGGATGGCCTCCACGGACCTGCGCACCAAGCACCTCATCACCTCTCCCGCAGTGACGTTCTCTGCGGACGGCTCCCGCGCCGTCAGCGAGACCAACGCGGTCATCATCGCCGAGAACAGCAGCCTCAATCTGGGGTGCAACGGCCACAACCGTTTCATCGACCGGATCGAGCGCCGGAACGGCGTATGGCGCATCGTCGACCGCAAGAGCGTGTACGACTTCGCCACCTTCACCTTTCCTTCCGGAATCAGGGACATCGACCCCGAGGTGGTGGCCAGGTATCCGCGCGAGTACGGGGCACTGGCCTACGTGCTCGACATGAGCGGGTTTCCCGTTCTGCGCACCTTCGCCACGAAGGGAAGCGAACTGGAAAGCGCCATCAAGAAGTCCGCGTTCGCCTGGCTCGGTGAGGAGGACCAGGGATGACAGCCACCTTCGAGCCGTCAGGAACGGGAAGCATGAAGCTGATCACCATCGAGGAGCACACCCTCGACACCGCGGTGGCGCGGGCATCCGCCGGGCGAGCAGCGGAGGTGAGCCCGCACTTCGCGACGGCGTACTCACCGGTCGGCGGACTCCCCTACTCCCCCGCCCCCGAGGAGCTGGAAGATCTCGACCAGGGGCGCATCGCCGACATTGACGCCCACGGCATCGACGTACAGGTACTGTCCAACCTCACCACACAGTCCCTTCCGGCCGACGTGGCGCCCGAACTGGTAGGAGGGGTCAATGACCGACTGGCGGCCGCCTGCGGCCGTCACCCCGGCCGTTTCGCCGCGTTCGCTCGGTCACTGGGGCGAGATGATCCCCTGGTTCCTGGACCGTCTCGACGAGGCACTGCCCCAGCGCGCGACGGGGCTCGACCGGAGCATCGGTGACTACGTGCGGCAAAACGTCTGGTACACCCCCAGCGGCATGTTCACCGCACCTCACCTGCGCTTCTGCACCGAAGTCCTGGGCACCGACCGGATGATCTACTCGGTCGACTGCCCCTTCGTGGGCAACGCGGGTGCCCGAGCCTGGGTCTGTACGGTGATCGCTGTACAGACCCTCGTCGCTCACGGCCGAGCAGCCACGTGAGCATGAGGATTACCGGTGAAATCATGGCTGCTGTAGCGTTTGCTGATCGCTCGCGCCGCGCTGGTGTGATAGGGAAAGCGGATCTCGTGGTCCGCGCCCATGGACGCCGCCGTGAACTCGTCGGCATCGATTCGCTCGGCAGCTACCTTGCGCCCCAGCACCTCGGATATGACCGCCGCTATGTCGTGTGCCGTGTAGCGACCGGGCGCGACCAGTTCATAGGTCGCTCCTGCGTGGCGATCGCTGTCGACCAGGACGGCAGCGGCCACCTCGGACACATCGCTCAGATCGACCATCGACTGGTATCGGTCCAGCGCCCACGAGAGACGGAAACGGCCCCGCTCGACAGCGGGCTTGAGCCTGTGTCGCAACATGTAGTTGGCAGGCTGGAGAATCGTGAACTCCATCCCGGACGAGAGCAGATGTTCCTCGAGATCACGCTTGACCTCGTACTGGGTGAGGTCGGTGAGAATCGCATGGAGTACCGAGCTGAGGACGAAGTGCTTCACCCCGGCTTCCCGCGCCGCGTCAATGGCGGCAAACCCCATCTCTCGCTCCTCGGGGTGAAGAGTCGGCCCGACGTAATAGACCTTGTCCACCCCGTGCATGGCGCGTGCCATCACCGCGGAATCGGCGATGTCACCGACAACGACATCGGTCACGCCGCCAGAGCGAAGAGACTGCGCCGATTCTTCGGAGCGTACGCACGCACGGAGCGCCTGGCCGGCTTCCAGAAGTCGTGGAATCAGATGATTACCTTGATTGCCGTTGGCCGCGGTGACCAGTATCACGAAATCATCCCCTTGCACGCATTTGCTCGCCGGCCCGCTCCAGGAACTCGACGTCGCGAGCTCTGTCCCCGGCGGCGATGCGGGCCCTGACGCCATCCTCAGGCGACTACAAACTAAATGTCAACATTCAAGGAGGCGAGCGGTGCACACGGCGCACTCCTCCCGAGCAGTCAACTTGTCCAGCCATATCGCACGACAGGTCCATTGAGGTGCAACGACTACCGTCGGGCCCACTCGGACGTATCACCCGGCAGCTGGGCGAGCACGCGCGACGGACCCAAAGACGGGAAAAGTGTTGACAGCCTTGCAAGGGTTGCAGCTCGGTCCCGTCCGCAGACGGGACCGAGCCCTCTCATATCAGCTGGTCTTCACGGGGAGCTGCAGATGGGAAGCGCGCTCTCCCCCGGTGTGGATGATGTGCTGTCCGCTGTTGGCGGGGGTGTACTCGCGG